>NZ_JBNNFM010000018.1:0-108093 GCF_050267765.1 Flavobacterium sp. NPDC079362 | reverse complement strand
TTTTTAAACTGAACAAACTTTTTTGTATTATTGTAATCTCTTTCAAAGTGGCACCATTTCAACCGAAATGGGTGGCACGGTCCGACCGAAATACCTACCCCTTAAAATCATCATATCCAACGGGTTTTGGAATAAAGTAAGGCCATTATTTTAATTTGCCAAATCATCCAAAATACAAAGCCACATTTCTATTAAGTCTATTGTAAAATCTCTTGTAGCAAATGTTAGCTTTTATTCCTAAATGAAATTAATGTCTCTTAATCTGGATAAAATTGTTCTGTCATTTAAGTCAAAATTTCCGAAAAAAGCTATGTTTTCAACATCTTGCTTTTTAGAGTCTCGGTAAATATTGATTTCTGGACGATAAAATTGTTGACTACTATTTGAAAGAGTTTGATAGTTTTGAGAAATTAATAAAGGTGAAAACATTATAGTAGTTTTCTCTATCGGACGATTTTTTAGATTCTCTAGTCTCTCAACATCACCAGTAGAGAAATAGATAAAATTTCTAATACTTGATTTTGGAAAACTATTCTTTATAGACTGCAAAATTATTCCGTCTAAATCGTCTATTGGAAAATATTCTTGTTTTGGATAATTAAGATAATAAGTAAAGTCTCTATTTTCTTCTTCAATTTCTTCAATTTTATATTCGGAACTAAAATAACGTTCATAAAAAATACTACCTAAAGAAGTATCTCTATTTTCTTGATCAGAGACTATAATAATTTCTTTTATTATTCTTATTTCATTTTGCGGTAAAACGTTAACTCTAATTGTTTCCATAATTGTTTATATTAATTCGATTTTTTTTAATAACTGCTAGTGCTCTTTCGCTAAAAGCAGTTTGTGATTAAAGAAGCCTAATCTTCGGATAAACACAAATTTAACTTATACAAAACTGACTATAAATTCGGCATAAAACTCCAACCTTGCCAAACGACTATTATAATAATGTTTATTTTTTTGTGATTTCTAATTTTTTCAATTCTTTTTCAAGAAATTTAAAGTTTACAGATTCAGGATTGTATTCATCTAAATGCATTGAAAATGTTTGTTTTCTAGTTTCGGGTTTCGAATTATTAAGCCTAGCTTTTTCTAATATTTCAATTAGCGTTATATTTCTATCTTTAATTATTTGAAGTAATGAATTCCATGAAAATATATCAAGAATAAAAACGTTTTCAGGAGGTAAAAAATGACTGTCAATAGAGTTCTCAAATTTATCTTTTCCAATTTCAAATAACTCACTAAATTGACTCCAGTATAATTCTTTATAGGTAATTATTAATCCCCAATTTTCTTTTTTAGAATTAATTTTTTTTGAGACATTTAAAAGCTGTTTGAAGTATGCCTTTAATATGGATTCTTTCAAAGAATTAAAGATTATCTCATCTGTTGGATTTACGAGAGGTGTAGGTTGCAGTTCAATAGCTTTGCATTCAATAAAAACATTAAAATCTTCTAAATAAAAATCAATTAGATTTGAATTAAGACCTAACTTTTTTTTCAATTGATTTTCATTGATGAAGGAGAAATTGCTTTCTATTATTCCTAATTGAATATATTTTTCAAATCTATTTCCAAACTCTGTTGTGAAATTTTCATCATTAGATTTTAGATAATCATAAATAAAATAGTTTATGCTATAATTTAAAACTCTTTCGTGTACTAAACGCACTTTTCCATTGTATAGTTGAAAAGGATAAATTGTAAAAAAAGTTGTTTCCAAATGTTGCAGATCTTCTATCTTAACCTTTCGTTTATATTCATTAATTTTCTGGTGAGATTGCATGGGATCAAGAACAACCAATTCAAGAAAATTTGATATTTTTTCATTGCTTGTTAATTCCGCGCAAACGTTTAAAAAATCTATTTCCAAATAATCTTCAAAATTTAAATTTGTGTCATCATGTTTTCGTGAATTTACATATAACCAAATTATTTGCATTATATATAGAAAATCAAAAATCGAAAGACCAGTTTTTTCTTTAAAAGATTTTTCTATATCATATTTTCCACTTAAAGTTTCGTAAAGATTTAATTGTACTGAAAAAACCTCTTTTCTTACTATTGTTTGTAAATAGAATTGTTGCGAATAAAATATATGCATAGCTATATCTAATCTACGATTTTTTATATAATTGCTTATATGCTCAGAATTAAAATCTGTGATATGTTGAAGAATAACATTGAATTTCTGACTAGTTAAAGCTTTTAAAGGATATTTTTCACCTCCATATAAATACGTCCATTTCATTAAAAGAAATATAAACCAAATTGGCCCAAATTCATCTCGATAGTGATCTAGTAATCTGTAACAATTATCAATTAAATCTTCTTTTCGGTGTTCTCTAATTCTATTTCTTATGTACGAAAATGTAATTTCCATGTGATTTATCAGTTTTGTAGTCAATTACGACCAACTTCTTTTATCTTTTATAAATGTAATTTCACTTAACTTTGTGCCATTCTACTTTAGAAAACATACGAGATAATATATTTAAAATGTACTTTTGGCATGCTTCCATGACTATGATGTAATCTAACAAGTTCTTCAATTGTTAAATTACTTACGTTAATATTTAGATTTTGTAAAGATTCAATCCACCAATCAATCTGACTATTTAATAAATCATAGTGCAGGCTTTGTAATAATTAAGAACCGTTCTTCTGATTTGCCACCTAAGCGATAGCGAACAGCAGAAGTAAATCATCCCAAATACAAAGCAAAGCAAACTTCCTATTAAGCTAATTCCTAAATCCGTTGTAGTAACGGTTGAACTAAACCTTCGGTAGCACTCACTGTTATTTTGTAACCTTACGAATATACTTAAAATTCAAATATTATGGTAACAAAAAAAAGAATCCAGAAGAGTTAAGAGAAAACAAACTTATCAACCAAGCCAAACGGGAAGTTCCTGGATTTACCGAACTACTTGACCGTTTTGAGCGCCCTGTTTCAGTTTTGGGCAGAAGTCAGAGTACTTTTAGTAATTATTCCTTTCATGTTGCTGCTATTTGCTCCATTTCGGAAAAATCCCCACGGAACTTGATCCCGAACAGGTTCATGATTACTTATTCTTTCTTCAGAAAAAGTCAAAATCACCTTCACAATCGTATTTCAAGCACACTGTTTACGGACTGCGATTTCTGCTTAAATCCGAGGGATTTCCGTATGAGTTTCTGCGATTACCTTCGATAAAATACGAGAAAAAACTTCCGGTGGTGTTAAGCAAGGAAGAAGTTTGGGCAATGCTTCAAAGTGCCACTTTACTCAAGCACCGAATCCTCATTGGCTTACTTTATGGTTGCGGACTTCGTTGTATGGAAGCACGTAGTGTACGTTTGCAGGATTTAGATTTTGATCGTAAACAACTCAAAGTAGTTCAAGGCAAAGGCAAAAAAGACCGTTACGTTCCGCTTTCAGAACATTTAATTCAAGGGCTCAAAAAGTACATCGAATCTGCAAAGGCAAAAGACTACCTCTTCAATGGACAACCTTTGCCTAATGGAGCTGGAGGCGATTTTGACAATCGTTATTCGCAACGCGGGGTACAATGGGCAATCAAGCAAGTGGCTGCGGCTACTGGAGTGAAAAAAAAAGTCCAGGTACATACTTTAAGACATAGCTATGCTACACATCTACTCGAACTCTAGCTATTAGCTGATGTTTTTATTTTATTCGTATAAAGAACAAAAATTTAATTCTAATATTAGTTCTTCTAATTCGATATCCCAAAAATTATTTTCTTTAAGAACATTGATAATTATTTGGTTATTATTATCAGTTAAAATAGTTGTTGCAACTGTCGCTGAAAATTCTTCTTTTCTATCAGCTTCTTTTAATAGGTTTTTATATTTATTTACCAAACGAATAATTCTTTGATGATTATTTTTTATATCAACAATTAAATCCGCTAAATTTTGGTTAATATCTTCTACAATTTCAATTATCTTTATACCTATATCATATCTCTTATTAACGAAGTGTTGTCTGTCGTTTAATGCAGTATAATCGATCGTTCGTCTTCCAATTTCCGATTTATCATAAAATCTAAATCCAATAATTTTTAGATGCTCTTTAGGATTATCAATTGTTGGATTTATTATTGGGTATAATTGAGTATTAAGTTCACCTTTGGTTGTGTTGGATTTTTTACAAGAGGGTAATAAATTTCCCCAAGTTAAAACATCATTTGGAAAGTGTACTTTTGGAAAAAAATGGTCAACTTCCATATATTTGCTTTCAGAGTTTAATCTGCATTCAGTATAGCAACATTTATTATATGAAAATTCTAATACCGATTTTCTAATGAATGTTTTATTCCAAACATCATCATTATCTAATAAATATTTAGCAGTAAGTTCAGCAATTAATTCATCAGTAAGTTTTACGGGTTTATTTGGTAAATCAAGCTTTATCATTGCCAATCAATTGTGAAAGTTGAAGTTTTAATATTTTTCTGTCTGAACTATTTGGATGTAATATTGCATCAAGTTTATTGTAAATAGAAAGAGCAGTTTTATAATCATTTAAATCTAATGCTTTATCAAATTCATTAAAAAAACTATTGTAAGTGTCTGAATAATTCCCATTTTGTAAATTCATTACATCTTCAAGTATTTCTTCAATTGACCAGCCTTTAAAAGTAGTCTTTGATGATTTTTTTATTAAAACACCATTTTCACTATTATCTAATATGAATAAATTTAATTTTTCAAGAGATTGTATTACTAATGGACTATGACTAGTAACAATAAATTGTGTTGCTGGAAAAATTTCAGACAGGAATTTAACTACATTTTTTTGCCAACTAGGATGTAGATGTAAATCAATTTCATCTATCAAAACAACAGCTGGTTCTGATAATGGATTTATAGAACGAGGATATCTCTCAAACATTTTTTTGCATAAGTCTATAATCCAAGATAGAGTAGTTTGATAACCATACCCTAAATCTTCTAATTTTGTCCAACCACTTTTTGTTTTAAATAGAATATTATTTTTTAAATTTTCTGATGAATCAAATTTGAAGTCAAAGATATCTGGAAATATACCACTCTTAATCAGCAATTTAAGCTTTTTCAGGTTTTCTGTTGCTACTTTTTGATTATTTTTATTTGCATAATCAAGTTGAAGTAGCCAATCTTCAATGTTTATTAAACTCATTTCTGGATTAAATAGAGTAGAGGAATTATAATTGTTTTCCTTACCGATTAATCCTTTATTCCCTGTTCTTCTCGTAACCCCATATCCATAAATTTGCAGATTTCTTAAAATATCATATTCACCACCTGTCCACATTTTAAATGGCTTAAATCCCCAATTTGGTCTATTGTTATTTTCTCTTCTCTTTTCTTTTTCAAAAAGAGAAAAGTTTCCATTAAAATGTAATTTGCTTGAACTTCTTTTTTTATACAAAATATCACAACCAATAAAACGATCTATTTTATCATCTTTTAACGAGTTAGTTTTTTCATAATCAACACTTCTCATTAAATTTAATGGTGCGCAATTTTTTTCAACATCTCCTTTGTTTTCTTCGCCAAATTTCAAAAGCCTAGGCTCTAAATCTGCGATTGATTTTAAAATATTAGTTTTTCCAGAATTGTTATTTCCTAAAATAACAGTCCATTGAACAATTTTGCCATTTTCATCAAGTAAATTAAAGTCATTTACACCTTTAAAACATTTAATGTTTTCAAGATAAATTCGACTGATGTAAGTGGTATATTTATTATTCATTTTTGATTTAATTTATGTCAAAAGTAAGTTTTTTTTTTGATTTAGTGAGTGTCCCAAAATATCAGCTAACGTCAGTCTGTTAAAAAACTAAAATCAACCTCTTTAGAATCTCATATTTGAGATTTTTCTTTGGCAGCCCTCCACATACTTTCCAAGTTTGAAGAGTTTTTTTCACTTCTTGACGGTCTGGTACTTGTCGAGGTTAGGGATTAAAGATGCGGGATTTTTCGATTAAACACAAATTTTCCAAATATAAAACCATCTTTAAATTCAGCCAAAACAGCCAATCTCGCGAAGTTGTTAGCGATTCGGGCTTTTTTTACGTCTCAGTTGTCGATAAATTCAGTTTTATGCTTTATAATAAAATCTACTTGTAATTGTTGTAAATTTTCAGTCTCGTAAAGTTTATAAAATTCTTCGTCAAACTTATTTAATGGATTGTCTTCATAAGATTTACTAAAACCTTCTATTGTTCCGTCTTGATGTTGTGTGATTTTTGGATTTTCTTTTTCAAAAATTTCATTACCTCGTTTCGTCAATTCGGCATATTTATTCGCTCCAACTAATTTTAAAGCATCTGGCAAATATTTATAAAACTGTCCACTCGAATTAAAGTAAAATTGATTATATCCACCATTATTAACTTCTGATTCTAAAGTCCAAATCATATAAATTGCTTGTTTTGATTTGTTCCAACTCATCACATTTGCAAATTCATTTTCATAATCTTCAAAATTCTTTTGCGATAAGTTGTCAAAAACTAATTGTAATAATTTATCGTCAGAAGTATTGTCAATTATTTCTTCACTTAGTTTTGTATAGATTTTTTTGTTATTAAATTCTTCAATTGATTGAGTGATTTTTTTGTCATTTTTTTTCCCGTTTGGCGAGCATCCAAGTACACTTAACATTGTCGATATAATCCCATAATTACTAAATTTCTTTTCATTTGTCTGTTTTTTTTTTCAGCCTGACCGCTAACGTCAGTAAGTTAAAAAACTTCCGTTTGTGTTTGATCAAATATAGCAAAAAAGTTGTATTAAAGCAGGAATTTTCATATTTTTAAGAATGCAATATATCTCAGGAATTTCTCGCCACCAGATGCGTATTTCAAGTTTAGAGGACACTATAAGTCCGGATAATCCGGTACGTTTTATCGAAGCTTTTGTCTCTTTTTTAGACTTATCAAAACTTGGTTTTTCAGTTCAAACACTTAATAAAGAGGGACGTCCAAGTTATAACAGTCCAGTATTTGTATGGATATCTAAATGGTTTGAGAAGTAGTCGTAAACTAGAAAAAGAATGTTATAGAAACATTGAAATGCAGTGGTTATTAGAAGATATTCGTCCCAATTATCACAGTATATCAGACTTCAGAAAGAATAATCCATTAGCATTAAAGAACTTGTTTAAACTCTATGTTGTCTTTTCAAAAGACGCCGATTTAATAGGCTGTGAAACCATTGCTATTGATGGAACTAAAAGCCGAGCGCACAATAGTAAGAAAGCTAATTTCAATCAAAAAAAAATAGATCAACATTTAGTATATATTGAAATCAAAACACAAGAATACCTAAATGCTTTGGAGGAAAATGATACCAAGGAGAATTCTACAGAAATCAAAAATATCCAACAAAAGATAGAGCGCTTAAAACAAGCTTCGCTATGATTTGCTGGAAGAAAAATTAAAAGCAAGCGGCGAACCTCAAATAAGCACTACTGATAGCGATGCCAGAGCCTTATTAGTACAAGGACAAGTAGTTGAAATATCTTTTAATGTCCAAGCTGCAGTAGATGCCAAACACAATCTTGTGGTAGCCACCCATACCATCAACAAGAACGACCGCAGTGCTTTATCTGCCATTGCTATTGAAGCAAAAGAGAATTTAGGTATAGAAACATATACTGCTTTAGTTGACAAAGGCTATCATAATGGCAAACAAATAGAAATCTGCAAAAAAGCGAACATCACTACAATTGTAGCACAGCCCGAACAAGGAAAAAATAAAGAAAGGATAGCTGAGGGTTATTTGATCTCGAAGTTCAAATACGACCAAACCAATGACACCTACACTTGTCCACAGGGTGAAACACTTAAAACTACAGGTCACTGGCACAAGAAAACCGATAAAGATAGTTATGAATTCAAGAGATACCGAACATCCAAATGCAGGGAATGTCCCGTGAAGCAGTTATGTACCAGCAGGGTGGCTGGTCGGGATATAGACCGTAGCCAATATGCCGATGCCGTAGAAGAAAACAATAAACGCTACCACGCAAATGCTCAACTCTATCGAAAGCGACAGGAAATCAACGAGCATATCTTTGGTACTATAAAACGGCAATGGGGTTACAACCACACCAACTTAACGGGATTAGAAAAAGTAAACGGAGAACATAGTCTAATTATGTTAGTCTATAACATTAAACGCAGTATTAATATACTGGGCGTTCCCGAACTTATTGCAAAACTCCAAAATTGGAACTCACCCTACAAAGCAAAAGTCTTGTTTTTACTGGAAACGACTTATTTAAAGCTAAATAGAGCTAACAATTTTTATCAGACCAAATTAGCAGCCTGAAAAAGAGCCTTCTCAGAAGGCTTTATTTGAATTGCAGTATAGCAAATTTTGAAGATTTAAATCGAAAAAAGAGGTTTTTTCACAGCCTGACGTCCTGGTACTACAGCGCCTCTGGGTCTAAATCAAGCCCATTCTTCAGATTTCCAAATCATTTCAATACAAAACCAACTCTCTATTAAGTCAATTACCTAAATCCATGAATTAATTATTCTATTATCAACTGTTTTTTATTGTTTCCAAAATTTATTCATTAGGGAGTCTTTTTAATTTTGCTTTTATTTTTAAAATCAACAAATAAACTTTCTCTTATTGAGCTTCGTCCCATTAGGCTTAGAATAATTTTCTCGGTTATTTCAATTTTTTTAGGACTAGAGTTATCTATTTTTTCACAAAGTTCAATTGCTAACATTGTGTCTTGTATGTTTATTAATTCTCTGAAATATAGGTTTAATTGGGATAAACTTTTATTGTAAATATAAATATTTGATGCTCCGATAAATTCAATAAGGATTCCTGAAATTCCTGTTATAATACCAACCGTTATATTTGGAGTTGTTTGAAAAAATATCAACCAAGCACCTGCAATTAGAGTTATAAGTCCTATAACAAGCAGTTATACTCCATCTGTAGCTACTTCTTGCTTGGCTCAAATTAATTGTATAATATTCTGTAATTTGATTTAAGCTGAGTTGAATTGTATCAATTACAGTATTATCTTTCTTCGAAATTCGTTCAATTATTTTTTCTCGTTCTTGTTTTATATTGTCAAGCTCTACCTTTAAACCATCTTTATCTATAGTATATGGTGTATACGATATAAGTGCAATTAGAAGTAAAAAAACAGAGAAGCTTCCTAATGCACCAAGAAATTGTAAGACTTCTTTATCTATTTTTTCCGAGATAAAGACTTGTATTAATGTAATCAATGTGATATAAAACGATAATCCAATAACGACATAGTTTCTAATTTTTTTATTCTTTCGGAATAAAGTAATAAGAAGAGAGATTATACTTTTAAATATGTCAAATATAGTATCAGGTATCATAGTTGTTTTTGGGATTTTTTCTTAAAATGGCTAATAACATTCTATTACTACAGCGGATTTGGGATTAAATTAATTCATAGTTTCGGATTTGCATCTCGAGTGATTATGAATAGGTAAAGCAAATCTTCCAAATACAAAATCACCTTTCCATTATTCATATTGCCCAAATCCGTTGTAGCTGTTGTGCGTCGTTTTTTTTAAATGGTTTTACATTGATTGATAGAATATAAACCATATGCGGTAAAGTAAAAATCATCGGATTTTGTATAGCTAGTAGATAAGTCTAAATTTAAATCGATAGATTGCTCTTTATTTTTCTCTTTATCTTCAACTATTTCTGCGTCAGAAAATCCATCTTCAATATTAATTTGAGGATCTTCGTTACGAATTAGTCCTAATGATTCCAAATTATCAATATAAATGGAAGTTAACTCTTAAGTTAAGTTATTTTTTTACATCGTTAAATAGAAAGAGAATATTGTCCGGTTTTATTTCTTCAAGTGTTTTATATTTTCTATATGATGTTTTAGAATTTTGAAAATTTTGTTCCCTTTTAAAGTTAAATTTAGTTTGTAGATAATCTAAAATTTTAGCTTCAAATGATGATAAACTAGATAAAGTATTTACTAATTTTGGCTCCATTCCATTTCCTTTAGAAGAAGCAATATTAGTAATTAAGTTTGCCCATTTAGTTTTAAGGTCTTCTTCTTCTAATGAAGATTTTTCTAACAAAGGAACAAGAGTTTTTAAGTTGATTTGATGTGGTTTCAAACCATTTTTTTTCCATAATTTGACTAGCTTATCAAGTATTTTTATCTGATTTTCCAATCGTTTTACTCGCATTGTATCTCCAAAAATACCACCTATTTCTTTAAAACCTTCTCCAAATAATGTACTAAACAGCTTTTCAGTTTTGTCTAATATTTGTTTAGGAAGATTTAACGTGTCAATTAGTTCTTTCATATTAATTTTTTCTTAGGATTCGGTAGGTTTGGGTATTTCGGTCGGACCGTGCCACCCATTATCTAACCTTTCAATATAAAAGTGGTTTTCGTATTTATTTGTTATTGGATATCTTGAAAAATCCATATTGTCGCCTTTTCCCTAAGTCGAAATCAAAGTAAATAATTCATCTATGTATTGAATCAGGTTAATATTTTTCTCGTTAAAGTTCTTTAACCAGTCATATCTTTATAATCCAAAATTTTCCTTTTACAAGATCAAGCATTTGTTTGATATTATGGCTTCCTTCAATTTTTTTAATTGATTTTTGAAGTTTGTTTAAAGTCCAAATAAGCGCTTTTAGGTATAACTCAATGCCGTGATTAGCATTATTTAGAATTGGAAAGATTAGTATATCAGCCTTTTTATCAGAATTATCTACTAAGCAACATTTTGTTAGCTGAATAGCTGATAATAAATAACCTTCAGCAAGAACAATTAAATTTTCAACATCTTGTTGTTTTGAAGTCCGCCAATTAAGAAAAGCCGTTTTATCATAATCATCATTTCTTGTAAATATTTCTTTCATACGTATATTTCTTTTAAAATGCACCATAACGTTTGGCCGCTTGGCGATGTGGCGGCTTAAAGAAGCTTAAACTTTCGGTTTATGACTAATTTTTCAGGTACAAAACCATCTTTAAATTAAGCCTAAACCCGCCATATTCCCAAACGGCGGTTATGCGATGTTTTTTTGCAATTATCGATTTTCCAATTCGATTACCTTTTGCTCAGAAATATCATACTGAATTGCTCTTCTTTTTAAAATTCTTCTTTGCTTTTCAGTTATTTCTCCATCGATTAACATTTCATGATATTCATCTAAATATTCTGTTTCATTTTTATTTAAATTTGCCAAAGAAGTTAAATAGCTTTCTAACTCAGTAGCTCTTTCTTTAGATATGCCTTTTTTTACTCTAAATCTTTCTAAACTACTTCTTTCTTTTTCATCAATTACACCATCATCTTCGAGCATAAATTTGACTTCTTCTAAATATTCTTCTTCATTAATAAAAGTAGAAGTATTTTCAGGATCTGTCTCAATAGTTTCATTTGACAAGTTCATAATTGGTTCAAATTCAATTTCAATTTCCCAATGAATAGTATCATTTTGATTAAAAGTGCTTTCTAAAAGTTCTGTAATATTCTTATTCTTCTCTACGTTCGAACTTCCCTTTGCACTGAAAACTTTATAACTCGCGCCAACTTCCATATATTTCACAAATGCTTCTTTTAAAGTTTCTTCCTCTTTTTTTGAAATTGAATGACTACTTTTTGAGTTTAAAATGTCGTGATGATTTGTTATGTTTCCAGTAATTCTTTGTTTGTATAATCTTTGCCAAGTTGATTCATTTTCAAACCAAATCATCTCTGAGGGTAAATATGGTTTTTTTGTTGGTTCAAAAATTTGGGTTCTATAATAAGAAGTTTCACTTTCTTTTATTTCATCAGTTAAATTATTTTTATTTGTTTCTTTGTTTTTAATTTGGTTATTATCTACATTAAACTCTAAACCTTTAACTCCAATTGTTCCATTTAGGGTCTCATTTTTAGATTTAGAAGACGATAAGTTTGTTAAACTTGCTTTGCTGTTTTTAGTTCCTTTTGCAACTGATATAGTCATTGATTTAGCGCCTAAACACTGTATGAAATATGAAAACTCTTCAAATTTATCTCTAAAAAGAATCATTTCATAATCGGAATAAGGCATGTAAATATTTTTTATATATGGATGTAATATATATAGTTCTTCTTTTCTAAGTGTATTATTGTAGAAATTTATTTTTTCTGGAAGACTATTTCTGTCTAAAACTATAAAAGTTTCTTCAGGTGTACATTCAAGTTCATCGCTAATAAAAATTAGTTTTCTCTTTTGGTATGGTAGATTAATGAAATTCTCATTAAATCGATTTTGAATTTCATTAATTTCATCTTTATATTTTAATTTTTCAATAGTGTCAGAACATAAATTGTACGCTTTTTTGTGATACAATATGGAGTCATAATCAATATTCAATTCTTGTAAAATTTCAGCTTTGACTCTATACCAAAATTCTAAATTTATTTCATTTTCATAATTTTCAAGCAAATTATTAATTATTTTTAAAGCCTCAGAATTTTCTTTTTTTAAACATAATGCCATTACTAAATAATATCCTAATCTAGAATCACTTACTTTTTCATCTGTAGCATTTACATAATTGTCATAAATTTCAATTGTTTTTACAACAAGCTTTTGTATTTCGATTTCATCCAATTCCGACATTTGTTCTTCTAAGGTTGAAAGTTTTTCAAGAATTAGCTCGTATGTTTTATTTATTTCATGAGCTTGTTTTACAAATAGATTGAATAAATGAAGAAAAGAAACACAAAGAGGGGCATCAGGATATGCCATTTCAAATATTCCGAAAAAATTTGGGGCAATTCTTAAGCCTGTATTTTTATTATTCAAATTGAAAATAAAATAAAAGCTTGAATCTTCATATTTGTATTCAACCGAATCAAAATCAGACCAACAATAGGTATTTAAATGATTATTAAAAAATATTGATAATTCTTGTGATGTTATAGCTAAAGAATCAGATGAATCATAAATCCAGTCTTCACAACAAAAAAGTAAATCTGTATATTTAGATAATTTATGATTTTTTTTAACTCGCTCTAATATTTCTTTTGGTATTGGATCAACATAAATTGAACTAATTCCATCTATTTTTGATATTTGATGAAAAATTGATTTAATTGTATTCATTATTTTTTTTATAAAACGGGATTATGTTTTCCTTTGTTGGTTCCTAGAGGATGACGATGGCATGTGTTACCAGTTAATCCAATAATTGTGGTTGCTAATGTACCACAGTATTTACAACTGTACTGCGATTTTTCACTTCCCTCATAGAGTTTATGGTTTCCTTTACTCGCACCTAGTGGATGGCGATGGCAAGAATTAGCTGTTAAACTCGAGATACTGGAACCTTTAATTCCGCAGTATTCACAATAAAAATTTGACATGTTTTAGTTTAAATGATTAATTTTTAGTTTTTGGTTGGTTTTCCTGTTTTTTGTAAAATATCGCATAACTTAGTTATTCCAGCTATAAAATGGCCTCAACTAATCTAATTTTATAAAGCTTTATGCCATTTATTAACTTCAAGATCAAACATACAAAACATTTTACTTTTCGTTTACGGTTTTCCATAATCTGTATCAGTAATTAAGTTGCAAAATAATTCTTTTAATAATGAAAAGGCTACCGTATAAATACCTGTTTAAGATTTTCATTGAGCATAAAAAAAGATGGCTAAGCATCTCTTCTATCCTTTAAAATTTATAATTATTTATCACTAACTTTGAAACACTACCTTAATTAAAGTAATTTCTATTTCGAAAGTATCCTTATTACAAAGGAGATTAGTCCTATGGCTATACCAAATAAAATGACTCCTATAAATACTTTAAACATAATTTCGAAATCAAAATAAACAAAACCTGCAATTGTAAATAATATTACTCCAAGCAGTATATTTACTACATCAGTGTTTTCATTAATATATTTTTTTATTTTTTTTATCATTTCTTCTCTACTTTTTCTTTTATTTTATTTGCTGCTGTCGATGCAGTCCCAGATGAAACAGCTGCTGATACAGCAGCTCTTTTTCCAACATAACTTTCCAATTTCTTTGTTGCTCCACTTACATTTGCTTTCGCTTTAGAAGCTACATTAGATTTTCCGCGAGCTATATTCTTTTCAGTATTAACTGCCGCTGTTAGTTTTTTACCTGTTGAAGAATTTAGCGCTTTTTTTTCTATTTTACCTGCAACACCAGCCGCTAATCTTCCAGCACCAACGTCAATAAGTGTATTCGCTACTGAAACTTTACCATCTTTAATCGCTTGACTTGCTACACTAACTCCTGTATCAGTAGTAACATCAACGGCTAATTTTATCCCTCTACTAGCATTCTTATATTGATTTAATAACGAGATACCTCCACTCAAAGCTCCTGCACCAGCTGAAACGGCAATAGAAGCTAAACTAACATCTGTCCAAGCATCAGAACCTTTTTTACCTTCTGCATAATTAACAGCAACTTGTAATCCGTAGTCTACAGCAGCTCCAATTACTGCTCCCCATATACATTGAACACATCTACCATCAGGGTCATTAAAACTTACAGGGTTATTATATCCATAACCATAAGGATTTAAATTATCGGTATTATATATCCCCCCACCTACTTCTAAGTCATTAATAATAGACATATAAACCGCTTCTTGGTCATCTTCGTCAACATCATTAATATCGTGAGCAAATTTAAGGTCATTAAACAAAGGGTCTATCTGTGTCCAACGACCGAGGTCAGGCATATAATTTCTCCATCCGTAGTCATACATGTTAAGCCCCAGCTCGTCTTGCAACTCTTTGCCGTTGTACTTATACTTATTAGCAGTTGGTAAATAATCATTATATCCCTTATGCTTCAAACCAAATGGATAATAATTATTCTCTTCGATAATTTCAAGAACTTGGCTTTGCGGGTTTTTAGCATAACTCACACGAACATTGCCTAAATGATCTTTATACTGGAACACATACGATAAGGCTCCGCTCTCATTTTTCACATACCCTTCAGCCGTTGGAAAAAACTCTAAAACATTATCCTTGTACTGAAAACCACCCAGATAATTTGTACTGTTTACAACACTATTATCCGTTACAATTTTCTCGAGTTTCTGCCCTACTGCATTGTAAATATACTCAATCGAACCAGTTGTTCCAAAAATAATTTTCTTAGGCAAATTAAGATGGTTGTACTCTATTTTAGTAATGTTTTTGTTTTTATCACTAATCATATTACCATTAGCATCATAAGCATAATCATCGCCTGTTTTATTGGCGTCTATAAAACCGGCATTGTCATTTCCGGTAAGGCCTTCTGTAACGTTTACCAATTGATTAGAATTCTCATCTTGATAACCATAAGTCAAATCATCAATCTTAAAGACAATAGAAGGCGCATCACTATCGCCATATCTTTGTAGATATTTAATATTACCATTCTTATCATAGCTTAAGCTTTCATTGTAAGCGCCCGATACAGGAATAGCATCGTTAGGTTTTCGATAAATGGCGTTCTTTAGTCGGTTAAGGTTGTCATAGTTGTATCCGTAGGAGCGCAATGCATAATCTGATGCGGTTTTCCAGAATGTTTCTGCTATGTTTCCATTGTAGAGAGCATCCACAGCTGAGTTACCGGATGGGTTGCTATAATTAATCTTAAAGGCAAATAAGTCTACCGGATCTGAGTCGGGCTGTAAATTATCCGTATCGTTGATACCGGTAAGCCAGCCCCTTATGTTATAGCTAAAATCTACTTTTTGTCTTGCATTTCCGCCACTGTCTCCCACATTTTTACTCTCCAGTTGTCCTAATTGATCATAGCTGTTTGACGTCAATAATTGTACAATTCCTGCATTAATCTGATGGGTATGGGTTAGTAAACGATCTTGCGGTGAATAGGTAAATTCTTCTTTTATAGTAAGCTCGTTATCGCCTGATGTTCTTTTGTGTTTTGTGATCGTATAAAGCGCTTTTCCTGTAAAATCTAGTTTGCTGTCTGTACTGATGATAATATGAAAGGTGAATCACATCAGGTAACCTATATTAAAGGGCAAGGTTTAGATGATGGATGGAAAAATATTAAGATTGACACGAAGATAGTAAAGTAGATATAAGGGATTTCCCTGACAAAGTAGATCTCAGTAAAATAAGCAAACAAAAACACTAATTATTTAATCCTTCTGAGATATATTCTTTTCAGAAACAAAAAATATATTTTTAACAGGATTCAGTAACGCTTTGGTCCAGTGGAGAATGAATACTTTTTTGAGAATGAGAACAAAACCGGTAAACGAACTCGGTTTTTGTATATAAAGGTTTGCTCCTTTATTAAAAGTATCCTCAATATCTACAGGGTGATTGGAAGTGGAGAGCATAACTGCAGGGATTTCCTTAAGCTTTTCATCGCTCTTTATTTCTGCCAATGCCTCCTTACCCCCTTTAATGGGCATATTTATATCGATGAAAATAATATCAGGTTTCCCTTCGGACCCCTCTTTTAAGGTGTCAACCAATTCTTTCCCGTTTTCTACAGTAGTGACCTCTGCAGGAATTTTTGTTGCACTAAGAGCTTCCATAAATAATTCCTGATCATCTTTATCATCCTCAGCCAAAACAATTTTTACCGGCGTTACTTCTTTTAATTCTTTAGCAGAAATGCCTGAGTTTTAAGTATTTATCATGTTGGATTGGCTTTACAATATCCAAAAGTAATATAAAAACAATTAATAAAAATTTAGTTAAATAAATAATCTTCAATCATCAACAAACTTAGTATTAATTCAGGCCATAACTTTTTGTAAAAGCGTACATTTTCTCTATCAAAGCAACATTGACAAGAGAAAACATTCCTTCCTACTACCTCATCAGAACAATAGAGATGTTTTGCAGAATTGCCATATATTATGACAAGAAAAATTTTGTGCGTTGGGAATATTGGATACCACTAATAGTAATTTTATAGAATTTGTGCTGCTTGTATTTTTGTGCACAAGAGGAAATTTAAAAATCATTTCAATTTTTATGGTTTTCCAAATCAAACTAATTTTATTTTGGAATTAATCTGCACTTCACTTATTACCTCGGACGGTCTAATGCCCTGCTAGAGAGCCATGCTCGAATACATGTAAAAAATGATTACAATTCTAAGGTATTAAAGTAGTCTGAGACTTAACAAACATTCATTTCACTTACTTTTGTCCATGAATCAAGAAGAAACAAAACTTTTGAAACCGATCCCCGCCTGAGTGGACTGAAAACTATGGGCAAAAATTAGTAATACGAAGGTTTTTTAAAACAGCTCTTGCATAGGGATACACAATTTTAACGATTCCCTTGAGATGTGTCCCCCTGGTGGCATCTTAAGGATTTTTACCAGCACCTCAGAAGTATTCCTTGTCTTGCCGCACAAACGCAAATAAAAGTATTCCATTACATTGTAATAAATATAATATACAAATAAAAGCCCGTTAAAGATATCTTTAATGGGCTTTAGGTCTTAGGCATATAAGGCCGGATACTGGCTTTGCGCTGCATATCCTATTTTGTATCGGATTATATATTCAAATAACGTCCAAAACAATTAAATTATTATTCTTGAGATTTTCATTTGGACGGATTCTCCATCTGGCTGATAATCTTGTTGACCTCACTTTCAGTTGATTTGAGTTTGGTCTGGCAAAAAGTAATAAGCTCGGCAGCCCTCTTAACCTTTGTGGCCAGTACATCAACCGAAATGGTTTCATTCTCTATTTCCTTTGCAATTGCTTCAAGCTCTTTGTAAGCAGCTTCATAAGTCAGTGTCTCTTCCATTGTATTTTGTTTTTTGCTTGACGGTGGTTTTAAAAATTATATCAGAGAGTATCACATCAATGTTGTCCCCCACTGTTATAGTATTGGCATTACTGATGATTTGATCGTTTATTTTCACAATAGCATAGCCCTTTTTAAGGATGTTCTCCGGGGACATCATCCGAATACTCGCAGCGTAATGTCCCAAATAGCCTTTCTGGTTGCGAAGGTAGCCACTAGTGAATGTTTTCAGGTTACGGATTGTATTGTCAATATCGTTGATCCTGTTGTAAAGAATAATCCTGGGCTTTGCTGAAACTTGATGGGACAGGCTCAGCAGCATTTTGTGCTGCTGGTACAGGATGGTTTTAGAGCTGTTGATCGTGTTTTGATTAATCGTATTTAGAGCATCTTTATGCCCTGTAATAAGCTCCCTGGCACTATTGGAAATAGTACTCTTTAAACTAGAAAGGCTCTGGTAATTCACCAGAAAGAGCTGCTGTGATTTAATGACGATATTCTTCTGAAGCAAAAGGATCTTCTGTTCAAAACCGCGGTTGTGGGCAATGATAAACTCAGCGGCCTTGGTAGGAGTCTTGGTCTGGGTATGGGCCATAAGGTCGGTTATACTCACGTTTTTCTGATGCCCGATCCCTGTGATGACTGGAATTGGAAACTTGGCCACCGCCCTTCCGATATTATAATTGTCAAAGATCAGAAAATCAGACTGCGCCCCCCCACCCCTTGTGATCACCACGGCGTCGTATTGTATTCCGGTAGTGTAGATTTCAATAAGTTTACAAAGGAAAAGCTTTGCATTATTATCTCCCTGCACGATAGTCGGGTAATCATCAATTTGAAAGACATAACCGAAATCGTTGTGCTCAAGGGTATGTCTGAAATCCTCATGACCTGCAGAATTGATTCCCGAGAGCACTGCCACCTTTTGAATAACTGCCGGTAGTCTTAACTGATTGTTGGTGGTACTATACTGCTCACCTTCCTTTGAAATAAAAACATTTTCCTGCACCAGCCTTTTAAGGGTGGCATTTCTTTGCTGTTCCAGGATACCCAAAGTAAAATTGGTATCGATATCCAGTACACTCAGCGAGAGTCCAAACAGGGGATGATAATCCACACTAACCAGGACCAACACATTAATATTATTGGTGAAGCTCTGGCCTGTATTTTTTTCAAAATCAGACAGATGCATCGACCCCGTCCCCCAGGCCTTGCCTATAATTTTGGCTACAATGCTGTTGGATGTACTCCCTTTTTCTACCAGTTCAAAGTAATGGATCCTTTTGTCGGCCTTATAGGAATGATTGGTAATATCGGCCACTACCCAAAAAGTCTGCCCCTTGAAGCGGTCCGAGAGAGCATCACTGATTTTTCTGTTGAGCTCCGAGAGTTTGATATGTTTTTCTGATCCCATAAAAAGCAGTGAACTTAAGTGTTCCTTAATTGAATTTCCCTAATGGTTTAAGATGCGGTAATGGTTTAGAATTGTAGATTTGATTTCTTTTATATTCTCCCTTTAGGTAATTATTTCGCGGTACTAACAAGGGTAATGGTATCTGCCAGGTCGTGGCTGGAAATATAATCCTGTACGAAATCTTCCGCCTCTTTTTTATGATCGGGTGAAGTGGAAAATGAATTGAGATAAAAATCCTCATTCTCGTCGGCAATGTGAATGATGTGGGTAAATCCCTTGGAAATCAAAGTCCCTTTTAATTTTAATACCTTAAGCTCCCCGTTGTTGTCAATTGCCTTTTTCACTCTAAGCTTTATAGTTTTATCCATGGTATTGGGTATTGTGTGATTCTGTAAAACAATATACTAAAAGAAAAATTATTTTTTACGTTTTTTATGTTTTTTTTCTATTGCATTTCCATGCCTTTGCTTCTCACAGGCCAAAGGATCGTGTTAATTCACCTTCCAAAACAAGTCTCTTTCCTGATTATTTACTGCCCTAAAACTACTAAAAATCAGAACAGCACTATTGGGTTCCATCATAAAAAATAAGAACAATTAAAAAAACAGATCCTTTTCATTCAAATATTATAAGAAAAAAACCTTGTCTTTTCTGCCCGAATAGGGGACAAATTCATGGAAACCACAGAGATTTCCCTTTCCAAAATGAAAACAACGCATTGCCTTGAGATAAAAAAAATGCCTCACCATACCATAGGACCACTTTAAATCTGATGGAAAAAAAACTGTGCCAGATCCCCTCGCGCATGAAAAAGGAAAAAATGCCATGATCCCAAAGCGGAAAAGCTTAAAGAAATTTCGGTTTTTGCGTTTTTTTACCGTCGTTTTATAAAAGCGTAAAACTCATAAGGAACTGATAATTAAAGAACTCTTAGATAAAATTCTATAAGAACAAATACGCCCCTTGTTCTTAATTTTGAATTAGTCGTGGATTCAAACACTCTGAATCATGGCGCCATAATTCGGAACCTGATAATTAATAATTTTAAACAATAGGACATGATAACTGACGACAACAAAAAATACGATACAACAAACAACCACAATGCTAATCACCCAAAGCAGGAAGACACTACGGTGAATCCCGAAGAAAACTTTGATGAGAATTACAGCGAATCGGAAGATTTCGCAACTGACTGAATCCAGGGCAGACAGATCAAAATATACTATTTCACACTCTCAAATAAATTAATGATAAAAAACATACGATATGGCAACTAAATCAGCATCCAACAGCACGGCCAATGTCTCGGCATTGGAGAGAATACTAATGATTACCAGCGGGTCGTACCTGCTCTATAAAGGACTTTCACAGGAAAGCAAAAGCCTGGCTAAAATCAGCTCCGGTGGGGCGATGCTCGCCAGAGGTCTCAGCGGGTACTGCCCGGTGTACAACGCGTTGGACCACTTGAAAAATGACAAACCCTCTAATGTAAATATCCGAACTAGCGCCGTAATCAACAAGCCCATCAGCGAAGTATACGCCTTTTGGCGCAATCTGGAGAACCTGCCTAAATTCATGAACCACCTGCAGTCCGTTAAGACCATAAGTGATACCAAATCCGAGTGGACTGCCAAAGGTCCTGCCGGTATTGGCACACTTACCTGGAATGCAGATATCATTAAGGATCAAAAGGAAAAACTCCTAAGCTGGCAGTCCCTACCAGACGCCTCGGTTAAAAATTTTGGCAAGGTGCTCTTCAAAGCCAAAGGAAAAAATACCGAAATAGAAGTGACCATTTCCTATCGTGCCCCTATGGGACTTGCCGGTGAAGGTGCCGCAAAACTACTGAACCCTTATTTTGAGAAAATCGTAAAGAACGACATCGAAAACCTGAAGATCTATCTGGAATCATAGTCCCGCGAATTGGGGTCCGGACTTTATAAATAAAAAAAGCCTTTTAGATTTGGAACCTAAAAGGCTTTTTTTGAATGTACCTTTAATTGAATTTACAAACTTAAAACGATAGTCATGAAAGAATTAATCCAGCAATTCGAAGAAAAGCTAAAAAGACATCTTGAAAATACCTTTAGTGCTTCCCCCGGTACGGATAACATAAAAAGACTCAGCGAAACCGAGAAAACAGTCTATGATTTTGTGGACAATTACATTTTGGAATCCGATTTCATAGCAGCAGATCTCGAGCCATCGGTGCAATACATCCTGGATGAATTTGCAAAATCAAAAATCAATTATATTGAGTAAGTTTTTAATAGAGACAATCTGTTACTATTAATCAGGCGGCTTGTCAATACTGGCAGGCTATCTCCTGGCCTGGGCATTCATATGGTGCCTGTAGCGGCTCGAGGTTTCATAGGCAAGTTTTCTCACCCTCACGATATTTCCCAACGGGCGGTGCGCGTACAGGCAGTGAAACGGATCGAAACTCAATACATCCTCAGCATAAACCCTTCTCTCGGGACTAAAAGTGTCCTGTGGCGGGAAGGAGAGTTTGGCAACGGGCTGGTATGGGCTTTTGTCCTCGGGCCACTGTACCGATCTGTCCTCTACGGGCATAAGTTGAAGGTCCATGCAGAGTTGCACGCCAATTTCGTATTCCGCGCTATCGAGAATGATTACCTGGTAGGGAGGAAACCAACAGGAGTTCAAGAAAGTCCATCCCAACTGGCCAGTGGAACTCCTGGATATCCCAAGACGCGTCGAAGAGTAAACCCGCATCGGGTTTTACTACCCAGGATCAATCTCACCTTTTGTCAGGTATGGGAAAAATAATTCATCGTCCGGAATTTTACCTAATGCGTTCTCTACCATGACAATCCTGTAAAAATCGTATTTTATAATATAACAGTTTTGCCTGCTGGCGCAGTAACTTTGGTTAGAACCCTTAAAAGTAAAATCATGGACGATAAATCAAAAACAGGAAAAGCGGACGATTCACAAATCAATATCAATGAATCGTATGAGGTGCAGTATTGGTCTGAAAAGTTCAATGTGCCCCAGGAAGTATTAAAAACGGCCGTAAGGGCTGCAGGTACCAATGTGGAACATGTCAGGGAATACCTGGCAGAAAACAACTGATCATGCCCTGGTATGACGGGGACTATCCCCCATCTTATAAGAACCAGCCCGCGGGTGTCAGGGAAAAAGCTGTGGAAATAGCCAATGCGCTACTTCAAGACGGTGCCGAAGAAGGAATCGCAATCGCCACGGGACTCAAGCAGGCCCGTGAGCTTTTGAAAAATCACAAGGAAAAAACTTAAAACAGAAGATCATGGAAAATAGTTAGCAAAGATTCCAAAGGGATCAGGATGATACCAATCAAAATGCCAAGAGCGCCTCAGCAGCTATGCAGCCCGGGACCAGCACAGGGGAAGCCGGATGCCTGAATCATTACGATCAGCAAGGAAACTCACGATAAAACAAAGAACAAAAATAGCAATATCGGGGGAAAAAGCATCGATGAGGCCACAGATCCATCGAAGCTCTCCAGCCTTTAACTGAAAAATAACACTCTAAAATTATACATTATGTCAAGAGAAATTTTCGATACTTATGATCAGCAGGAACATACGTATCACGCACACAGCAGAAGATTCCATAATGTCTGAAACTATGGAGAAAAAGATCCCGCAATCAATCAGCACCAGGATGATTCCCGCAGCATTCACAACCATACGGATGATTCATCCCAAAGAACTGACAACAGCAGTCCGAATGCTAAGGATGATAAGCAACAATGGGTTAATGATGCCAACAGAAAGACCCTCGATGAGGAAACAGCAGATAAGGATGAAATCGAATAATCCGATGGCTTGAGTCTTTTGATCAACCGTAGAACAAAAAAAGGTCGTTATAAAGATCCCGGTTCAGGAATTGTGAAAAGAATTTTTAATGTAACTGTTACTAAATTCTTTTCAGGATTCTTTTGAGACGGGATCCGCAATTCTGAAGACCAATATGCCGGCGAAACTTTTTTTATGGACCCTGCAGTTTGGACTTTCCCTGCCACGCCTTGGAAATAATTGCATAAATTTGCAGGCAGGCCGCCAGGAAATAAACAGCTTAATAAAAATTAAAATGACCGACCCGAATTTAGAAAACCTAAATGCAAAACAGCTTCAGGCCGTTACCACAACTGAACTGAAGGGTATGTCCGCGTTATTGCGGGGGCGGGATCAGGAAAAACAAAGGCGCTGACCTCCCGTTTTGCCTATATTGTAAACAGGCTGGGAATCAATTCCTCGAATATTCTCTGCGTCACCTTTACCAATAAGGCCGCACAGGAAATGAAAAAAAGGGTAAAAGCCCTTGTCGGGGATACCCGCGATCTAAGTCTTATCACTACCTATCATGGTTTTTGCGTGCGTTTTCTGCGCGAGGAAATAAATAAAATTCATTATCCCAAAAATTTCATCATCCTTGATACCGAGGACCAGAAGACTATTCTGCGCGATGTCTTTAGCGAACTGGAGATCAACTCCCGCCACCTGACCTTCAAGCAGGTCCTTCAGTTTATCTCCAAATCAAAAAGCACGTCTGATTACCTTGCATATATACTCGGTAACAAAAGCTTTGAGGATCAGCAAACCGAAAATTTATCTCTCAGGGTCTTTCACCGGTACCTGGACAAACAGAAACGAAATTATGCCCTGGATTTTGATGACCTTATTCATTTCACGGTCTATATTTTAAACTCATTTCAGGACGTACTTTTGAAATGGCAGAAAAACATGCACTACATTCAGGTCGATGAGGCGCAGGACAGTTCCGACAGCCAGTTTGAGCTTGTCGAAATGCTCTCTCGTGTCCACCAAAATCTATTTGTGGTGGGAGATCCCGACCAGACCATCTACGAATGGCGCGGCGCCAAACCCGAATACCTGGTGGATTTTGATAAAATGTTTCCGGACTGCCAGACAATCATCATGAACCAGAACTACCGCTCGACCCCCAATATACTTCAGGTGGGCAACCACATTATAAAAAACAATACCGTAAGGGTGGCCAAGGATATGGTCACCGATAAGCCCGCCGGGTTTGAGGTGGTCCATTTTCATGGCAAAAATGATTTTGAGGAAACCCAGTGGGTCGCGGGTGAAATCAGGGAGATCCTGAAAACCGAAAAGGCCGCCTATTCTGATATTACCATCCTGTACCGTGCCAACCATATTTCCAGAAATATCGAACAGGCACTGATCAAGGCCAATATCCCCTATTCCATTTTTGGAGGCATCAAGTTCTTTGAAAGAAAGGAAATAAAGGATGTTTTGTCTTTTTTAAGGCTCATGGTCATCGGGGACAATATTTCATTTTTACGCATTTTCAACCATCCGGCAAGGGGCCTTGGCAAAAAGTTTCTCGGGCGATTAAGCTATCTGGCCCGCGAACAGAATTTATCTTTGCTCAAGGCGCTGCAAAGGAATATTTCAGATACCGAACTGGCAAAAAAAGGCGCTGTAGAGTTTTTAAAAATCATTGAAGAACTACAAGCAATTTCCAAAACCAAATCCATCTCGGACCTGGTCAAGGACATCCTCGAGAAAAGCGGCCTGGCCGAATTGTACCGAAAAGACGGTGACCAGGACCGTCTGGAAAACATCAAGGAACTCGTAAGCTCGATGCTGCTGTTGGAAAAGGAAAACAATGAGGGGATTAATGTGGAAGAATACCTTCAGGAAGTATCTTTGTATACCGATCTGGACACACAGAATGAAAATCAGGACAAGGTTAAACTCATGACCATCCATATTTCCAAAGGCCTTGAATTTCCCTATGTTTTTCTCTGCGGATTTACCGAAGGGGTGATTCCCAGCGCGCTGTCGATAAAGGAAAGAAGAAAAAGGGCCATCGAGGAAGAAAGAAGGCTTACCTACGTGGCAGTTACCCGCGCGGAGAAAAGATTCTATATCACCGATTCCGAAGGGTTTAATTTCACCACAGGGCTCAATAAATATCCTTCCAGATTCCTCTTTGAAATCAAGGAGGAATTCTACGTGCGCAAGGGTAAATTAAGCCCCGAAATCATACAAAATAATCAAGCTGGCAAAACAAGTGTACCCGATGGGGATGCTCAGGCTTTCAAAGTTGGGGATACCGTTATGCACGAGGTCTTTAAAAAGGGAAAAGTCATCCAAGTCAATTTTGACAAAAATGAATACAGGATCGATTTTTTTGAAATTGGTAAAGAAAAACCCATTGATTTCTCTTTTGGCTTTTTAACCAAAATCGAAGGTGACCAGCATGCCGAAGCTCCCGCTCAGGGTGATGGGCCCGCCATGGCGGAAGATCTGAAATCCCATTTAGGCTCTTTAGGGGATCCCTTTGCGAAGCAGGATAAGCAAACAGATCCAAAAGAAGAAAAAGAGTGGCACAGCCCTGCAGCTACCCTGCCCGATAACGAAAAGGAAATTCAAAATGATAAAAAGGGAAATAAATGGTGGAAATTCGGCAATTAAATTCTGGCCTGATTACCGTCTTTTTAACACTTTCGCTTTTTAGGTACTTCGTGTAAATTTGATAACAAAATCGTTTTTTATTGTAAGACAAAACACAACTATTACCTTAATTTTAAAGGTATTAACTAAAAAAAACTTACCATGGGAAATACACACAATTACAGCAGTAAAGAACTTCAAAAATGCCCGTACCACAACCAGCTTCAAACCCTTTCCAATGACGGTAATCCACAACAGGATGCCAATACAGGGGACTGGGATCAGGAGCGTGAGGATGATGCCGGTATGGATCCCGACCGCAATGAGAAAGGCGGTAATAATAATTAAGGAGGTGCAGCAAGTACAGGCAGCGCATCGAGAAACAGCTAATCTTGATCACGCCGCAATCCTGCCTTGGAATAAATAGCCTTACATATTCCTGTAGCAATTTCAAGCTTAGATAAAAAAAGGCTGCAATGCTCGGTGCGCTTCCCTACCAAATACATTGCCATTAGGGTAGGCACACCAAAAAAAAGTAATTGCTGCGCACTAGATTTTTTAAAGGCTCGCACAATTGCCGTAAAGTACAGCTCTGACACCCAAAGGATTTGCCTTAATTAAAATAAAAAGGTAATGAAAACAAAAACCGTTACGCCGAAAAATAGCCATACACTACTGGAAAAAGGCATAAAAAGCAAAATGCCTTCCGCTATCAAACCTATGCTGGCCACACTGGTCAATGAACCTTTTGATGATCCCTACTGGTCGTATGAAGTCAAATGGGACGGCTACCGCGCACTGGCCTATGTCCAAAATGGCTTGGTAGCCATTGCCTCGCGCAATAACAAATCCTTTGCCGCAAAATATTACCCCATAACCGCCACCATGGAAAAATGGTCCATTGATGCAGTACTCGACGGGGAGATCTTAGTAATCGGAAGAGACGGAAAAGCCAATTTCAGCGCCCTGCAAAACTGGAGAAGTGAAGCGGACGGTCATCTCGCCTATTATGTTTTTGATCTGCTCTGGTACAACGGCAGAGATATTACCGCACTGCCATTATCCCAAAGACAGGCCATCTTAAAGGAAATACTGCCCGGTGATGACGATCGCATCCGCCTGAGCCAAGTCTTTACTTCAAATGGGCTGGACTTTTTTGACGCGGCAAAAAAAATGGGACTCGAAGGCATCATGGCCAAAAGGATGACCTCGGTTTACAGCCCCGGCGCCCGCAATAAGGAATGGCTGAAAATTAAAGTGAACCGCAGACAGGAAGTAGTAATCGCCGGATACACCAAAAATGACAACTCCTCAAAACAGTTCAGTTCCCTGCTGCTGGGTGTATACCAGAACGGAGTACTGGAATATGTCGGAAAGGTCGGTACGGGATTCAGTGACAAGCTACAGAATGAAATGATGCAGGAATTCACTCCCCTGATTACCGATACAATACCTTTTGCCAAAACTCCCGATATCAACAAACCCTCCAGATTCCGTCCCAATCCTCCACACGCCACGGCAACCTGGTTAAAGCCCTCTTTGGTCTGCGAGGTGAGTTTTGCCGAGGTGACCACAGATGGGGTTTTCCGGCACCCTTCCTTCCAGGGTATGCGCTCCGACAAAAAAGCAAAGCAAGTCGTACGGGAGACCGCATCAAAAACACAGGCCATAGTAGCTGACGGGCATTCCAACACCTCAGATGAAAATCATTTGGTCCGGTCTCCAAAGAACACTGGAAGAAAATCCCTGCTCAATCCAACGGAAGAAACGCAGGTAAAAAAAATTAAAGGCCACGAGCTGAAGTTCACCAATCTGAGCAAGGTATACTGGCCTGAGGACGGCTATACCAAACGCGATATGTTAAATTACTATTATCAGGTTGCCGACTACATCCTGCCTTATCTAAAAGACCGTCCCCTTTCGCTCAACAGGTTTCCAGGCGGTATACACTCACCGAGTTTTTACCAGAAAGATGTAAAGGGCAAAGCCCCCGACTGGGCAAGGACTTTTCCTTATACTACCAGTGAGAACCAGGACAAGGAGTTTCTTGTCGGGGGTGACCAGGCCACCCTTTTGTATATGGCCTCCCTGGGCTGTATCGAAATCAACCCGTGGTTCAGTACCATAGAGCACCCTGATAATCCCGACTATTGTGTTATTGATCTTGACCCGGATAAAAATACCTTTGATCAGGTGCTCCAGGCAGCACAGGAGGTAAAAAAAGTACTGGATGCCTTAGACATACCTGGATTTGTGAAAACCTCGGGATCAACCGGAATGCATATTTATATTCCACTTGGAGCAAAATATTCCTACGACCAGTCCCAGATGTTCGGAAAACTCATCGTGTCTGTTGTACATGAGCAGCTGCCCGATTTTACCTCAATGGAACGCCAGATCAAAAACAGACAGGGCAAAATGTACCTGGACTTTCTTCAGAACCGTCCGGGTGCCACCATTGCTTGTCCGTACTCCCTTCGTCCCAAACCCGGGGCAACTGTATCCATGCCCTTGCATTGGGAAGAAGTCAAAAAAGGGCTAACTATGCAAGATTTTACCATTAGAAACGCATTGGAACGTATCAAAAGTGAAGGGGATATTTTCAAAGGCGCCCTGCAGAAAGGTATTGACATGAAAAAAGCACTCGGCAGGGCTGAAAGTATTTTTAAGTAAGGGTAATGGATCATTTCTCCTCACTAGGCAGTTGTCCATGAATTTAAGTGTATAGTGGACTGTTGTGCCAAGGGGACACCATGGATCTTAGGATTTTTGTTTTACCGGTTTTAAAACGATTGACTAGTTACAAAAAAAAAAAAAGCCTGTAGCGATATCAGGCGCTACAGGCAGAAAAAACATTAAATAATCAACCTACCAGGGCAAAATTATTTACCCTTGGTGCTTTTAGCACTGCTTATTGAATCAGTACTGACAGAAGTATTGCGTTTTTGGTAGTTCCTTCCGCGCCCAGTTTGTTATACATATTCAAACATAACAGCCTTCGAATTACCTTGGTTACACGATTCAGGCTTTTTTTTCCATAATTATAAAACACAAAACTCGCCTTGCAGACTGTTTGAAAAATAGTTTTAAATTATTATTTGTGAATTTTTTCCTATTTTCCAGTAAGAATTTATAAATTAGTAGCTTCTTTTCAAGCTGATGACAAGCAACCATAAATCGTAAAAAGAGATGGGAAAATTTGTAATTATAAGAAAAACAGCCGGTAAATTTCAGGTACAGCTAAAATCCAAGGCAGGCGCTGTGTTGCTGAGCTCCGAAGAGTACACAACCAAAATCAGCTGTAAAAAAGCAATCGAAAGTTTTCGCACCCATGCAAAGCAGCCCGATAAATATCAAAAAAAGATAAGCACTGATTGGGAACCTTATTTCCACCTGAGATCTTCTCATGGAAAGGTCATTGCTACCAGCGCCATTTTTCCAAGCACCCTTTCAAGGGAACAGGCCATAAAAAGGGTGCAGCGAATCGCGCCAAATGCTGTTGTGCAAGACCAGTCCTAAAACAGTAAAAGTACTCCCATTTATCCTTTCGGCATAAGATAATCGTGTTAAAAATCTGCGATTTTTTCCAATTTCACAACTGAAGTTCCCTGTGGTAATTTCCATGGTGACTTGGCCAGTTTCATAGCCAGCACTTCGGTGGGAAGCGGTTTGTATTTTCTTAGCAGTCCTATGGCATTAACTAGGTTAAGTACTTTGACCACAAGTTTCTCCCCTGCTCTGTCTGTGCCCCCGCGAAGAAGTGGCCCTGGTTTGAAAATAATAAATTGCCCAAAGTTCAGCCCGGCAATAGCAATTTCAAGTTCTCCCTTGATCCTGGAGTAGAAAACCATACTCTTTGCCGAAGCATCCGATGAGGAAACAAGTACAAAGGAATTTACTCTGTTTTTCCTTGCAATAGCTGCAAAAGTTGCCGGGATACCAAAATCGATCTCCCATTGTTTTTCTTTTGAACCCGCGTCCATAAGGGTCGTTCCCAAACAACTAAAAAGGACGTCTCCGGTAATATGTTCGCTGTACTGTTCTATATTGGAAAAATCGATCACATATTCTTTAAGCTTTGGATGAGATCTTCCGGTAGGTTTTCTAACAAAGATCGATACTGAACTATAGTCATCATCTTGTATCAGTTCATTCAGTAAAAATTTCCCAGTAGAGCCTGTGGCTCCTATAAGCAGTGCTCTCATAGCTTTATATTTAATTTTTGGTATGGTATGCAGTATCTATTATTCAAGACATCTAATCTATGTTCTTTAAGATAATAGTAAAGAGGCTGTCTTTTAATGTTTATATTGCTTTCTGATAATGCATTTAAAAACCTGCAGTGGGTAGAAACTGCCGCAGGTTTAAAAAAAAAGGCAGGATCTTACTTGCCTTTCTTAGTACTTGTCGAATCAGTTTTGACTGTAGCGGTTCCTTTTTGCACAGTACCTGCGGATCCAGAACCAGTTGAACCTTCCCCCGTTGCGCCGGTTGTTCCCGCACCCCGTACGGTTGTTGTATCAGAATTTGGTCCTACAGTATCGATAGTGGTTGCAATAGAATCACTTCCTGTCTGATAAGGATCTTGGGGAGTGGGATCATTTTTTTTACAGGACACAGCCGTCACTAAAATAAGGGTAAGCAATGTATTTCTAATCAGCGTTTTCATAGTTTCTTTTTTCAGTTAATAGTATCTCAAAGATAATACTGCATGTTTGCAGAACATTATATAATTTTAACCAGTGCTTACAAATTTAAAATGTACTAACTTGTTTATCAACACATAAAGACCTTCTTATAAAAAAGATCACCACATTATTTTAACTGTACTGCCCCCCGTAATATTGTACGAAATTATTTCTGTATTTTCAGAAGTAGGAGCTATAATATTTTTGTCTACTAATGCTTTGATTTTTAATTTTACTTTGTTGGGAATTAAAATCTTTAAATTACACTCCAGAGAAGCACTTCCTAAAATTTTAAATGTGAGTGTCTTGTTTGACTTTTTTATATGGATTAACGGGTAATCTGAAAATAACAGAAACTCCTCACCTTTCACCTTATGATATTGTCTGGTTAAAACTCCAAACCCTACCCCGGCGCCGTAAACCTCCTGTCCCACTTGTCCGCTTTTTTCCCATCCGTTATAGAGATCTTCCAGGGGAATCCAAAGCTCTTTTCCTATCTCGCCGGTTTTAACTTCGTCCGATATCATTTCCTCGGGCAGCTTAGGGGGATAGTAAAAAGGAAACCTGCTTATCGCATATTTTAAAAATTCAGGTATTAAAATTTTTAAAGAAGACGGTAGATCAACCGTCTCGGATTGTAAAAGATATTCTGAAAGACCCGCGTACACCTCCATCTCTTCATACGCAGCCGTATAAGGCGCATTATTGAGGGGAAATACGGAAAAATAATTGGGGTAATTTTTACCAAATCCGTACTGGCAGTCCCAGATCTGCATATTTTTAAAAAGACAGGCCAGACAGGCATAACTCAAATCAAGATACTCCTGTTTACCCGTAAGCTTGTACAATTCTAAAAGAGCCCCTGCAGAAAAAGCAGTGTTATTGGCCTGGTAAAGAATATCAAACCCACAGCCTGCCAATTTTTTTACTGATTTTTCAGCCTCCCTTAGGTAACGTTTGTTGTTGGTAAGCCGGTATATAAGCAGCATTAAATGTGCATAAGACCCCGGCACATCTTTCTCTCCGCCCTTTCCTGGCTCAGTTTCTTTTTTGATCACTTCCAATGTATCCATTTTATAAAATACCGGCCACTGGTAGTCAAAGTGATGGGCAACTTTTATGGCGAAATCAACAGATTTCAAAACGAGTTCTTCCGCTTTTTTCTCACCATTCAAAGCAAGCCTCGCAAGGTTCATAAGGGGATGGTGCAGGTACCAGGAGTCCATAACCATTTCCTGCTTTTGTTCTTCTGATTTATCGAGTTGGTGTGCAAGTTCAGGAAGCCACCGGTTCACGGTCTTCACCTTAGGATCATAAAAACCTTCTATCCCATCGAGTAATTCATTATAAATAGGATCTGTTTTTCCATACCAGTCCTTCAATTCATTTAGGGGCATAAGCACTGCCAACTGCACCATCACTTCCCCCGGCGTATCATAGTCACATAGGTACGCATTTAAATACGATTTTCCTTTTGTCTGTGTCCAGCATCCCTTGCTTTGCTGTAGATCCCTTAGGCAGCTTTGGGTAATATCCGGCCAGTTATGATAAAAGACCTCGGGATGAGGGAGTGCCATGTATACATGGGCCAAATGGTTTAAAAACTCCTGTGTTTCCTGTATCTCGTTATCTATAATTTGATCAGAAAAAATCACGTAAGCATCAGAGATGATGTAAGCCTTGTCCGCAGGCAACGCTTTCTGATTTGTAACGGGCAATTTAAAACCTATTTCAGGCCAGGCCCCTCCAACGGTATCTTCTAATGAAGTTTCTGTTGCTTCACAATACGGGCTTAAAGAACCCAGATTTTGAAAATAGAAAACAGAACCTGTTCTGGGTCTGGTAGTACTTGCAAAGAGTATACCTGATCGAGAGCCCATTTGATGCATATGCAGGTTTCCACTGGTGTTTTCGACACTTCCCTGTTTTGTAACCACAAGAATATCGCGGGGCCAAAAAGGGATCAGCAGAGGCATCTTGGCGCTAAATGATGTCGTGTAATGAAGTAATACTTCTTCACTGTCAGGGAAATTGACACAAACTTCATATTTGCCAATCCTGGTTTCCAGATTGAGAACAAGAAGTTCCCCGTCATCGAGTAAATTAGTCACTTCAAAACAGCAGTTCAACCCGAACGCAGCGCGAAATGCCATTTTGCCCCCATCAGGCCACGTGGTGAGAATCCATATGGAATCACCAGTATTAAACGCATGAAAATTATAATTCTTGAATTCCTTTTCCCAAATTACAGTGCCGTTTTCTAAATCGGCTTGCACGGTCGCAGCCCAAGGTGAAATAGTATGCATAAGTTGTCAGTTTAAAAGTTTATAATTTTTCAATATGGATGATTATTTTTTGGTTTTTGTAGTTTAAAATCAATCTGAAGTTTAAAGACAGGGCAAATAAAAACAGCTGTACAATTATGTCTTTACTCGCGGATTTCCATATGTGAAGCGTCCAAGGGTTTGGACTGCAAGGAGCCGATCTTGCGTCAGATAAATGGAAAGGATCATAATAGCAAATACCCAAAAGAATTCGCTCTGCCAATTTATCTCCTTGTTTTTATTGATCAAAGATCATTACATTTAAATTCAATGAGTTACATTACTCAAGCATTAAATTACATGATTTCCGCTCTAGATTTTATCTTCGCAAACAATTTGACGATAAGCCCTTCAAGACGGTCTTGATAATCTTTGAGCAGCCACTCTTTGTAATTCCTGCTGGCATTGTCAAGACATTTCACATATTGTTTCACCCTCCACTGAATTTCAGGCTGAAGCCCTTGGGCAAGTGCAATGGCCTCGGATAGTGCATCGGCATTATCCATGCACATTTTCGCTTGCTGCCTGATCGATTCCTGTATGACTGTTTTGGGTTTTTTATCCATATCAATAGCCTCTTGATAGGACGCTTCAATATCAAAAGTCATTTCAAGGGTCTTAGGAAACTTGGCACGCAATTCGCCCGACATGCCATGAGACTGGACGGCAGAATTACCAGAGGCATGATACTGTAGCTGCTTTGCAAATACGTCCGGTTTTTCAAAAACAAACTGCCAATCTACCGGCGCATCCCATGCCCCAAAGCGCTGGATATTGTTTCCAAGATCCGTAATCCCAAAAGTTTTCTTTGAAGGAAGCCTGCGCGAGCCGCGGCCTACCATCTGATGATATAGCGTAATGGATGTAGTAGCCCTGTTAAGTATAATATGCTCTAGGGTAGGTTCGTCAAATCCGGTGGTAAGAATGGACACCGAGGTAAGCACAGCATCCTTTGTTTTCTTAAACCACTTGAGGATTTCTTTGCGCCGGTCATCAGGGGTTTTGTTATCCAGATGTCTTATCGGAATTCCTGCCTGGGTAAAAGTCTCAAATACCTCTTGTGAAGTAGCTATACCATTATTGAAAATCAATGTCTTTTTTCCCAGCGCATTTTCTCTGTACGCTTCTAGCAATAATTCCTGCATGGATGAAGAGCTATACAATTCATTGGATGAACTCACGGTATAATCACCGTGTATGCCAGTTTTTAATGTATTGAGCTCTACCTCATAAACAAAAGATTTTGGTTTGGCCAGAAATCCTTCCTTTATAAGTACAGCAATACTTTCGCCTGTTATCAGTGTATCATAATGCTGTTTCATAGGTTTGGAAATATCACTGCTAAACGGCGTTGCGGTAACTCCAATAACAACTGCATTTTTAAAGCTTCCCAGTAATTTCCTGAAGGAATTGTGATGCGCTTCATCAATAATAACAAGGCCTACAACCTGGGGCTTTATTTTTTTTGACTTTATCCTGTTGCGCAGCGTCTCAACCATGGCAACATAACAATCACAGCCTGCTTTAAAATTACCACTAGTACTGTTTATCATGCAGTTCTTTACACCAAAACTTTTTAAAACAGCAGAAGTCTGCCTGCACAATTCTTTGCGATGGGTAAGGACAACCGCCGTTTTACCGTATTGGTCTATAAATCGTCTGGCGATTTCGGAAAACACAACAGTCTTGCCTGCTCCTGTAGGCAGCTGGTACAAAAGTTTACTTTTGCTGGTTTCCCCTATTTTCTCAAAAATAGTTTCAATGTCCTTTTTCTGATAGCAATGCAAGGTCTTTGGATGTATTTTTGTATTCATTTTAAAGGTCATTAAATAATTATTAGATCGGCATAATAGTAAAACCTTCTTTTTTTATTCCTCTGCCGGCAGCAGTTGTGACTCCATAAATTTTCCCGTCACTATTGTTCCCTCTTCATCTTCCCATTGAGTAATTACATTTTCAATAAGTTCAGGCTCAAATCCAATAATTTTCATAATCTGATTGCCAAATTCCTGCTGTACATTTTGTCCTTTCTTAAACATATTCATATTATCATTGTTTAATAAATAATTTCCCTTTATCCTAAAAAGCCATTATGAAAAACATATTATAATTGCATTTCAAAAGTAAAATTAACCCAGGTAGCTTGATACCATTTTACAACTTTCCTTTTCATTATTATATTATTTTCTCATTGAGACATAAAGATTTCATAAAACACTGCAATCAAACATATTACATACTGAAAATTGTATAATGTCCCGCTGTAATTCTGTAAGTGCGGTCATTATGTTTAAAGTAAATTTGAACTGCCTGATAAATATATAAGAGCTCATCTTCATATACTCTGAAGTTGGAAATTATAGGAACTTCTGTTTCAGGCTTTGAATTGTAACCACTAAATATTACTTATATGAAAAATTTGCAGGATGAAAAGCAGAGAGATCTGTCTATCAACAAATCTGACAGCACCAATAAGTTTTTAACCACAGATCAGGGTGTCAGAATTAACGATGACAATAACACTTTGAAAGCAGGAGAAAGAGGGCCTTCTTTATTGGAGGACTTTATTTTAAGGGAAAAAATTACCCATTTTGACCACGAAAGAATCCCTGAAAGAATTGTACACGCACGAGGTTCGGGAGCACATGGTTTTTTTGAAGTAACCAACCCGATCCCGGAATTAACTAAAGCGGGATTTTTGCAGCAAGCCGGACTTAAAACTCCCGTATTTGCAAGATTCTCAACCGTTGCAGGCTCTCGTGGTTCTACCGATTTAGCACGTGATGTTCGCGGATTTTCGGTGAAATTTTACACTCAGGAAGGTATCTATGATCTGGTGGGAAATAATATTCCAGTGTTTTTCATTCAGGACGCATCAAAGTTTCCCGATCTAATTCACGCTGTAAAACCAGAACCGCACAATGAAATACCGCAGGCTGCATCTGCGCATGACACTTTTTGGGATTTTATTTCACTAATGCCCGAATCAATGCACATGATCATGTGGGTAATGTCTGATCGTGCCATTCCAAGAAGCTATCGTATGATGGAAGGGTTCGGGGTACATACCTTCAGACTTATTAATGAAGCAGGCGAATCTACTTTTGTAAAATTCCATTGGAAACCAAAATTAGGCACGCATGCTGTAGCTTGGGATGAAGCTCAAAAAATTTCAGGAAAAAATCCCGATTTTCACAGGGAAGATTTATGGGAAGCCATCGAGATGGGTAATTTCCCTGAATGGGAATTAGGAGTGCAAATAATTCCCGCTGCTGATGAAAATAAATATGAATTTGATTTACTTGACCCAACCAAGCTTGTACCCGAGGAACTGGTACCTGTAACCATTGTAGGGAGAATGGTACTGAACCGTAATCCTGATAACTTCTTTGCAGAGACAGAACAAATCGCTTTTCATCCCGGACATGTCGTTCCCGGAATTGATTTCTCTAATGACCCCTTATTACAGGGAAGATTGTTTTCTTATACCGATACGCAGTTATCCAGACTTGGAAGCCCAAACTTTCATGAAATTCCAATTAACCGAAGTGTAGCCCCTGTACACAATAATCAGCGTGAGGGACATATGCGTCAGGAAATTAACGTGGGCCGTGTGAGTTATCACCCGAATTCCCTTGGAGGCGGCTGTCCTTATCAGGCTAAGATTGCCGAAGGAGGTTTTTCAAGTTTTGAGGAACGTATCGATGCCCATAAAGTAAGAGAAAGAAGCGAAAGCTTTAACGATCATTTTGGCCAGGCCAAATTATTTTTCAATAGTCAGACCGCCACAGAAAAGAGCCATATCGTAAAGGCGCTTCGCTTTGAACTTGGAAAAGTGGAAACGACAGCTATCCGATTGAGAATGCTTGGACTTCTCTCGCAAGTTGATACAGAACTCGCAGAAAAAGTGGCCATAGGACTCGGTGCGACAGTTCCACCAGTATTGGAAACTCCATTAAATCGTGGTGTATCACCAGAAACTGAAGCAGAAGGTAAACAAGAACCTCAAACTGTGGATCAATCGGTTGCCTTCTCGGATGCTCTGACAATGCTGAAAAACCCGACTAACTCCCCTACTATTGCCTCGCGAAAAGTAGCAATTATATGCGCAGATGGAGTTTCACAGACAAGTGTCATGAATATTAAAAGTGCGCTTTTAAAACAAGATGCAAAAGGATGTATTATTGCGCCGCATCTTGGTTCGGTGCTTACAGACAACGACGGGGCCATTCATGTTGATTTTAGTTTTCTTACTGCATCTTCCGTATTATTTGACGCTGTCTATGTAGCTGATGGCTTGGGCATAAAAGTGTTAATTGACAATGATGATGTAAATGAATTCCTGAGCGATGCCTATAAACACTGCAAAGTAATTGGTGCAGATGGGCAGGCAATAACGGTCTTAAATGCAGCTCCTTTCGCATCAAAAATTACTAATGATGACCCAGGAATTATATTGGCAGGCGATGCAGGATCTGATGCATTTGCACAAGAATTTATTACAGCTATGGGGAAACACCGCATCTGGGAGCGTGAAAAAAACTTATATAACTAATACATAAAATCAAACCTTATGAAAAATTCAGAAAAACCAAATGAAATCAATGCTGCTAATAACAGCTCTAATTCGAATAAAAAAAACAGTGCTGAGATTGTAAAGCCGGCCAGTGATGCTGCCACAGAACTAAAAGAGCTATTCATTGACAGCTTAAAGGACATTTACTGGGCTGAGAATGCTTTGGTGGGGGCTTTGCCAAAAATGGCAGCCAATGCAACTTCTGCAAGTCTGGCAAGTGCTATTAAAGAACATCACGCGGTTACCCAAAACCAAGTGGCGCGTCTGGAGCAGGTCTTTGAACTTGTAGGAGAAAAGGCCGAAGGAAAAAAATGCGAAGCTATGGCAGGACTTTTAAAGGAAGGTGATAGTATCCTCGAGGAAACCGTTCCCGGAGCTGTTCGCGATGCTGGAATAATTGCTGCTTCGCAAAAAATCGAACACTATGAAATTGCTACTTACGGCACACTTGTCGCCTTTGCTAAAACACTTGGTGAGAATGATGCAGCAAAATTATTAACACAAACCCTTGCTGAAGAAAAAGAGGCTGACTGCTTACTTAACGATGTTGCATTAAATGCCGTTAATATAATCGCTGCCGAATAATTATTTTTTCACCAATTATAAAAAAATCTGCGCCGTTTGGGAGGGTACTGAAAAACATCTCTTATTTTGATCAGATTTATTTTTAGACAAAAAAGCGCTTATAATAAGATCTAAAAAGATACGTTATAAGCGTTTTTCGCTTTATCTATTTATTATATGAAGCTATACACGTCCATTTTTGATTTTATGGAAGGGCATTTGGACAATCCTTACAGATATAGTAATTCATTATATCAATTTCATCATTCTTTTTAAAATTGACCTTAAAAATAGTCATCGCTCCTTGCATGTACAGGTACGGTTCACAAATAACCGTGGAGGCTACCTTCAGGATAATATCATCCTTATTTTTGGATCTTCTACTGTATCATATTTCATGGAACAGGGTTGGTGAATAACTGCTACTTTCATGTTTTTTGTTTTTACAATTAATAGAAAAATAAGTAACTTTTATTTAAGCCATTAAATTTACAGAATCTGCTTATTCTTATAAATATTACACAAATAGAAATTCTATATAGAATTAAAATTGAAATTAATTTTAACTTGGCTTTTTTAGTATAATAGTACTTACAACTGAAGATAACCATAAATGTAATCTCTCGTTATATCTTGTGATAAATAAAGAAAGCCTGCAATTTTGAGATTGCAGGCTTATTATAAAGAAAAATATTTCATTTATCGCCTTCAGTAGCGTCGAAATTGATAGTGTTATATGCTGCCTCGGTTAAGGTTATGTCCGCCTCTTTCTCTTCGTTTAAAGTCTGAATCAATAATGAAACAGCCTGATCTTCACCAAGGGTTTTCGCAAACGAGGCCAAGGTTCCATAAGTAGCAATTTCATAGTGTTCGATTTTTTGCGAAGCAGCAATTATTCCAGCATCGCGAACTGCACCTGGTTCAGTTTCTTCCATAATACCCTCGCCTTCTTTAATAAGTCCTTCCATAGCGTCACATTTTTTTGCAGCTGCCTTTTCTCCAATTGAAGCAAAAACTTCTTCCAATCTTGCGACCTGTCCTTGAGTAACTGCTAAGTGATCGTTGATGGCGTCAATTAAATTTTGAGAAGTAGCATTTTTTGCCATTTTTGGTAGTGCTTTTACAAGTGCTTTCTCAGCCCAGTAGATATCTTTTAATGAATCAACAAACAAATCTCTCAATCCTTCTGCGGCTGATGCCTTAGCTTTCACTGTTGTTTTAGAAGAACCTGATTTTGACTTACTATCAGCTGTTTTTTTAACAACTGTACTTTTAGAAGCTGAACTGCTTTTTGCAGACGTTACTTTTTTAGCGGACGCTTTAGTATTTGAATCTTTCATAATAGATATTTTTTAATTAGAATTTCAAATGTAGCATTGCTGGGTGCCAATTTCTTATACAATTTTCCAGCATTCTTTCATCATTTAAACCTTTAAAAATCAATACATAAGAAATTATAATTGTATAATAAAGTTCAATAATCATATAATTTTACTGTCTCTTGGCAAGCTACTTTTGGGTAAGTTAAAAAATTACAAAATTGTAAATATGATCTAATATTAAATGACTTAAACAAACTTATCGCCATGCAAAGAAATGTACAAACACAAGAGGGAAAATTACAATCAAAAGTTTCTTTCTACAATACCAGGAATCCTCAGAATTATGATATGATCGTTTTTTGCCATTTAATCAGGACTGCCAAGCCTTAAAAAAAACAGATTAAAATAAAAACAAAATGTAACATGAAAATATTCTATAGATCATTCACTTTCCTTATGGTTACTTTCTACTTTCCCTTTATGGCTTCGGCACAGCAAATGCAGACTGACCGCCCTAATGAAACCGAAAGCCCCAATGCTGTTACTTCACATCATCTGCAAGTAGAAAACGGATTTTCATTTGAAAGGCAGCAAAACGAGAAGACTTATGAAATTCCTCAAGTCGTGATGCGATACGGTATTTTTAAAAATACAGAAATTAGAGTTGAAAGTGTTTTAAAAATAAGCGATCAAAATCAACAACATGGTTTTGGTATTACGCCAGTTATAGTGGGTTTTAAATATCACATTCTCGATCATAAAGGCGTAGCTATTCCCGATATCGGTATTTTAGGTCGTGTGAGTATTCCGTGGATGGCAGACAAAGTTTTTAAAGATAAATACTACAGTCCGGAGATTCGTTTGCTGGCGCAGCATACACTTTCAAAAACTACTCATTTAGGATATAATGCAGGAGTTCACTGGCTTTCGCGATCAGCTGATCCTGAATACATCTATTCAATTTCTGCCGACCATTCCCTGAGCCAAAAATTAAAGTTATTTGTAGAAACATTTGGTACGGCCGTTTCACAGCATCATGCGCAAAACAGCGCGGATGTAGGAGTTTTGTTTTTATCCAATAAAAACCTGCAATTCGATTTTATGGCAGGAACAGGAATTATGCATGGATATAATAATAAATTTGCCGAATTGGGGGTGTCTTTCAGAATATAAAATAAGAGTACCTGTTAGCCACAATTTTTTTTATGCACTTTGCTTCAGTTGTGTTTTAAAGGGAGTATAACGGTAAATTTTGCACCTTCGCCAGTTTTTCCTTCTGCAAAAATATCTCCACTATGCTTTTGTACTATTTTTTTGCACAGTGCCAGGCCAATACCCGTTCCCCCATATTCAGTCTTATTGTGAAGTCTTTGAAAAATACTAAAAATCTGTTGGCTGTATTGTTGGCTGAATCCAATTCCATTATCAGCAATTTCAATTTTGTAATACGTGTTTCCCTCAATAAGATTTGAGTTAAAGGCAATTTCTTGTAATGTTACCTCTTTGCTGCTAATGGTAATAACTGGAAAAACATCGCTTTTACTGTATTTTAATGAATTGGAGATAATGTTTCCAAACAATTGGGCCATCTGCACAGGATCAGCCTCTATCGTTGGCAGAACTCCATGTTCAATAAAAGCCTTTTTCTGCAGGATTAAAATCTCCAGGTCAGATATGATCTCTCCAATTACATCATTGAGGTCAATAGTTGTATAAGAACTTTCCTGTTTTGCTACTTCACTGTAGCCCAGTAAATCGCGAATCAAATTAACCATCCTGTTAGAACAAATATTTATCTTGCCCAGATAAGTTCTCGAATCATTATCCATCAATCCAACTTTCTGCTCCAAAAGCTGCGAAAAAACACTTATTTTCCTTAATGGCTCCTGCAGATCATGTGATGTAATATGAGCAAATTGCTCCAGTTCTTCATTTGTTTTTTGCAATTTTAAATTTACCTCGTTAAGCTCTTTCGTTCGTGCCTCTACAATCTGTTCAATTTGTTCCTGCGCCAGCACGCGAGCTGTCACGTCAATAACTACCGCATATACTCCAGTTATAATATCATGCTCATTTCGGCAGGGCTCATAAATCAAGCTTACATATACTTTTTTCAGTTTCCCGTCCCTTGGCAGGAAAATTGGGATCTCATGTGCAACATGGGGTTTGCCGGTTTCATATACCTGCTTAAGCAATTTTTCAAACCCCTGGTCCTGGGCCTCGAATACGCCTTCGAAAATAGGTTTGTTCATTATTTCCTCAGCAGTTTTTCCCCACACTTCAATCATTTTTTCATTGGCAATATCTACAACATGGTCAGGACCGGTGAGAATGCACATTCCAATTGGTGCCTTAAGTATAGTATTGCGCAGTTCCGCTTCCTTTTCTTCTATCTGCTTTATTGCCAGTACTTTTTTAGTCGTTTCGGTACAGATCACCAAAACTCCTTCAATTTGTTTATCCAGACCGCGCACAGCACTATAACCAAATGTCCAGTAAACATCCTCAATTTTTCCATTTCTGGAGATCGGAATCAGCTGGTCTTCGCTCCAGGTAGCTTCCCCCCCGGTGTATACCTGATTAATTAAAGGGCCTATCGTTTTCCAGATCTCTTCCCAGCAAGGTTCCCCTTCCTGACCAAGTGCGAGCGGATGTCTTCCCTGATCTCCAAGACTTGGGCGGTAAGCATCGTTATAAAACTGAACTTTTTTTTCTCCCCACCATAAAAACATAGGGAATTTAGAAGAAAGCATGATATCTATTGTGATATGTAGGCTTGCCGGCCAATATAATGACGATCCGATTGAGGTCTTCGACCAATCGAATGCTTTTGTCAGGCGTTCCATTTCTCCATTTCGGTGGTCAGAAATCTGGTCCCTGCTATTTATCATGTCTTTATTCTCCTTATCTAGTGTCTGCATAAATTTTACCCAATTAAAAATTTATTACATATGGCAACCAGGCCATTAAAATCCATAGGTTTAGTAATATAATCATGGGCACCCATATCTTTGGTCCGGTTTTTTAATTCATCTACTGATGAAGTAGAGAACATTATAATTGGGATATCTCTGAGTTCGATATTTTTTTTAATATGCTGCAAGAATTGTATACCATTCATCAGTGGCATATTAAAATCAAGTAAGATGACGTCAGGGACGATTATCTTCTGTTCGAGTTGTATTACTGCCGAAAGTGGATCATTGATCGCTGTGTACCCCACTTTTTCGGACACTTTTCGCAGCGCTAAAAGAAACATTTCACAATCGTCAGTATCATCATCAACATGTAAAATGTGTTGGAATTTCATCTAGCGGTTATTTGTTTGTAAGTAAATATACTCTTATTTTACGGGGTATTTCAAATTAAATTCTCTTAGTTTAAACGAATACTGAGGGTATCTGTGCTCCTGGATCTTTATTTTAATCTTTAAAAATTCAGATTTTCACTGAGAAGTACTTTAAACGAGAGAAAGTTATTTTCGCTTTTTTTGAAAAAAAAGATAATATGTCTATATGTAGGAAAAAGATATTACTGTACAATTTCTTACTTTAATTTATTCCCTGTATGCTATTTATAATACGCAATGATACCGCTTCGCAAAAATCCAGTCCGGAATAATCCGGATTATAACCTCCAATGTACGGAACTGCCATAATAAATATGTTTTCATTGTAGGCTCCGTACTGGTCAATAATTTGAAAATTATCATTTATTGCAATTCCCGATACGTTTAAAAAGTAACTTCCTGTACTGTCACTTTCTACGGAGCCGTTGCCTTCTAAAAAAGCAAGATGCCCTCTTTCACTTGATTTGAATTTTATTTTTGCAGGACTGACTGCTTTTTGTGAAAGTAAACTCTTAAAAGGGAAATCTGCGTAAGATAGATGTGGCTGACCAACACAATCAATAAAAGTTTCATAAAATACGGATTGTGGCTTGTTATGCTGATCCAAGAAGTTATACCGGATTCCACCACCATTTTGCGGTTCTACGGTACTTTCTGCACCAACGGGAATAATATCCAGAACTCCTGCGTAGTGAAGCGCCAGTAACTCGATACAGGATTTTTGCGGAACAAATGCAATTACAATTGATATCAATGGCATAAGTACTTTTTGAAGTCGTTGCATATCTTCTGCCGAAAGGTATTTTGCAGGATGATTCATAGCAAAGCTCAAAACTGCCAGCATCTCTTTCCAATACACTGATTCCTGCCTTTTTATCGATTTCTCAGCCTGAATATATTCTGCTTTTAAAAGCTGAAATGGTTCAAGACGTTCTCGGAGTTCCATCATTTCCAAAACAAAATCCTCAATACTGAGATCTTTAATTCTATTGTAAAAATCAGGATCTTTATCGCGGAATATTTCTTTAAAATCTTTTTGAAATACAAAATCCAGTGAGAGAAAACCATCATTCTCTCTTCTGTGCAATTCAATTTCTTTTTCCGTCAGCAGCGAATTATTATTAAGATGAGAATCTTCGAGATGAAATCTTACTGCAGGTAGCATTCCACTTCTGGAATGCATGATCATTTTAAAATCGGGGCTTTCTACATGGCTTTGAAAACTTATATTTCCATTTTCATCTTTTTTAAATGAACCGTTTTCTCTGGCAAGAGTTCTTATGGCGTCAATCGCGGTTAAAGACGACCCTTTTATAGCTACTGGGTGATTGAGTTTAAGCAAAAGCTTTGATGGCGGATATGGAGCGTCATAATACCCTTTGACCTTTCCTTCATATCGCAGTGGCCAGTTGTGTCCTGTACAAATAACTACATGGTCAAATTTATCTTTTTCAGTAATTGTTTCTACCCATACTTCATTGTCTTGTTCGTTGTAACTAATATCCACCACATTGCTTTGATAGTGAATTCGTGTTGTTATTCCAGCTTCATCTCCTTTTTGCTGTAAAAGTTTAAACTGGTCGGCGAGATAATATCCAAAAAGTAATCTTGGCACTACTTTATATTCAGTAAATTTATCAGGATCAATTTCAAATCTTTCCAGTAAATCTAATGGTACAGTCAAAATCCATTCTGAAATTGAAGTGGCAATTCCAGGCGTTTCGTTATCTGATACATTGGTTACATGTTCGTCATTTGCTCCTTCTCGACTATAAGGCATTCCTGCGCCAAGGGTAGATTTTCGTTCATAGATGTCTATTTCAAAATTTGCGCTTCCTGATTCAACCAATCTTTTATACATAAACAGTCCGCTTGGTCCTCCTCCTAAAATAGCAATTCTCTTTTTATTTTCCATCATTTTCATTACGTTTCTATTATTGTTTAACTGTAAATTTTCAATTTATAAAATACTATTCTAAAGCCATTTCTTTCTTTTAAACCATAAAAAAATTATTATAGAAACTAAAACCATTACAATTAAAGTAATTGGATATGCCCAATAATAATTAAGTTCAGGCATAAATTTGAAATTCATCCCGTAGATCCCTGCTATAAATGTAAGTGGCATAAAAAAAACAGAAAACACAGTGAGCACTTTCATAACATCGTTTGTTTTCCTGGCAGATAAAGACAAATAAATATTCAATAACTCTTTTGCATCTTCCTGAACCTGATCGTTGAGCATCAAAAGTTTAGTATGCAGATCGTGAACATCTCTAAGTGCCGGTACTTCTTCTCCTTCTGCCCTGATAGAATTTACAACTTCATTACTCAACAAAAGCAGTTTTTTGTATAATCCTGCCCTGTTTTTTAGGTAATAAATTGCCTCTATCATATCAGCAGGGATATTTTTTTTCAAAAATAATTTAGATTCATAACCGTCAATTTTATTTGATAGATTTATAGCGGGCTGTTCAAAAGAATGCAGTGCATCGCGAACAATATGAATGACAATGCCTGTGCTTGTTTTAACTTTCCCAGTATCGACATACGTTTCTTTTATAGTTGAAATTAAAGGCTGCGTGGTACGATGTAATGTAATGATAAAGGATTCGTTATAAAAAACAGCAATTTTACAACTCAGACTCTGGACGGTCTGCAATTTTTCCTTATTTTCACTGACAACTCTTATAATTAGGAAGTGGGTATTATTGTGTTCCTCAAATTTTGGAAGATGATCCGGATCCAGGCAATCTAGTAGTGCGTATGAATTTAGATTGTACTTTTTACTAATACTAGAGAGCTCCTCACTGGTAGGATCAACAGCATCAATCCAGGTAATCTGTGTATCTTTTATCGTACAAGTAGATATAGGCATTTTGATTATTTTATTAGTAATTAAGCGTTCTTTGATTTAGTGTTTCAAATAATTAATTAAAGGCATCTCAATAACTTCGATTTTACCAATGCGAAGTTTATCAACTAAAACTGAAGTGTAGACATTACTTTTAACCCCTTGTCTTTTGGTTAAACTGAACTGATTTTTTGAAATATCTATTTAGAAATTTAGAGAATAAATGTAGTTGGGCACAAATAAATAATTTTACACAAAACTTATAAAATTCTTTCAAAATTATAAGTTGTTTATCGCTTAAATCATTATTTATTTACAATAAGCTTATTAACCATGTAAAAAGAAGATTGAAGTTGAATAATAAGTTTCACTTCTACATGAAATTATTGTAAATCATACGACCACTGAAATCCTTTATATTGATCATTTTTTTGTCAGAAAAATAGAACTGTAATACCGAAATATTTCTTGTAAAAGATATTATGGTATAGCCTCTTCAGCATACAGCTTTTTGACAGCATAGAAACCGTAATGAACAGATTTAAAAAAGCAATAAGGTTTTCCTACCGGTATTAAAAAATGCAAAACACTATGGTTTTTATTGCAAAATCAGATGTACTGGAAATCTACAGAAACAGGCTAAAATCGATAGTTTTTCAATGAGTATAGTTCTTATATTGCAAAATTCACTGGTATTGACTAAACAGCCAATACCAAATGAATATGTAACTTTTTGCTATTTAAAAATTTTTCTTATAATTTTCCCGATATCGGCAAAATCATCAAGATTACTCACGGACCTTTTCTCAGTTGTAGTATTATCTATTTTTGAAAAAGGATAAATTAGTATGTAATTGTTATTATGCAGATTCTTATTTAAAATTTCAGGCACGTGCTGCATCTGGGGAAAATAAGATTTCATTCCTCTGTCTGCCATCAAAATAATAAGACCTTCATCTACTTCGAGATTGTACGCTACATTCTGAGCATCCTGCCAGGCTATTACAGTATTAAAAACAGCTTCAATATTTGCCTTTCTAATGATACTCTCCAATACATTGATTGTTTTCTCATTGGCATAAAAGCTCATTTTCGCCCCTGAATTTTTCCCTATATTCCAAACCCTTAATAAGGAATGGAAAAAACCAGGTTCATGCTCTGCATTACCAGGAATAAGAACGGCATATTTTTTAATGGTTGCCACAGGTTGTACTGCATGATAAACAATCACATTAATCTGCTTGTTTTGCAGGTAACCGTTATAAAGATTATAAATAAAGGAAGAGGAGAAACCTTTGTCTTGTTCAAGTCCAATAATCAGATCGGTAATATTGTGCTCCTTTACTACATTATTAATACCTGCAACTACATCATTGTCGTGCCGTGTTATCGGATTTAGTTTAACGTCTGCCGCAGCGGCCATACTAACGGCTGCACCAAGTAATTTTTCAGCATTTTTTGAAGACGATTCGCTTTTGTCCTCATTAATAACATTAAGGGCAAAAAGCTTGTCTATATTTGTCTTATTTTTTATAAGCAGCCCCAGATTAACCATTTTATCAACGGTATGTTCATGATTAAGAGCGAGCAGAATTTTTTCTTCTTCATCACCTGTACCCGCCACCGTTTCTTCTTTATCTGTATCGGCAATTCTTTGTGCGCTTGCCATTGAGACGAATGATGAAATGGTACAGGAAACCAATATCAAAAGAATACTGCCATTAAGAACATGTTCATTTAAAAGCCTGATAGGTTCTCCTGCTTCGTTTTCAGACAAGATAATATTATACCCCACCATTACAGATGCCAGTGTAGCGGCCGCTGATGCGGCGCTCATTCCAAAGATAAGCCTGCCCTCATCATCTGTAAATTTAAATGTTTTTTTAGTCAAGATAGCCGCTGCATATTTTCCACCTATAGAAGCTACCAACATAATGGAAGCTACTCCAAGGGTTTCCCAACTCTGTATAAAAGCATTAAAATCAATTAGCATACCAACGCTGATAAGAAAAAAGGGAATAAAAATAGCATTTCCCACAAATTCGACCCTATTCATAAGTGATGAAGTGTGAGGTATAAGCCTGTTTAGAGCAAGGCCCGCAAAAAATGCGCCAATAATAGCTTCTATTCCTGCCAATTCTGCCAGTAAAGCTGCTAGATAGATCATGACAATTACAAAAATATACTGCGAAATCTTATCTTCAACATTCTTGAAAAACCAGCGTGCTACGATAGGAAAAACAAGTAAAACAATTAAGGCAAATACCAACATGGAAACAGAGAGTTTAACCCAAAATGATGTTCCTACCTCACCCTGTGACATGCCTACTACAACAGCTAGTACTACTAGTGAAAGTACATCTGTTATCATTGTTCCGCCTACTGTAATATTTACTGCCAGCTTTTTGGCTATTCCCAGTTTGCTTATCATTGGATACACAATAAGGGTATGTGAGGAAAAAAGACTGGCAAACAATACTGAGGTTAAAAGCGAAAAATGCAATACATAATAACCACCTATAAGCCCCAGTACAAATGGTACTGTAAAAGTATATAATGAAAAAGTAATACTCTTCCATTTGTTTTTTTTAAAGTCGCCCATATCAATCTCAAGTCCTGCCAGAAACATGATATATAACAGTCCTGTGGTTCCCGTTACAACCACACTACTGTCCCTAGCAAGAACATTGAATCCGTTTGGACCTATAACTGCCCCGGCTATAATTAGCCCCAACAAATGAGGCACTTTTATTTTATTCAATAAAAGGGGAATACATAAAATTATAATGAGCTCGATCAGAAATTTTAGCACCGGATCTTCAATAGGAAGACTAACGTGTTGTATACTTAATAACATAAATTATTATTTTTTGGCAAGTGTAAGTTCTACAGAGAATCTAGCAGTACAGTTATCCTGTCCGGTTATGGTTTGTGTTCCTTTAATAATATTTTCTTTAATATCATCAAGAACAACATTCATTTTTACTCTGTTCTTTGAAATACTGTCACTGGTGAATTCAAGCATTATTTTATCTTCGATGTATTTTGCTTTAAATACCCGTACCAGCTTTTTATTATTTAGTACATTGGTATAAATTCCGGTAGAATCAGACACAAATTCCCAGGATTCATTACGCTGATCCCCTATTACATATTGGTTGCAGTTAGATTCTCTGCATAGCGTTTTACTATTCCAAAAACCTTTAAGGAATTCGGGCCACCTCTTAATTAAGTCACTATTGTCATTAATGGTATTTTTTAAAGCAGCTAAACTGTCACGCATCAATAATAAAGTTTTATAGTCAGCCTCTTTCTTTTTAAATTCCTCTTCTTTTAAAATCACAGCTTTTTCCCTATTTTGGAGTTCAAGTTCTTTTTTACTTTCACAGGAAATAAAAAAACAGATAAGTAATAATAGAATAGCTAACTTTTTCATAGATCATTTTTTTGGATATACAATTTAACCAAAATATATTGGCATACCAAGAAAAAAGGAATATAAAAAGATTAATAATTACCCTGCCAGACAAATAACATTAATATTCTTGTATTAACGTCTTCCTAAAGCAGCTTTGTTTTAATAATGGTAAACTTATCGATTAGAATTTTTAATCCATTATAGGAAATCATAAAACACCAGTACAATAATGCTCGCTAATTAGAGCATTTGACTTAACTAATCTACTAGCCTGTAGTAAAAAGGAATTAATAAATTGGTTGTTAAAAACATTTTTTTGCGTTTTTTGACTCAAATGGAGACGAAATTCATAAGATAAATTTGGAAAAAGGATAGTTAGAGATTAAGCAAAAAGAGTATTTAATCTGATTAAACAGAAATCTACATTTCTCACTTCTCTAAGTTTACATCTAAACGCTTTTATTTTTGCATTAAAAGATTCTGCTGAATCATTTGTAATTCTATTGTCAAAATAGTCTAAAATTGACTGGTAATTAAAAGTTATGTTATGGAACAAAATATTAAATTTTTAAAACCTGAGAATATAAAATTGTGACATAATCAAGAAAAAAAAAGTCTTCAAAACAAATTGTTTCAAAGGTTTTTTGGAATCATCAGTATTAATTTTCCAGGTTTCATTAACTCTGATTATCTGATCTAAATATGCTTTCAAAGTTCCCGGTATGGACCAATTATACATAGGGGAACCAAGAACAATAATATCTGTACTTTTCACTTCTTCAATATAAACGTCACTAATTTTAAGTATGTCATTATCATGCTCATTTCTTTGTTTTTTCTTTGATGATGCTTCGATCCAGCTTTCAGTGACAAAAGGAATCTCAGAAATTGCCAGATCGCGAAAAGTAAAAACGGCCTCGCCATTACTCATTTTACATTGCTTTATAAAAAAAGTTCTTTCCATAGAATCTTTTGGATATACTTCTATATTCACGCATCAGCAGATCTACTGGTGTGAGGCGAACATCAGGGAAATCATCATCAATTGTGAAAATTGATTTTTGAAAATCCTCAACTACAATTTTTTCGACAAAAGGATTTTTCCACATAAACGAATCTGCTTTTTCTTCTACATCTGAAATAGAATTGTATTTTCTCTTTTCTGAGAGTTCAGAAGCTTAGAGAGTACAAATATGCCTTTACGCTCAACAGATTCTGCCCAGCCCTGGCTCATAAGTTCTTCGTATTCGACTTTCACAGTATTTCGGCTAATTCCCGTGAGTTCAGACAATACTCTTGTGCTTGGCAGAATATCTGAAGGTTTAAAAGTACCATTGGTGATCAATGGAATAAAACTATTACACAATTGAACATAAAGAGAAACATTTGAATCTCTATTGAGTTGTATCAGTGATTTGTATGGAAGCATTTGTACTATTTTACGTTAAGTATATTCCTCGAATGTATTAGTAAATTTATCATTTTCTTACTCAATTATAGGAAAACGATAAGTGAATTTCAAATAGAAAAGCTGCTCGCCTGGAAAACGGAGCAGCTTATTATATGATTCTGTATTAAATTTGCTTTAAGCAGGAATGAGCTATGTTGTAATTCCAATTCTGTTCCGAGCGTTTTTGCTGTCTTTAATCTGAACTTCTAATATAGTAAGAAATTTCTGTATTTTAAAGCTTATGTTGTAGTTGTTTCTTACAACATTTTTTTTCTTTCTATTCTCTCTTTCGCCTCTGTTAACAGCAGGTGTATTTTTTCTTCAAACTGTTTTTTAGGCGGTAATTCTGTCCAGTATTCTGCAACCATTATTCCGTCTTTGTGCATTTCGAGCAATTCTATTTGTTCCCGGCTGCTTTCGGCACAAAGAATTAATCCTATTGGTGTGTTTTCACCTTCTTGTTTTTCGTATTTGTCCAACCACTTGAGGTATAATTCCATTTGTCCTTTGTGTTTGGCTTGGAACTTTCCTAATTTTAATTCGATGGCTACTAATCGTTTTAGTTTTCGATGGTAAAAAAGTAAATCTAAATTGAAATCTTCACCGTCAATAATCATTCGTTTTTGACGTTCTACAAACGTAAACCCTTTGCCAAGTTCGAGAATGAATTTTTCGAGTTCGAATAGTATTGCTTGTTCTAAATCTTTTTCTAAATAGGCATTTCCTAAATTAAGAAAGTCTAATAAATAAGGATCTTTAAAAGTGTATTGTAGATTTTGTTCCGATGGAATTGTTTGAATGTTTGCTATAGCTGCTCGTTCAAAAGTTTTGGCTACAATTTGCTTTCGCAAATCTCTCACACTCATTAAATGACTATTTACTTGATTTGCATAGAATAACTGGGCTTCTGGGTTTTTGATGGGTAATAACTCTATGAAGTGTGACCAACTCAATTGTCGCGACAGTGTTACGACAATTTGTGAATCCGTAAATTGTTCGGCAAACTGCATCATACGTCTCAAATTTCTTAATTCAAAATTGCTACCGTATTGTTCTTTCAATTGTGTCGACAGTGTCGACACAATTAGTTTTGCATATTCAGCACGCTTGTTCTCTAGAATATCTTGATTGATATGATTACCAACTTGCCAAAATAAAATAGTAATGGCACTATTGGCTTGAATTGAAACTTGATGTTTGCTTTGCTCAATAAGTTGTGATAACTCATAGAGTTACTTATTTTCTGAAATTGATACAATTTTGGTATTATCTGCCATAATTACTGATGCTACTTTATGCTAAACGGCTATTTAAATGGATGTTGTATTGCTAACGCAGTGCATTAATAATTGCCTACCTATTCGTAAATTATTCCTCTTATGAAGTAATATATTACATTACTGCCAATCTACAAACATACTAAAAAGCAATCGAATGTAAAAGAGGCATTTTTGATATTATGGATAGGATAAAAATAGAACGCTTTAACGGGCTGTCAGAATCCAAATTGGTTGGAGTGCTTTACTTATTTTGCTATTGTCTTATGATGCAGATCTGAAGCATATTTAATTCTGTTTATCTCCATATTATTATTTCTTGTAGAACCAAGATTCCCAAAAAGAAAACCTGCTGCTCTGTACTGTTATTAATAAAAATGATCCGTTCAGATATTATTCTCGCGAAGAATTTCCTCGATCTTTACACTGTCGTACAGAAATATATCTCCCAGTTTAGTGTATGGAAGAATCCCAGTCTGCCTGTATTTTATAATAGTATTATTAGACAGCCCAAATATATTTTTTAAATCTTCATTTCTATAATAAGCAGGTCTCAACATTTTCCCTTTACTGATTTTTGAATCGATCACTTCCAATTTTAGTATTAAAGGATCTATAATATTTTTAATCTCCATTATAAAAGCCTTTCTCATTTCTTTCTTTGTCATAATTGAATTGTTTGTTAAAGTTATAAATTTTCTCTTCCTCAGCTTACCAGTTCTCAAGTTTTCTTTTCCGCTCCATCAATATTCCAATCAAGCCGTCTAAAAATTTTATTTGTTTCTCTTTAAATCTTCCATAAAATTTATAGAAATTATCCAGTGGAGGTTCCACAACCAAACTTAAACGGTATATATATTAATCCTTGCCTAGCCTAACCCAGTGATAATATACTGAGGATTGCACAGCATTTATATCTACGTTAATTTCGTAGTTGTATTTGAATGATCAACCCCCTATAATGTGACTATGAATTTCAGTAACGATCATCTATCCTTAGACGATGTAAAGACATCGGATATGGTTTCTTATTTACACTCCTTAGGATTTGAACCCTCTAAGGTAGTGCATGATGATTATTGGTACCTCTCACCACTTCGCAATGAGAAAACTGCTTCTTTTAAAATCAACCGAAGACTCAATAGATGGTACGATCATGGAATGGGACAAGGAGGTAATATCATTGACTTTGGCATACTTTTTTTTAAATGCTCCATTGGAGAATTCTTAAAAGAACATCGCGGAAATAGTACCCAATATCATTCACCAGTTCCTGTCCTGGATATCCCAGAGCAACAGCAATCAAAAATTACCATACTAAGAGAAAAACCTTTGCAGTCTACTGTCCTTTTAGAATATCTGAAGCAAAGAAAGATTCCCCTGGGAGTTGCTTTTAATTTTTGCTCAGAGCTCAGTTACAGTATAAGGGATCATAATTATTACGGCATCGGTTTTAAAAACGATCTGGGAGGATTCGAAATTCGAAATCCTTATTTCAAATCCAGTAGCTCCCCCAAAGGGATAACATCTTATGATAATAACAATAAAGAAGTAGTGGTCTTTGAGGGATTTATGGATTTTTTATCCTACAAAGCCATGAATTACGGTCTGCAAGAAAAAAAAGAGAATTTTTTAATTCTAAACTCGATTTCATTTCTGGATAAAGCCAGACCATTTATGGAAAAACATAAATTAGTACAACTTTATCTAGATCAGGACGTGCCTGGACAAAATGCTACTAAGCGCGCCCTTGACTGGGGTAGTAAATACCATGACCAGAGCGCTCTTTACAAAGAGCATAAAGATCTAAATGATTGGATGATAAATTCACGGCAAGCAAATTCAAAAAAGACAAAACCAGGTATTAAACGATAGGATAAAGTCCTTAGTTATAAATCTTACCCTTACCATCAAATAGTATTGAAAAAGAATAAAACTTAAGAGTGAGCACATTCTTGGGGCTTTACATTATCTAACAATCTACTAACCTTAACCTCTAAATCAATGGCGATGCAAACTGGAGAAAACGAGCAGGCACTAAGGAAAATACTAGATATGACAAGACTCATAAGTATTGTTTTTTTGTGTTTGCACTTTTACTATTATACCTATAGCGCATTTACAGAGTGGCATCTTGTAAATGAGTTCGCAGACACGATTCTGCGCATTATTACCCGTACGGGGTTATTTGATAATTTCCACCTCTCCAAATTGCTTTGTTTCGGCTTTTTGTTGATTTCCCTTTTAGGAGTTAAAGGAAGAAAAGATGAAAAACTTCAATACAAGACTGCTTTTCTGTGGCTTGGCTCAGGACTGCTGCTTTTTTTCATGAGTTATCTCTTAATGTTTTTAAAATTACAAAGCACCGATATTGCCCTTCTCTATATTGCCATAACTGCTACGGGATTTATTTTCCTTCTCACAGCAGGTACTATTTTCTCACGTATTATAACCAAAAAGCTCAATTCAGATGATATTTTTAATGAAGAAAACGAGACTTTTCCGCAAGAGGAAAGGCTTCTGGAAAATGAGTATTCTGTGAATCTTCCCGCGCAATATCATCTTAAGGACAAAGTTCGAAAAAGCTGGATCAATATTATCAATCCCTTTCGCGCTCTTTTGGTATTGGGTAGCCCTGGTTCGGGTAAATCCTATTTTGTAATTCGCCATGTCATTACCCAGCACATCCGAAAAGGTTTTGCCATGTTTGTTTATGATTTCAAATACGATGATCTTACCATAATTGCCTATAATACATGGCTTGAATATAAAGCACATTATCTAATTTGTCCAAAATTTTACAGTATCAATTTTGATGACCTCTCTCGTTCACATCGCTGTAATCCATTAGTGCCTTCAGCCATGACTGATATTACTGACTCTTCTGAGTCGGCTCGGACTATTTTACTGGGACTCAACAGAGAGTGGATTAAACGTCAAGGAGATTTTTTTGTTGAATCCCCTATTAACTTTTTAACAGCCATAATATGGTACTTAAAAAAATATAAGGAAGGTCAATACTGTACATTACCTCATGTAATTGAGCTCATGCAAATAGATTATGATGATCTCTTTACCCTTCTTCGAACTGAAAAGGAAATAGAGGTCTTGATTAATCCTTTTATCAACGCCTACCTAAATGATGTAATGGAGCAACTAGAGGGGCAAATTGCCTCGGCTAAAGTAGCCATGGCAAGACTCTCCTCCCCACAGCTTTATTATGTGCTCTCAGGTAACGACTTTACTTTGGATATTAATAATCCTGAGGATCCAAAAATTATTTGCATGGGAAACAATCCTCAAAAAATACAAATTTACGGCGCAGTACTCTCCCTGTATGTAAATCGATTATTGAAATTGGTAAACCAGAAAGGAAAACAAAAGAGTAGTCTTGTCTTTGACGAATTTCCAACTATTTACCTCAACAATATTGACAGTCTTATTGCGACAGGCAGAAGCAATAAAGTTGCCACATGCTTGGGAATGCAGGATTTTAGTCAGCTACGAAAAGATTATGGTCGTGAACAGGCCGATGTTATTATGAATATCGCAGGAAATATCATAAGTGGCCAGGTTACAGGAGATACGGCCAAACAATTATCAGAGCGAGTCGGTAAAATCATGCAGGATAGGGAAAGCTTTTCAATAAACAGCGGCGATACTTCTGTGAGTCGCTCCAAACAATTGGAATTAGCTGTTCCTGCTTCCAAAATTTCATCTTTAAGCTCTGGCGAGTTCGTTGGAATGGTAGCCGATGATCCAAATTGCAAAATAAAACTCAAGACATTCCATAGTGAGATACTAAATGATCATAATGCACTTGAAAAAGAAGCCAATAATTATAAAGAAATTCCCATTGTACGCAAGTTAAATAACGAGATCATACAGAGAAACTATTTTCAAATAAAACAAGACATCCAGGATATTGTGCATTATGAAATGGATCGTCTTGTAAGTGATCCGGAATTGTCTTACATGGTTCTTAAAAAATAACAATAATCCCAGATAGCATAGCAAAAATTAAATTAAAAGGTATAAAAAACATGCGTAAATCTTTGCTTATCCATTAGGAATAAAATCACTTAAAATAAAAAGATGATGATAAAAGATGATCTAAATAGAATTCGAGGTGTTTATGTAGGCTTACCAATTAATCAATATTTTGAAATTCAAAGTCAATGCAAAAAAAGTACCTGCCATACGGTAAGTGAGTATATACGAAAACGATTATCTGATAAGCCTGTAACGATATTGTACCGAAATCAATCTTTAGATGATTTGATAGAAGAAATAGCAGAACTTAACAATCAGATCAATACCGTTAGAAACAATGCATCCCAAGTTCTGGAAAAACTAAGTCAACACCAACAAATTAATCACGATGTTGTATCAATCTCAGGACTGGAAATAGCAATAAAGAATCTTAATCAGAGAATTGAAGAAATTAAAATGCAAATTGAAAAAATTATAGACAAATGGTTACAATCATAAAAATAAATAATTCAATACACAGAACTATCACCTACAACGAAAACAAAGTCACAAAGGGAATAGCCCAGTGCATTGGCGCGGTTAATTTTCCTGTGGACCTCGAGAAGATAAACGCTGCTATAAAATTAGAACGCTTCACCAGAAGGATGAAATTGAATGAAATTGCAAAACAAAATACAGTACATATATCGCTAAATTTCTCTTCCCTGGAAGAGCATCCCAGAGAAAAACTTTTGAGCATAACCAATTGCTATATGCAAAGAATTGGTTTTGCAAAACAACCTTATTTAGTATACGAACATTATGACTCCGGGCATCAACATTTACATGTGATCACTACTAATATTCAAAGAGACGGCAAGCAGATCTATATGCATAATATAGCCATTAAAAAGTCCGAACCGGCAAGAAAAGATATTGAAAAACTCTTTGATTTGGTTCCTGCTGTAAGTAAAATAAAAACAAATCAATTTACTCTGCCTTTCACAAATATTAGCAAAGCTTGTTATGGTAAAATGGAATCAAAAAAAGCCATATCAAATGTTATTAATTTTGTTTTGAATAAATACTCCTGTACAAATTTGTCCGAACTTAACGCAGTGTTAAGTCTGTACAATATTATGGCTGACAGATGCAGAGAGAGTTCAATAATATTCCGCAATGGAGGATTATTATATAAAATACTAAACGAAGAGGGAAAACCTATAGGCATGCCTATTAAAGCCAGTGATATACAAAACAAACCTACATTGAAATTTCTGGAGAACAAATTTAAAATAAATACAATAAAAAGTGCCGGTCAGAGAATAAGGATTAAAAAAATTGCGGATTTGTACTCAATAAGATCCGTATCGATAAACCAACTAATTAAAATGCTACAAAAACAAGGTATTACCGTTGTTTTAGCAAAGCAACATCATAGCTCTAATTATACAATAACTTATATCGATCATAAAACAAAAAGCGTCCTAAGTGATACTACATTCCCTCAAGAATCGATTACAGAAACAATAAAAGAAAATAATGAATTAAAACAGGATTACAAAAACAATAAGATCATTAGAAAAAATTATTACTTAAATAACTTGTGATCGTTAAGATCTGAATCTCTTTTATTGTATTAATTAATGTGCCTTTTTTATAATTTTACCTGCGGAAAAAAAGAAGAATTAAGCACCAAAAAAACAATCTTTATTTGATTGCTTTTTTAAGTTTATCAAAAGAAGCATCCTTTGATTGGTTAATTTGATTGACAACAATTTGTGCAATTGCTCTGGCCCCCTTCAGTGAGAGATGCGTATCATCGGCCTTGTCTTTATCATAATAAGGATTTTCACCTGCTTTAAAGTGTAAATGCAATTGCTTTGACTTTTCAGGTCCATAGGATTCTTCGAGTAATTCGCTGTAATATTCTAGATCTATAAAAGGAACATTATATTGCTGCGCTACTAGTCTGGTCTCTAATGGATACTCTCCATGTGTGGGAACCAGTACGCCCTTTTCATTAAAATTTCGTCTGGCAATAGAGCTCAGCAATACTGGGATTGCTCCTTTTTCACGACTTTCATTTACAAACCGAATAAGATTATATCTATAGGTTGTATGGGGGTTGGTATAACGGGTTGAATCTTCTATTTTTTGATCATTATGCCCAAATTCAATAAAAACATAATCTCCTTTTTTTAGCTTTTTATAAATAGAATCCCAACGTTTTTCATTGATAAAACTCTTAGTGCTCCTACCATTTACAGCTTTATTCTCAACGGTGAAATTATCTTTAAAAAAAGGTTGCAGAACTTGCCCCCAACCGTGTTCTGGATTACGATCTGGATCTTTTTTATTTGCCATTGTTGAATCACCAATGGTATAAATAGTAGTTTTTTGAGCAAAACAACTCACTGAGATTAAGCAGATAATTAACAGGTAATATTTCATTTTTTTGATTTTTGATTTTATTATACTCTCGCATCTTTCAACTTCGCTCAGTACAATAAGTATTGTGGTTAATTTATGGTTTTTATACCTTAGGCTAAAACAGCAACCACAAACTTTTTGTAACTTTTAGTACATTTTTCAGGCTTTGTCTTTTTCAACTTTCCTTAAAAAAAACTATTTTGCAGCTGAGGGAACCGTTGCTTTTTCTCCGATAAAAACTTCGTTCAAAAGTACATTCTCTGCATTGGCGCTTGAAATCGCATTTTTGGCCCATTTGATATCAATATTGTTCAATGAGATATTGGTGACTTTTTTCTCAGCAAATCCCTGAATCACAATTCCTGATGCTGTGGCTTTATTACAGGTAATATCCCAGAATGATATATTGGATATTTCGGACTGAAAACCATTACCTTCCCCATGATAATTTGCCGTGATATACAAACAATCTTCCAGTTCATCCAGCTTGATATTTCGAACAAAAACATTTTTTATAAAACCTCCACGATCAGCATTGGTCTTTAGATAAATCCCTCTTTTCAAATACCCTACGGTTTTGCAATTCTCTACATATATGTTTTGAACCCCAGCTGACATTTCGCTTCCTATAACAACGCCGTGAAGTCCTTTGAAATTACAATTTCTGATCACTATATTCTCACTTGGTGTGGCCGCGTTTGCTCTGCCTTCGTGATTTCTTCCGGCTTTAATGGCCACATTATCATCTGCGTTATCAAAAGTCACATTTTCTATCAAAACATCCTTAGCATATTCAGGATCAATACCGTCATTATTATAATTTAAGGATTTATAACTAATTCCACGCACAGTAATGCTTTGCGATTTTAGTAAATGCAAACACCAAAAAGGTGAATTTTCTATTCTGATATTTTCCACCAAAATGTTTTTACAGTTAAAGAACTGAATCATTTGGGGACGCAAAAAATATCCTTCTCCAAATTTTCTATCTTTTAAAGGAGTTGCATTATGATTCATGCCACGGCTTAAGTTTTTCCCTGCACCTTCTTTTGCTTTAAAGCTTTTCCAAACCTTGCCTCCTTCTCCATCAATTATACCTTCGCCGGTTATGGCAATATTAGAGCAGTCATAAGCATAAATAAGCGGACTGTAATTGTAGAGCATAGTGCCTTCCCAGCTCGTTAAAACCATTGGTAGATAATTCTTCGGATTATCACTGAATTTGATTTTGGCCCCTTTCTCTATTTTTAAATTTACATTGCTTACAAAATGAATTGGACCATTGATTTTATAAATACCTTTTGGTACCACAATAGTTCCTCCATTGTTCTTTTTACACAATGCCATCGCCTTATCAAATGCTGCTTTATTATTGGTTATAGAATCTCCTTTTGCTCCCAATTTTACCACATTAATCTGATAAGATGGAAAGACAGGAAGCTGAATTCTCTTTACAATAGAATCTACTTTTTGGGATGGAAATTGCTGATTCTGAGCAAAAGAAGTCCATGAAATCAATAGAAAAATGAGAAGTTTAAAATTCATATTTTTTGTTTTTTTTTAATCTATTTTTTTACTTTGAATACCAATTGGCAATTGAATCTTTTAAAATATTCTCGATGGTATATTCTTGAGCTTCTTTCTTTTGAAGTTGGTGTGACCAAAAGACTCTCTTGGTGGGCTGAAATCCTTCACCTTTGCAATTATATTCAGCATAGAAAGCATTCTTTTCAGCTTCGGGTTTCGACCAGTTCTCCCAGCCCTCAGGTCTTATGTGTTTTCCCATATCACAATTCATATAAACCGTTTTTGCATAAATTCGCCATGGTCTGCCTAAGTAAACCGCCGTTGCAGCGGGTTCCCCGGTAAGTTTACAATCTTTGAAAACAAACCCAAAAGCGCTATTTTGGGGAGTTGAAGCAGCCGTAATATAAGAACTCTTAATACTGTGAATCTCGCAATTTTCAAATAAAGCAGTGGCACCTCCAAAAATAAAATCAGTTGTTCCTTCAATATAACACTCTTTAAAATATTGCTTTGCATTTTTTCCAGAGAGGTATAATGTATCCTGATTTCCAAGAATATTACAGTTTACAAGCTTTGCGCGATTTGAAACAACAGACAAAGCAATTGCCTGACCTTTATCGCCTGAGGCATTTTTAATGGTTAGATTTGAAGCTAGAAAATCATCGGCTTCAACTAAAACTGTAGACGTGTAAAAAGTACTGTTTCTTCCTAAATTGATTCTAGAGAAATTATCATCAAAAGTGATAATGGTATTCTCTTTACTCTCACCAATCAAAGATAGATGCGTATTCCACTCGGGAATTCGCACTTTTTCATTGTAAATTCCATTTTTCACAAACACCGTCACTTTCTCATACGGAAAAGAAGGGCTTGCATTTATGGCATCCTGAATTTTGGTAAAATCACCCGAACCATCTAAAGCAACTGTAATAAAATTGTTGTTTTTCTTATCTGTTTTTTCTGCCGATGAAACTTTTACTGCGTTTTTTATGGCCCATGCAGGATATTTTTTCAGAACTTCTTTTGGAGCATCCGAATACCATGAATAACCATTTCGTCTTTCAGCACCTATTTCATCCAATGATTTTTTCTTTATTCCGTCACGATCACAAAAGAACGGTTCGTTCGTATTAAGGTCCATAAACCTCGCCCAGAGTGGTGCTGCATTTTGGGTGGGAATCATCTTTTTGTCGACGATCTTTCCGGCATCATTCAAAACACGTTTCTCTTCAAGATTCGTAATTTTAGTTTTTTCAAACCATGCCTGAGCGCTTTTAACTGCCGTAATGATCTGGGTCGAAGGTTTTTCGATTCTCATTAAAAGCAATACAATTTTAGCCGATTCGTATCCGCTAAGCGATGCTAACTCAAAAGCCCTTGCATTTGCCGGCGCTAATGTAACTTCATCATGCTGGGCACACCAGGCGGTTAAAACACCATTTTGTTTGTACTGCGTTTTCAGTATACAATCAATTCCTTTATCAAAAGATTTCTTTGCTTTTTCAACAATTTCCTTTGATGGTTTTATGCTATAAAAATCAGTTTCTTCACTTACTTGTTCCATGATATTCATAATGTTTATCATCGAATCATCATTGTAAGTAATATGGGTATAATATCCTTTTTTTAACGGATAAAACTGAGGCCATCCTCCGTTTTTATATTGGGCTTCAAATAAATAATTTAATCCTTTTAAGAAGGATTCCCTGTAGCGGTCATCCTTGATCTGTGCATACATTTTCGACATAAAAAGCATTTCCTGAGAGGTTGCTCCATTGTCTGTGGTTGTTTCTGCTGTCGTTTTTTTAAGGGCTAATAAATCCTTTTTTTGAACAGGAGTCAATTCTTGCTGCATCTGGATATTCTTTGGCCATCCTCCAATGTCTCGTTGATAAAGCAATACATTCTCAGCTATTTTTTTAGCTTGGTCGGTACCAAACCAGACAGCATCGTTTTTACGAATGATATCAGGCCAATTTTTATAGGTATTCTGAGCATTTATACTAAAACAAACACTGAAGAAAACGAGAAGTATGTATTTTTTTAATGGAATCATTATTTAAGTTTATTTTGTAATTCTAAACCAATCTACTGCCACATTTCCCGAATCATTTGTCACTTTTTCGCTCAGGGCAAAAAGTCCGACTTTTGCACCAATCCATTTACCTTCTTTGGCAACAAAATCAGTACCTATTGGCTGGTATTTTTTATCATCTGAACTATAAAAAAAACTGCAGATTCCGCCTTTTTTAATTTTAACCCGTAGATAAATTGTATTGTTCGCTACCAGAACCGGTGTTGTTTCTGTCTCTGAAATTTTCTTGTCGAAAGTTCCGGTCTTTTGATTCAAATATAACTTTCCGTTATTATTCTTAAAATTCAAATAGCTATAATCTAATCCCATGATTATAAGTCCTGTTGATTCGCTATTTAATCTTGTATTAAAAGTCAATTTGGTCGTTACAGTAAACTCTTCAGCAGGAAATTTTTGCAGCAATAAATTTGGAGCGTCAAAAATTTTCTGATTGTCTTTTAGTGTGGTTTGACAAAATAAATTCAAATAACCTAAGCTTGTCGGGAAACCCCAATTGATTTGCGAATTCGCCTGCCATTGCCATTGCAGACCTAACCGAGGCTCATTAAACTCATCTGATTCTGCGGGGGTTTCTATTGGATATTTCTTGCCTACATTTGGTTTTTTGAAAGTTGTAACAGGTTCTCCAATTCCGTTTTTATCAAAATCCTGTCCCATAACCGGCCAGTCTTTTTCCCATTTCATAGGTTGAAGATGCACAATTCTGCCGTACGCTCCTTTGTCCTGAAAATGTATGAACCAATCTTCTCCGGTTTGTGTTTGTACCCACGCGCCCTGATGCGGTCCGTTTATTGCTGTTTTACCCTGTTCGAGTACTTTCTTCTTTTCGTAAGGGCCAAACACATTTTTAGATCTTAAAATAGTCTGCCACCCTGTAGCAACTCCTCCTGCCGGAGCAAAAATGTAATAATAATTATTACGTTTATAGAATTTTGGTCCCTCAATTGTTCCTTCGCTTTCGTGTCCGTCAATGACCATTACTTGGTCATTATTGGCAACTGTTCCTTCAGCATTCATACTGCAAACCACAATCAGACTTTTTATTTGAGCACGGCTTCCCGCAAAAGCATGAACGAGATAAACTTTACCGTCATCATCCCATAACGGACTTGGATCAATAAGTCCTGTTCCTTCTTTTACTAAAAGAGGTTCTGACCAAGGTCCTTCGGCTTTTTTGGCTTTTATCATGTAAATTCCAAAATCAGGATCGGGATAATAAATATAGAATTCATTGTTATGAAAAGTAATACTTGGCGCCCAGACTCCATTTCCATGCTGCACTTTATTAAAAACCTCAAATGGTGGTTGTTTTGGCAAAGCATAACTAACAATCTTCCAGTTAACCAGATCTTTAGAATGCAAAATTGGCAATCCCGGAATACAATTGAAAGACGATGCTGTCATATAAAAATCATCTCCTACACGAACAACATCCGGATCTGAATAATCGGCATGAATTATAGGATTGGTATACGTTCCGTCTCCATTATCAGGTACCCAAACCTGCGCAAAATTCTCTTGTATCGAGAATACTGATAATAGAAAAAAGAGAGCTTTTAAATTTTTCATTTTTTTTGTAATAATTACTTTTTAATTAAACCGGACAGGTTTTAAAAAACCTGTCCGGTTTGTCTATCTAGAAGACAAACTTTAATTATCTGTTCAATTCTAAAGCGGCCAGAATAAAAGGTCCGGTTGCTTTAGGGTCGTTGTCTTTTTTTCTTTCGTTTACATAATATTCATATGAACCATCACGATAAGGTGTTCCTCCTAATCCGGCAACCTGACAGGCGTGGGTTAATGTAATTCCGCCATCAGCATCTACTTTTGTGATGAGTTGAGTTGTTAAACCATCAAAAGCTTTGTTGGCTAATTTTTTATATTTTGCCGGCAAATAACCTTTGTTTGCTCCTTTTGCAAAAGCATAAGCAAACATTGATGATCCTGAAGCTTCAAGATAATTTCCTTCCTTACCTGCTTTGTCGGTTACCTGATACCACAATCCTGATTTATCCTGATATTTTGCTAAAGCAGCACATGCATTGTTCAAATACTTTACTAATTCTTTTTGTTTTGGATGTTCTTTTGGCATATAATCCAGAACATCAACAAGTGCCATTACATACCATCCTAAGGCTCTTGACCAGAAATTTGGCGAATTACCTGTTTCCTTATTTGCCCATGGCATTTGCTTGCTTTCGTCCCAGGCATGGTACAATAATCCTGTTTTTGGATCTGTGGCATGCAATTGAATCAATTCGAATTGTTTTGCGATATCGTCAAAGCTTTTCCCGTTTTCAAACGTAAGGGTATATTGCGCATAAAAAGGTTCTCCCATATACAAACCATCTAACCACATTTGATTTGGATAAATTTGTTTGTGCCAGAAACCTCCGCTTGCAGTTCTGGGCTGCTCTGAAATTTGCTTGCGTACTAATTGCATTGCTTTCAAATATTTTTCTTCTTTTGAGGTTGCATAAATGTCAAAAAGTAAACGTCCCGGAACCACAAGGTCGATATTGTATTTGTCTAGTTCGTAGGTTTTGATCGTTCCGTCATTTTGTACCAGTTCATCTACATAACCTCTTATGTAAGATTTGTATCTGGGATCAGGATTTTTCTTGTGTAATTCTTCGATCGAGTGCAACACCAACGCGTGGACATAATCCCATTTTGGTTTTTTAGAATCATCGATCATATAAGCTTCCGGATGGCGTTTCATTAAGGTCAAAGCCATTTTATCAGACCATTTTGCATCTTTAGAAATTACGATTTCTTTTTTTTGTGGTTCTTGCGAAATTACTTTACAGCTTGTAAAAGCCATTAAACAAACTAACATCACTGACGTAAAATAACCTTGTCTTTTATTATTTTTCATTTTAAAATATATTTAATTCTACTATTTTTCTAATTCAAGTGCCGCCAAAATAAATGGCCCTAACCCATGTGAGTTATCAATTTTTATTTTCTCTCTGATATAATATTCATAAGAACCATCACGATACGGATTTCCTCCTAGTCCTGCGCTGGCACAAACCTGCGTGATATGAAGTTCTCCATCAGGATCAACAGTAATTAATTTAGTAACGATTGCATCAAAACCTTTTTCTGCGAGTTTTTTATAACTTGCCGGTAAATATCCTTTTTTTACTCCTTTTGCAAAAGCATAAACAAACATTTCTGATCCGGATGCTTCGAGATAATTTCCTTCTTTTGCTCCTGAATCGGTAACCTGATACCACAATCCTGATGGATCCTGATATTTCGCCACTGCTTTTGATATTTCATTGAGATACTGAATTAATTCTTTTCTCTTAGGATGTTCTTTGGGCATATAATCTAAAACATCTACCAAAGCCATCATGTACCAGCCTATAGAACGTGACCAAAAATTGGGTGAAGTTCCGGTTTCTTTATTCGCCCAGGGCATTTGTTTGCTTTCGTCCCAGGCATGAAAAAGCAAACCTGTTTTTTTATCAATGGTATGCAAATGTATTTGTTCGAATTGTTTCGCCACATCATCCAGATCTTTTCCCTTATCAAATTCTACTGTATATCGGGCATAAAATGGTGTTCCCATATACAATCCGTCGAGCCACATTTGATACGGATAGATTTTTTTATGCCAAAATCCGCCTGAATTTGTTCTTGGATGTGTTGCCAATTGTTTTCTCAAGCTTTGCATCGCAATGAGATACCTATTGTCTTTTGTAGTTTTATACAAGTCAAAAAGTATCTTTCCCGCATTGATATAATCAATATTATAATCTTCGAGTTTATAGTTCATAATTTCTCCTGAACTGCTGATAACCGTTTCTGCGTATTCCTTTACGTAATTTTCATAAACAGGATTGTTTGTTTTTTTATAAAGCTGCTCAAAAGACATCGCGACGAGTCCCAACTTATAATCCCATTTAGGTTTTTCGTCATTGTCAATTTGCCATAATTTAGGATCACGTTTCATGATAGAAAGTGCCATTCGCTCTGACCATTTCAGATCCTTAGAAATAATAACTTCTTTCCTTGCGGTTTGCTGAGCTGTCATTTTACCAACTGAAAATGCAATCAGGCAAACGAGCATAACCGCAGCAGAATGATTTTTTTTTCTATTTTTTATCATATCCTGAATCCTTAATTATTTATTCAATTCGATTGCGCTTAACATAAATGCTGCCAGAGCCGGTGAACTACTGTCTTTTGCTTTACTTTTTATATAATAATCATTTGTACCGTCACGAAATGGTTTTCCTCCTAAACCAACATTCGATGATACATTTGAAATCATTACTTGTCCTTTATCATCTTTTTTGACAAATTCTTTAAGGTAGGCATCAAATGATTTTTGAGCCACATTTTTATAGTTTGAAGCTAAATAACCTTTATCTGCTCCTTTTGCCAACGCATAGATAATCATTGCCGAAGAGGAAGATTCAAGATAATTATCTTTCAAATCCGGTTTGTCAGCCACCTGATACCATAATCCAGAAGTACTTTTGTGCTGATCTGCACTTTTTGCAATTTGATTCAGATATCCTCTCAGCACTTTATATTTTGGATGTGTCTTTGGATAATAATCTAATGTTTCTACCAACGCCATCATGTACCAGCCAATGCCGCGTCCCCAAATTGTGGGAGAAGTTCCCGTTTCAGGATTTGCCCATGCAATTTCTTTGCTTTCATCCCAGGCCTGAAAAACCAATCCTGTTTTTTTATCTGCAAGATGATTTTGAACCAGCTCAAATTGTTTGGCAATATCATCTAAAGCTTTACCATTTTCGAACTTCACGGTATATTGCGTGTAGAATGGTTCAGCCATATACAAACCATCAATCCACATTTGGTTGGGATAAATTTGTTTGTGCCAGAATCCTCCGCTTGTGGTTCTGGGCTGAGTCTGGAGTTGGGCTCTTAATTGTTTAATAACTTTAAGATAGCGCTCATCCTTTGTTTTATCATATAGATTAAAAAGTAATTTACCCGGATTTGCACAATCGATATTGTATTCTTTTATATCGTATTTGATGATATTTCCATTTGAATCTATCAATTCATCAGCATATTCTTTGATATAATCAAAATACTTTTTATCATTTGTTTTCTGGTATAATTTTTCAAAAGCTGACAAAACCAAACCCATTTTATAATCCCATTTTGGCTTTTCTGTTCCGTCAATCCGGTACGCTTTTGGGTACTTGCTTAAAATGGTAAGTGCTGTTCTTTCTGACCATTTTAGATTATCAGCAAGAACAGCATTTTGATTCGTCTGAGCCATTATCTTACTACTAAAAATCAATAGCAGAACCATGATACTTTGGGTAAAATTGATTTTTATAAAAGTCGATTTAAACATAAAATTATATTTTAATACTGTTTTTTTATTCTAAATTATTCAAATACTCTGTCTAAAAATTGTGTGGTATAAACCACCGTTTCATCTAGCCAGGGTTTAAAAAACCAAAAAGAATGAGGCGAATTCTGAATTGTTTTTACTTCATTATAAATCTTGTTCTGATTTAAAACTGCAATCATATCGTCTCTTCCGGCATGAAACCGATCAAAACTGCTGTTGATAAACAGTGTTGGCGGTGTATTTTTATTAGCATGATTTAATGCCGATGCCTGTTTCCAGTTTTCCGGATTTTCGTCGTAGGTTCCGCTGAGCCAAAAAGCTGCCATTTGGCCTTCTTCAGATTCGGGATGTTTAAAAGCGAGAATTCCATCTACATCGATAATTGCCTGAACTTTCGAAGAAGATTTACTTTTGTGTTGTAGATCTTCAAAAGCTAAATCTTCATTTGTTGTACCAATCAAAGCTGCCATCTGACCTCCCGAAGAGCATCCCAGAACTGCAATTTTGTTTGGATCTACATTGAATTTTTTCGCATTATCTTTTATAAATTTAATCGCATTTTTTACATCATAAATCCCTTGTGGATATTTTGCCTCAAGTGATAATCTGTATTCTATTGCAAAACAAGAATAACCTTTTGATGTTATTTCTTGTGCCAAAACCTGCATTTGATCTTTATTTCCTGATCTCCATCCGCCGCCATGAATCAGGATCACGCCCGGATTTCTTTTTTTATTTTTATTAAAAAAAGCATCTAAATGTAATGCTCTGTTTTTGTCCTGATAGTAAACTATATTCTTAATCTGAGTATCATTTATTGCTTTATTACCTTCAGCAATTTTTATAAAAGGATATTTCTTAATTAGTTTTGCATAGGTACTCTTTACGGTGTACGATGTATCTGTACTATAGTGACTTTGCGCTATAATACCCTTAGAAAAAAGCAATAAAACAATTAATAATCTTTTCATTTCCGGTGCACTGGTATTTCGTTAAGAAAGGAGTCCGATATGACCGAACTCCTTTTTAACTTCTTCAAAAAAACTAAACCTCAAAAATTTTAAAAAATTACTAATAACCAGGATTCTGAGGAAAATCCTTGTTTTGATTTAAATCAAGCGCTGTTTGTGGAATTGGTCTTAAAATTTTAAGTTTACCATCTACTCCAACAAAATTGGCTGCCTTAATTTTATAATTATAAGCCGAAGCTCTGTCTACTAATGTACCGGTACGTTTTAGATCGAACCAACGTTTGTATTCTCCTACCAGTTCTCTACCTCTTTCATCTAAGATATAATCGATATTAAACTGTCCTATAGTTGCATTTGCTACACCTGCTCTTCTTCTCACTTCGTTTAAACGATCTAAACCAGTTGTAGGGTTTCCAGCTTTAAAATAAGCTTCTGCCGCAATTAAATAGGTTTCTCCCAATCTTGATACAATAATATCTCTTGTACTTACAGGACCTGTACTTGAAGGTGTTGTTGGATTTGCATCATCAAATTTCTTAACCGGGATAGTATAACAATCACGATTGTCAATCAGGGTATGATCAGCTCCATATTCTCCCCACGGATGGTATACAAAAGTTGTCGCTCTTCTTGCTGCATTTGCTGTCATCCAGGCTGCTTTATCTGCAGCAGTAAACCATTTTGGCTCATAAAAGTGTCTTACTTTTACTGCACTCGCATTTGCAGGTCTGTAATAAGGAAAATATAGATTTGTCTTCGCTTTACCGTCAACAGTTACTGTTTCTTCCAGAATTTCTGTCATAAAGGTAGCGTCCCATCTTTTATCTCCTTTTTCGTATAAACCTAATGCATAAGTTGTTGGGCATAAATTGTAGCTTCTTAACGGCGCTCCTGTTTCTGCACCTCCTAAGTACGAACTGAAATAGTAAAACTGATTGTTTCCTAATTTTGTAGGATCTGTACTTGTAGAATTTTTATCATACTGCACTGAGAATATTGTCTCTGCATTCAAATCATTATCGCTTGTTGCAGTAGTCACGAATAATTGATTAAAAGGAATATTTAGTGCCTGACCCGCGATTGCAGCATCAGCATAAGCCGCTGCTTTTGTAAAATCTGCAGGAGTACCAAAAGTTTCGTATCCTCTTGTTAGATATACTTTTGCCAATAAATCGTTTACAGCTCTTTTATTTACTTTTCCTGTTGCAGCATATGCACCGGTTCCTACAGCAGCTAAAGAAGCATCCAGATCTGCGATAATTTGTGTGTACACTTCTTGGGCTGTATTTCTTTTGAAAGATAAAACCGCAGAAGTAATGTTATCCAGAACAATTGGAACTCCACCATAAGTCTGAACCAATAAAAAATAAGCATTGGCTCTTAAAAATCGTGCCTCACCAACAAGAGAGTTTAAACTTGCTGTTTGCTCTGTTATTGTCGAATAGTAGACTGTTTTGTTTACAGACTGAATCTGTTGGTAACATGACGTATACAAATCATCGACGTTTGCCGCAGACGGAATCAATAATGTATATTGACTGATACCGGCTGGTTCCGGAGTTCTTCCCTCAGCATACATATCTGTACCGGATTCAAACAACCATGGATTTCCTCCATAAATTCCTTTTAGTCTCGCATAGTCTGAATTTACTAATAACTGAAATCCTGATGCTGTTTTATATGTTTCGTCGGCAGGTACATTCGAAAGACTTTCTTCTTCGATGTAGTCACTACATGAACTGAAAGCAGTAACGATTATTCCTAAAACTAATATTATTTTTTTCATTTTATATCTTATTAAAATTTAACACTTAAACCCAATTGTGTAGTAACAGATGCAGGTCGGTTGATACCAAAATTAGAACCTGCCCATTCCGGATCATATCCGTCAAAATTTGTAAATACAAATGGGTCTAAAACATTTACATAAATTCTTAAATTACTCATTTTTAATCTTTTTAGTAATTCAGAATTAAAAGTATATCCTAGAGAGATATTTTTAATTTTAACATAAGATGCATCTCTATAGTAACCAAATAAAGAAGTCCAATAAGCACCTGCACCAGTTGCAACGGGTCCTGGTCGTGGATTTGTATTGTTTGCATTCGCTTCAATACCTGTTGCGTTTGTTGGAATAAAATAATCCATTTTAATTTTTTGACGGCCTCTGTCACTTACGTCAGCAAAATTTTGATGAAAAGTACTCAATACTGTTTGACCCTGGCTTGTGATTACAGAGAAGTTAAAATCAAATTGACCTACTGTTAATTTAGAATAAAAACTTCCTTGCCACTGCGGATTTGCGTTACCGATAACTTGTCTGTCATCAGCATTAAATTTACCGTCTCCGTTTAGATCTTTGGGTCTCGCTTGTCCCGGTGCCATACCAAAAGCTGCTGCCTGAGCTGCTTCGCTTTCCTGCCAAACACCATCATATACGTAGTTGTAATTTGGATTTATTTCTGAACCTAAAATCAGTTTGTTTCCAATATCACTTACTTTGTCCTGATTGTAGATAGACTCTAACTTGTTTACGTTTTTAGTAAAGGTAAAAGTCGTTTCCCAGTTTACATTTTTAGATTTTATATTTTTTGTAGTTAATAAAACCTCGATCCCTTTATTGCTTACAGAACCCACATTCGAGAAAGTGTTTTTCCATCCTGTTTCCAGTGGCAATTGTTGTTTGTAAATCAAATCGTCTGATAATCTGTCGTAAACATCAACACTACCTGTAATTCTGTTTTTTAAGAATCCAAAATCAATACCTAAATTGATCTCTCTGGTTTTTTCCCATGTTAAATTTTGATTGGCAAGATTTTCAGACTGCCATCCTGATACTACATTTGCTCCGTTAGCATAAAAAGTTTGCTGATTTAATAAAGCTTGTGATGTATAAGGGGCAACATTATCATTTCCTGTATATCCTAAACTCGCTCTCAATTTCAAATCAGAAATTACGGCGCTACTTGATAAAAATGATTCTTTACTAATTTTCCATCCTAAGGCTACAGATGGAAAACTTTGCCACTTATTATCTGCTGATAAAACTGATGAACCATCCCATCTGTTAGAAGCTGTTAATAAATATTTGTCTCTAAAAGTATAGTTCAAACGAACGGCATAAGAACTTAAGGTATTTTTTGCATATCCTGAAGTTATATTATAACTGGTCTGAACTCCTGAACCCATATTATTTGATCCTACATCAAAAGGTTGGTTATTAGAATACATATAAGAGTTTTCATCTGTATTAGAATAAGAACTCTGCAATAATAATAAGCTAAAATCGTGAACATCATTAAAAGTGTGTTTCAAATCAATCTGATTATCCCATGTATAATTAAAATTATTATAGGTTTTAATTGATGCTGAATTTTTTCCGTTTAATGTTACCCCTGCATTAGTCTGTGCTGTATAAGCTGTACTTGTAGTTGTATTTTGAACTCCTGCAGAAAATGTCGTTTTGAACGTTAACCATTTTAATGGCTGGTATTGCATATATGCATTTCCAACGGTCTGCCAGGTTTTTTCAAGCTGAGATGAATTGGCAATCTCCATTAACGGGTTTACAGCACTGGTTTTATTAATTGCCCATGATCCGTCAGGGTAGGTTAATTTACCCGGTAAGAAAAACAAAGAACCTACATTCTCTTTTCCGCTGGCATCTACTGACCAAGGCGACATAAGCGGACTTAATCTAAATGCATCCTGCATGGCTAAATCACTACCAAATTGTGTATCAACATGTGCTATTGTAACATTTGCTCCTGTAGAAAATTTGTCGTTTATCTTATGGTTTAAACCTAATTTGAACGAGTATTTATCAGTACCGTCATTATCAACTAATCCTTCGTCGCTCTGAATACCGAATCCCATGTTATAACTCAATCCGGATTCTGAACGCCCTGAAATATTCAAATAATTGTTTTGGGTCATTCCCGGTTTAAGAACTGCATCGTACCAGTCAAAATTATAACCGCTATTGGCTCTTGATACCAACAGAGGACTTTGATTTCCTGCCAATGTTGCTAACTGGGCTGGTGTTTGTGTTTGTGGTGTTGCGCTCATATAAGCCACCTGGTGAAATTTCCACCATTCTGAGCCCGACATCATTTCCGGTAATCTTGCAGCAGTTTTAGTACCATAAGAAGAGTCAAAAGTTACATTGATACCTGGTTTAGCATTTATTCCGCTTTTAGTAGTCACAATGATAACCCCATTGGATCCTCTTGAACCGTAAATTGCAGCCGAAGATGCGTCTTTCAGTACATCCATTCTGGCAATATCCTGTGGATTCAAAAAGTCAATTCCGTCCATTGGCACACCATCAACTACATACAAAGGTGTTGATCCTAATACATTTGGATTGTTCGAATCTGCCAATAAGGAGTTATTACCTCTAATTACTACCTTAAATCCATCTCCCACACGTCCTGAACTGGATGAAATCTGAACTCCCGGTGTGCTTCCCTGAATTGCTTCTAATGCACTTGTCGTATTTCTTTCTGTAATTGTCGCCGCACTAATAGTACTTACTGATCCTGTAAGATCTGTTTTCTTTACAGATCCGTATCCTACGACCACAACTTCATTAAGTGAGTTGGATTGCTCTGAAAGGCTCACATTTAATCTTGATTTTCCTGCGACACTAACTTCTTGTGTCTGAAATCCTAAATAACTAAAAATTAATACTGCTTTATTATTGGTTACATTAATTTTAAAACTTCCCTCAAAGTCTGTAGAGGTACCATTTTTAGTTCCTTTTTCCTGGACATTTACACCTGGAAGCGATAATCCCGACGCGTCTGTAATTTTTCCTTCTACTACTGTTGATTGCGCATAAATTGTTGTGCTCAACAGGAAATTCAGGAAAAATAAAAATACAAGATTGTATTTTGTTTTTTTCTTTGTTAATCGTTTTAAGTTCATAGTTTGGTTAAATAGTTTGGTTAATTGATAGTTTTTAATTTTTAATTTGTGCTACTTTTTTTTCATTGATATAAGTATTAATAAAGTTTATATTCTTGACATTTTTCAATAAATAGATGGAATCTACTTTATGAATCACTACGTTTTTAAGAGTTATATTCTCTACCGGAGACTCTTTGTATCCTTCTGCCCAGACACTGTATTTTCCTCCATTTTTTACATTGATATTTTCAAGGCTGATATTTCTGATTGTGGGAATAAAATTTCCTGTTTGCGATCCGTAGACGTTATAAAACATGTTCAGTTTTAAAACACATTCTTTTACTGTGCCTACTTCAAGATTTCGAACGAAGACATTTTCAATCACTCCTCCTCTTTTAGAATTTGTTTTAATACGTATCGCACGATCAAGATTGGGACTGTCCATGATACAATTCTCTACAAAAACGTTATTTACGCCTGCAGATATTTCACTCCCAATAACCACTCCGCCATGACCATCAACCATTTTACAATTCTGGACAATAATGTTTTTACTTGGCAGTGCGACTCTTCTGCCATCTGCATCACGACCCGCTTTTATAGCAATACAATCGTCACCAGTATTAAATGTGCAGTTTTTAATGAGTACATTTTGCGAATATTCAGGATCACAACCATCATTGTTAGGTCCGTGGCTGTTTACTGTAACACCGTCGATAATTATGTTATTGGTTTTTATAGGGTGCAGGATCCAAAACGGAGAGTTGATTACTTTTACATCTTTTACCAAAACGGTATTGCACTGGAAAAACTCTATAAAATTGGGGCGCAAATAACGTCCTTCTCCAAAAATTCTTTCAGCAACCGGAACACCTCTTTCCGCCATATCAACTAAAACTTCTCTGTTTTGAGGATCATTCTGCGATGGGATTCCTTTTTTCCAACCGTAATCTTTACCTCCGGACCAAATCCACCAATTTGTGCTGTTCGCCTGTCCATTAAGAGTTCCTTTTCCGGTTATGGCAACATTGGTTTTATTTTTAGCATAAATAAGAGGAGAATAATTCATTAGTTCTGTTCCTTCCCATGAGGTATGAACGATTGGATAATCTTTTGGATTTAAACTAAAAAGTATCTCAGCATCATCCTCTAAATGTAAATTCACATTACTTTCAAGATGTATTGCGCCGGTAAGATATTTACCGTCAGGAACCAAAACTCTTCCTCCGCCATTTTCTGTACATGCTTTTATTGCTTTTTCAAAAGCTGCAGTATTGGAAGTTTTTGCGTCAGCTACAGCACCGTAATCCTTAATATTAAAAGTTTTATCAGGAAATTGTGTTTGAGGAATGCTTTTTATAATCAGTTCCATTCTTCTCCACGGATCAGAATCAGAAACATTTGTAGTTTGCTTTGCACATGAAAAAACCAATGCAGTAAACGTACTAACCATTAAAACTCTCTTCAATGCTATAATCCTGTTTGCAATCATCTTGTAGTATTTGTTATTTGGAAGTCAAATCAATACATGTATGTAATCGATTACACGAAAATAGAAAATAACTTCGAGTGCACCAAATTTATTTAGAAATAAATTATATATTTAATTTTTATTAGGAATTATATTTACATTTAATGTAAAAAAACATATAATTTATTATCATTGTAGAATCGAAAACGTTTTAATTATAAATTATGGTAATCGATAACAATTTGTTTAACATTATAAAAAAAAATGTATTTTTGTCTAAGATTAATCTGAAAAACCTTTTTTAATGAGCGAAAAAATAACCATTTACGATATTGCTGAGAAATTAAATATCACTGCCGCTACTGTTTCAAGGGCTTTAAACAATAACCCCAAGATTAAAGAGAGTACGCGTGAGTTGGTTATCAAAACGGCTGCTTCGATGAACTACAAGCAAAACAAGCTCGCTTTGGCATTAAAAAGCGGAAGAAGTAATAATATAGGAGTAATTGTCCCTCGTATCGACAGTAACTTTTTTGCATCTGTTATCAGGGGAATCGAAGAAGAGTTACATCCTCATGGTTATCAGGTAATTATTTGTCAGACACATGAAAGCCCCAAAAGAGAAAACGAAAATTTATATACACTAATAGATGCGCAAGTCGATGGTATTATAATGTCTGTTACGGATGTTACTACTGAAAATGATGGTGCTTTTCGCAACGTATTAGAAAAAAATGTCCCTCTTATATTTTTTGACAGAAGTAAACATATTGATGGTGTTAGCTCAGTAACTATCAATGATTTTAAAGGCGGATATCTTACAACGCAACATTTAATAAACGAAGGATGTAAATCTATTGCTCACTTATCAGGGGATCAATCTCTTGAAATTTTCAAAAACAGGTTTTTAGGATACAAACAAGCTTTGCTTGATAACGGATTGACTTTTAAAGAAGAATATGTTCTTCCTGTAAAAAGTTTTGTTGATGCCGGAAAAGAGGCTGTTGACATTTTGCTACAATTAGAAACTCCGCCAGATGCCATATTCTCATCTAGTGACTTTGCTGCCCTAGGCGCAATTCAAGAACTAAGAGCGCGAAATATTAGTATTCCTAAAGATTTTTGCGTGGCGGGTTTTAGTAATGAGCCTTTTACAAAATTCATGGAATTATCGATTACTTCTGTTGATCAGTCTCCTCTTGAAATGGGAAAAATGTCTGCACGTGTTTTCCTTGAACAGGTTGACAAAACGGACACTATTAAAATTGAAAAAAAGGTGGTTCTGGCACCGGAATTACATATTCGTAAATCATCGTCGAGAAGTAACACTTAACGCTTTACACCATATACATGTAGAGACGCACAGCTGTGCGTCTTTTTTTTACCATATAATGACATAATAAAATACAAACTGGCCTGTATAAATTAGCTCATATTAGTAATTTCCGATAACTATCCGGATATAATGGTTTAAAAAAAGTTAGCCACGAATTACATTAATTATGACTAATTTTAAAATGCTAATTATCCACCATGTAAGTTATAAAATATAATAAAAACTGCATTGTAGCGACAAGCTCATATTAGTGATTTCCGATAACTATCCTGATATAATGATTTAAAAAAGTTTGCAACGAATTACACGAATTATCACGAATTTTTTATTCTCTGATTATTTAAACTAATCTTTGCAAGATTAGTTTAAGACAATTAATTTGTGATAACTTGTGGCAAAAAAACTTCTAATATTTTTAATCTGTTGCAAAAAAAAGCACCATATAAAACTTATATGATGCTTTCTCATTTTGTATCTTTTTATAATACAACTTATATTTTCTTAAGACGCACTGCTGTGCGTCTCTACATGTATATTACGACATAACCTTACAAAGAAACGCCTCTTTTCCAAGGAATAAAATCGTTTTGGTTTAAGATTGCTGCTTTGGTTTTGATTGTACCGCTAGCGACATTTATTATAAATTCTAACATTTCGTCAGCCATTTCGTCAATTGATTTTTCTCCAGTGATGATTCCACCAGTATCGATATCAATAATATCAGACATTTTATTCGCTAATTGTGTGTTTGACGAGATTTTTACAACCGGTGCGATCGGGTTTCCTGTTGGCGTCCCTAAACCTGTTGTAAACAAGACCATATTCGCTCCTGAACCTACCATTGCAGTTGTACATTCAACATCGTTTCCAGGAGTACATAACAATGTAAAGCCTGGTTCATTAATATATTCTCCATAGTCGAAAACACCTGTAATTGGTGAAGTCCCTCCTTTTTTAGCAGCACCAGCAGATTTCATTGCATCTGTAATCAAACCGTCCTTGATGTTACCCGGAGATGGATTCATGTCAAATCCTGAACCTGCATCTACAACTGTTTTTTCGTACCATTGCATTAAGTCTAAGAAACGTTTTCCATCTTTATCATCTACACAACGGTTTACTAATTCCTGCTCTACTCCACATAGTTCAGGAAACTCAGAAAGAATTGTAGTTCCTCCTAAAGCAACTAAATGATCTGATAACACTCCCAATGTTGGATTAGCCGAAATTCCTGAGAATCCGTCAGATCCACCACACTCTAAACCAATTCTTAGTTTCGATAACGGAGCTGGTTCTCTTTTTATTTCATTTGCTTTTTTAATCGCTTCAAACGTATCTTTTACAACACTGCTAAGCATTGCTTCGATAGTTCCTATTTGTTGCTGATCGTAAATCAAAACAGGCTTGTTACTGTTTGGATTGATCGCATCCATTGCGTCTTTAAAGATCTGAATCTGTAAGTTCTGACATCCTAAACTCAATACAGTTGCTCCTGCCACGTTTGGATTGTTTACATAACCTGCCAATAACTTAGCCAGACTGTGAGAATCCTGACGAATACCTCCACAACCACCTTGGTGCGTGATAAACTTTACTTCGATATTATTGAACAAGTTTGCATCGTTTGAAGCCGCCTCATTTCCTGCACCGCCAGTTTCAGTTTTTACCAAAGAACGAAGCAATAATTGATAATCGTTTTCCTTTGGCTTCATCAATTCTTTTTCGAAGATATCTTTTAATATCTCGATATTTCTGTTTTCACAGAATACTAAAGGAAAAAACAACCAAACATTCTCAGTTCCAACCTGTCCGTCTTCCCTGTGATAACCTTGCCATGTTCTGTCTTTCCATTTATCAATATTTGGAGCAGTCCAGCCAATTGTTTCCGTTTTACCGGTTACTTTATCGCTTTCATGTTTTACGTTTAGTGTAGAAAGCAATCCTCCTTTTTCGATTCTCGCACTTGCTTTCCCTACCAAAACACCGTACATAATAATCCTGTCTCCTACATTAAAAGGAACCATTGCGATTTTATGTTTCATTTTTACATCAGCCTCAACAGTGATATCTTCACCTTCAAAGTTAATCACTTCACCTGCTGAAAGATTCACCAAAGCTACTGCTACATTATCAGTAGGATGAACTTTTATTAATTTTTTTTGCGTTGCCATAACTAAACTTTCTGAGTTGTTGTATTTAATTGTTTTTGAAAATTGGCGAACCCATTTTCTATTCCGTTTGCATCAATTTCTTCTAATGCTATTGTAATTGCTTTTGTTAAACCTGGTACAAGAGTTAAATCTTCATCCCAGAAACTTTTATTCTGCAAAGTAAGTCTTGCTATTTTCTCATAATCATCAGATTTCCAAAGTCCATTAAAGAAAGACACAATATCTTCGCTGTCTTTAACCGGTAAACTTTGACCGTTCCATGTTCCTTTGTAGAAACGAATTAAACTCGCTAATGAAAAAGTCAAATTAACAGGTAATTTTTTGTTCGCATTATAATATCCTAATAAACTAGGCAAAACCCTTACTTTGAATTTCGAGACAGAATTTAATGCAATATCTGCAAGTGCATGTTTGATAAACGGATTTTTAAATCGGTCCATTACTTCCTCACAATAGGCCGTAATTTCATTTTTGTCCATATCAAGAGTTTCACTAATTTCGCTAATAACGCTATTGACAAATTTTCCGGTAAAATCTCCGTCAACAGTTTCCATTACTAATTTGTTTCCGTACAAAAGTGAAAAAGGAACCATTGCTGTGTGCGAACCGTTTAAAATACGAACTTTAATCATTTTAAAGGGACGTATATCATCAACGATTTTTACATTCAAATCTGTTTTATGAAAAGGCAATTTTGTTTTTAAAGCATCTCCGCCTTCAATAGCCCAAAGGAAAAAAGGTTCAGCAGCAACAATTAAATTATCCTGATAATCTACTTTATTATTGTATTCTTCAATTTCAGCTCTTGGATATCCGGGAACAATTCTGTCAACCAAAGTACTGTGATATGTACAAGCATCTGATACCCACGTTTTAAATGCATCTTCTAACTTCCATGTATCGCAATATTGCAAAATATATTTTTTCAGCGTCTCTGAGTTATAATCAATCAATTCACAAGGAATAATTGTTACTCCTTTAGAAGCATCTCCATTAAAATGTTTAAATCTCTCATACAATAAAACAGTCAGCTTTGCAGGAAATGACACTGGCGGCTGCATGTCCGGAGTATCACTTTCAATGAATTCAATTCCAGCTTCAGTAGTATTGGAAACAATAAACTGAAGTTCTTCTTCTTTGGCTAAAGCCAAATAATTTGCAAACTCAGTATATGGATTTATCGTTTTTACAATATTAGTAATCAACTCAATATCTTGTATCTTTTCGCCTTTTTTAATTCCGTTCATAAACAAGGTATAAAGACCGTCCTGATCATTAATCATGTTTACCATACCGTCTTTCAAAGGTTGAACTATCGCAATACCGGCATTAAAATCAACTTCTTTATTTAGTCTGTGAAAAGCATAATCAACAAAAGCTCTTAAAAAGTTACCTTCTCCAAACTGAACTACCTTAATTGGATATAACTTTTCTAATCCTGTATTTATTCTATTTAATTTTTTCATTTTAAATTTTCTTTAAAGCGTTATAAATAACCACATTAAATACCTTATTCTGTTATTAGCTTTTTTTTTACATTGTAAAAGAAACATTACACTTGTGTGAGGAAAATAAATCTTGCTGTGAGGAATGACAAGATTTATTTTTCAAGTGTAATGCTCAATTACAATCTCTAAAATCTAAAAAAAACGCAATCTAAATAAGGAATTGGCATGATTAATCCTTATTTATTTTCTAATATTTTTAATGATCTCAAGAACCTGACTTACTTTGGTTTTTAAACCGTCATAATCCTTATTATCTAATATGTCTTTTGATATTAATTGCGATCCGATACCTACGCATGTTGCGCCTGCACTTAGCCATGAAGTCAAACTTTCTACCGTTGGCAAAACACCTCCTGTAGGCATGATGCTTGTCCATGGGCATGGGCCTTTTATTGCTTTTATAAATTCCGGTCCGTAAATATCCCCAGGGAATAGTTTTACAATTTCGCAACCCAATTCTTCTGCTCTTGCTATTTCTGTAAGTGTTCCGCAACCTGGCGACCATAATACCTTACGACGGTTACAGGCAATTGCGATATCTTCTCTAAAAACCGGAGTTACAATAAAATTAGCTCCTAAACTCATGTACAATGAGGCTGCAGCAGCATCAGTTATAGAACCTACACCCAACATCATTCCCGGTAGTTCAGCCAATGCATATTTGTTTAAAGCCCCAAAAACTTCATGGGCAAAATCGCCCCTGCTTGTAAACTCCATTAACCTTGCACCACCATCATAACAGGCTTTTAATACTTTTTTGCTTATTTCGATATCTGAATGAAAAAACAACGGAACCATTCCGTTTTCCTTCATTTGTAAAGCCACTTCAATTCTTGAATATTTTGCCATTTTATATTAATTATCTAGATACTAATGCTGAACCATCACCATCTATCATATTTTCAACTTCTTTTAAAGTAACCAGGTTATAATCTCCCGCAATAGTATGTTTTAAACAACAGGCTGCTACTGCAAAATCTAAAGCTCTCTGGTTATTATTCTGGTATTGCTGTAATCCGTAAATTAATCCTCCCATAAAAGCATCTCCACTGCCTACTCTGTCTACAACCGGCGTAACTTCTTTTACAGCTGCCTGATAAATTGCTTTTCCGTCAAACAAAATACCTCCAATTCGTTGGTGTGATGCGCTTACAGAATAACGTAATGTTGTTGCTACTGTTTTTAAATTCGGAATCAGATCAAACAGCTTCGTGTATAAAACCGGAAGCGATTTCTCATCCTGATAATTAGGATTTACTTTTGGGATTCCTAACATGAAATATGCAGTATCAATATCACCTAAAATAACATTGCTGTACTGTAACATTTCCGGCATAACATCACTTGGAGTTTTGCCATATTGCCATAGTTTTGATCTGTAATTCAAATCGCATGAAATCGTAATCCCTAATTTATGAGCCGCCTGAATAGCTTCTAAACAAGCTTCGGCAGCACTTTGTGAGATCGCCGGAGTAATACCGCTCCAGTGAAACCAACTTGCACCTTCCAGGACTTTCTCCCAGTCAATTGATCCTTTTTGAATAGTTGCCATTGAACTGTGTGCACGATCGTAAACAACGTTACTGCCACGTGTTCCTGCACCAGTTTCAAGAAAATAAATTCCTAAACGTTCACCTCCATAAACTATGTTTTTGGACTCTACGTTCATTTTTCTCATTTCTTTTAATGCCGAAGCACCAATTTCGTTTTCAGGTAATCTTGTTACAAATTCCGCATCTAAGCCGTAATTCGCTAAAGACACACAAACATTAAATTCGCCTCCTCCATAAGAAGCGCCAAATGCTTTAGCCTGCGAAAAACGTAAATGCCTCTCTGTCGAAAGACGCAACATAATTTCTCCGAATGCAACTACTTTACTCATATTGTTTTATTATTTTACCAGTAAATTTTTCTTTTTTTCACCATTAAGAGATTAAGAAAAATTAAGCTTTGCTCTAATATCTTAATGGTAAAATTCTTTATTCTTTATTCTTTATTCTCAATTAAAATTTGAAATATTCTTTTGCGTTGTTGTATGAAATATCCGCAACCAGTTTTCCAATCCATTCCATGTCGTTTGGCAATTCTCCGCGTTTGATTTCATCTCCAAGAAGATTACATAAAATACGTCTGAAATATTCGTGTCTTGGGAAAGACAAGAAACTTCTTGAATCTGTAAGCATCCCAACGAAACAACTAATTAATCCCATGTTTGAAAGGGCATTTAGTTGTTTGGTCATTCCGTCTTTTTGATCCAAAAACCACCAACCAGATCCAAACTGCACTTTACCTTTAACGCTTCCGTCATTGAAATTTCCAATCATGGTAGCCATCACTTCGTTATCAGCCGGATTTAAATTATAAATGATCGTTTTGGTCAATTTATCTTTACTGTCCAATGCATTTAAAAAACTTGATAATTTTTGGGCCTGTGGATAATCTCCAATAGAATCCCAACCTGTATCAGGTCCTAAAATGCTATGCATACGAGCATTATTATTGCGCAATGCACCTAAGTGAAACTGCTGTACCCAGCCAAACTGATGGTACGTTTCAGACAAGAATAACAATACTGCACTTTGAAATTTCAATGCTTCCTCGGGAGTAATAGTTTGATTTTCTCTTTTCTTTTTGAAAATTGTATTTATTTCACTCTCCGTAAAATTTTCAAAATAAATCTGATCCAAACCGTGATCACTAAGTTTGCAGCCATTTGAATTAAAAAATTCAATTCTGTTTTTTAATGCACTACATAAATCTGAGTAGGTATTAATTGCAACTCCGGACACATCCCCTAATGTGTCCAGATATGCATTATAACCATCATTAGAAATTAAGATGGCTTTATCAGGTCTGAAAGCCGTACTCATTTTAGTTCCGATAGGATTTTTTGCCAGTTTCTGGTGAAACTCTAAACTATCAATCGGATCTTCTGTAGTACAAACCAATTCAGCGTTTACTTTTTTAAGCAGGTTTTGTGTGCTGTATGCCTGAGAATTAATTTTCTCTGTAGTTTCGATATAGATTTTCTCTGCTGATTTTTCATTCAGTAAATCATAGATATCAAAATAACGTGCTAATTCTAAATGTGTCCAGTGGTACAAAGGATTACGCATGGTGTACGGAACCGTTTTTGCCCAGTTGATGAACTTATCTTTATCTGAACCATTTCCGGTTACAAATTGCTCGTTGATCCCCAAAGTACGCATTGCGCGCCATTTGTAATGATCTCCGTTGATCCAAACCTGTGTGATATTGTCAAAAATTTTATCTTCAGCAATAAACTGAGGATTCAAATGATTGTGATAATCGATTATAGGTTGATTTTTTGAATAGTTATGGTATAACTCTTCAGCAAATTTATTTTCAAGTAAAAAGTTATCGTTTATGAATGTTTGATTTGCGCTCATGTCTTTTTAAATATAATTTGAGAATTATTCTTCGTTTGATGGTTTACCAATTGTAGCCAAAATTCCACCATCTACATACAAAATGTGACCGTTGACAAAATCACTTGCTTTTGAAGATAAAAATATTGCTGCTCCTGCTAAATCGCCCGGATCTCCCCATTTTGCAGCCGGAGTACGACTGATGATAAAATCGTTAAACGGATGACCGTCAACACGAATAGGTTTTGTTTGTTCCGTAGCAAAATAACCCGGTCCGATTCCGTTGATCTGAACATTGTATTTTGCCCATTCTGTCGCCATATTTTTAGTCAGCATTTTCAAACCGCCTTTTGCAGCAGCATAAGCACCAACCGTATTACGGCCTAATTCGCTCATCATCGAGCAAATGTTTATTATTTTTCCTTGTCTTCTTTCGATCATTCCTTTTGCAACATGCTTAGAGACAATAAAAGGAGAAACTAAATCGATATCAATCACTTCTTTAAAATCGGCAACTTCCATTTCGATTAACGGAATTCTTTTGATGATTCCCGCATTGTTAATCAAAATTGCAATTGGCCCTACTTCACTTTCAATTTTCTGAATTGCAGAGATCACTTCTTTTTCATCGGTTACATTAAATTTGTAACCAACCGCATTTATTCCTTCACTTTGAAGTGCTGCTACAGCATCGTCAATTTTTTGCTGAGAAGAGTTTCCGTTTACAACAATTGTTGCTCCAGCCTGACCTAATCCTTTTGCCATTGCCATACCCAGTCCATGTGTACTTCCTGTAATCAGGGCAATTTTTCCTTTTATATCAAATAAGTCTGTCATAATTCTTATCTTAAATCTGTAATTTTACAAACATCCATATCTCCGTAATCTAAATTTTCTCCCGCCATTCCCCAGATAAAAGTATAATTACTGGTTCCTGAACCTGAGTGAATTGACCATGGCGGAGAAATCACTGCCTGATGATTGTTCATCCAGATATGTCTTGTTTCCTGAGGTTGTCCCATAAAATGGCAAACTGCCTGATTTTCCGGAATATCCAAATAAAAGTAAACTTCCATTCTACGATCGTGAACGTGTGCCGGCATTGTATTCCAAACACTTCCCGGTCTTAATTCCGTCATTCCCATTTGCAATTGGCAAGTCGTAACCACACTGCCAATAATCATTTGGTTTACAGTACGGTGATTGGCTGTTTCCATCGTACCCAATTCTAATTTATTTGCTTCTGCCAAACTTACTTTTACCGTTGGGTAAGTAGTATGGGCCGGTGCAGAGTTGATATAATATTTTGCCGGATTTTTGCTGTCATTACTTCTAAAGATTACTTCTTTGTTACCGCTCCCGATATACAAAGCATCTTTAAATCCCAATTCATATGCTTTTCCTTCAACAACAATAGAACCGCTTCCTCCAACATTGATAATTCCTATTTCTCTTCTTTCTAAAAAATAGCTTGCTTTAAGAGGATCGATACTTTCCAATTTCAAATCTCCTTTTACCGGAACTGCAGAACCGGCAATGTATCTGTCGTAATGAGAATATGTTAATACAACTTCGTCCTGCTGCATTAAATCATCAATTAAGAATTCATTTCTTAATTCCTGAGTATCATATTTTTTTACAGCTTCTGGGCTTGACGCGTATCTTGAACTATATTTTGTCATAATTTTTATTTTAATGTAATCGATTGCACAAAATTAGATTTTTATTTTAAATATACATTTTTTGAAGTAATAAAATTTTCCAAAAATGTTACATTCCTGTAATCGGGCTGTATTTTGGAACTAAAGCTTTCATTACTATCCAGCCTGTTAAGTAACAAACAGCACAGATGGAGAAAATGATGAAATAACCGGCTTCAATACCGTGAAAGCCCATAAAAGACATATTGGTTTCTTTAGCATGATCAAATAATAATCCAGAACCTTTGTTGATTATCGTAGAACCAACACCTCCTGCTAAACCGCCAATTCCTGTAATGGTAGCAATTGCTTTTTTAGGAAACATATCACCAACGGTTGTAAAAATATTGGCTGACCATGATTGATGCGCTGCACCTGCAATACCAATAATAATTACGGGAATCCAGTAACTGATATACCCTAAAGGCTGCGCAATTAGAGCTAATAAAGGAAAAAATGCAAAGATTAACATTGCCCTCATTCTGCCCTCGTAAGGATTCATTCCTTTTTTCTCTACAAAATAAGTTGGCAACCAACCACCAATAATAGAAAGCAATGTTATCATGTAAAGAACAAATAACGGAAGAGCAGCCTGAGTAGAATCCATTCCGTAAACAGAACTTAAGTACGCCGGTGTCCAAAACAAAAAGAACCACCAAACACCATCTGTCATAAATTTACCAAAAGCAAAAGCCCAGGTTTGTTTGTATTTAAAGCATTCAGCAAAAGATACTTTAGTTGTAGTCTCAGGCACATAACCTACTAATTTACTATCTGCAACATCATCTTGCTGGATATATTCTAATTCAGAAGCAGATACTTTTGGATGTCTTTCCGGTTTATCATACATAAAAACCCAAAATCCCATCCAGACAAAACCTAGTGCCCCAATAATAATAAAAGCCATTTCCCAACCGAAAGATTTCGCGATAAACGGAATCGATATCGGAGCGGCTAATGCTCCTACAGTTGCACCGGCATTAAAAATACTGGTAGAAAAAGCCCTGTCTTTTTTAGGAAAATATTCTGCTGTAGTTTTTATAGCTGCAGGAAAATTTCCTGCCTCTCCTACCGCCAAAACAAAGCGGGCAAAAATGAATAATGTAACACTTACATTAATAACTAATCCGGTATCTTGCACAAGATTAATAGCGTCTTTAGCCCCTTCAAAGCCTACAAACCAATTTCCTGTAATAATTCCTGCTGTTGCAATACCACAAAATGCATGCAAACAAGCTCCTAAAGACCATATTCCGATAGCCCAAAGAAACCCTCTTTTAGTATCTAACCAATCGACAAATCTTCCTGCGAATAATAATGAAACTGCATAAAAAATAGAGAATAGTGCTGTAATATTTCCGTAATCATTGTTTGTCCAATGAAATTCAGGTGCAATAAAATCACTCCATGTTAAAGAAAGTACTTGTCTGTCTAAGTAATTTATGGTCGTTGCAAAAAAGAGCAAGGCACATATACTCCAACGATAACTTCCTGTTGTTTTTTTTGTTTCATTGTTAATAACTGCATCTGGTGGTTGATTCATAGTAAAGGCTTGTTAAAAAATTGATATTTTTTTTGGTAATTTCATTTTGCTCCTTAAAACCCTGCGCACAGACCGTAAAATCAATGCATTAAATCTAATGAAACAAAACAATGTAATCGATTGCACAAATATACTTTTTAATCTTTATATTCCAAATAAATTGTATAAAAAATTATTTTAATCAAATAAATAAACATATAGGATAAAAAAATATGCTCAAAATTACAAATTAAACAATATATTTGTTAAATGATCACATGTGAAATTTGTCCTTTTTAAGGGGTAAAATTGTACCAAAATCAATACTTTCAAATCTTTTTTAGACGAACTCTCTTATTTAAGGCAAAACTTGTTTTTTTAACTTTCTTTAAAATTCATAAATCAATAAAAAGTTCTATTTTTGAATATCTTCCAATACATTATCATTGAACTAAATCACAATACAATTGAAAACTCCGAAAAAATCCCACTGGAAAAAAGCTTTTATAGTTCTTGCGCTCGTTGCAGGAATAACAAATGAAATGCAGGCACAAAATCAAATAATCCCGATTTGGAATAAAATACCGGATCAAATTAAAGCTCCGGATTACAAGGAAAACCAAAGTATCAAAGACGGAAAAGTGCAAAGCACAAGTTTAGTTTCAATTCCTACTTTGAGTATTTTTTTGCCAAAGGAAAACAAACCCAATCAAGCGGCAGTTCTTATTTTTCCCGGCGGTGGATATCAGCATTTGGCTATTGACAAAGAAGGTACTAAAGTTGCTGAATGGCTTAATACTTTAGGAATCGCTGCTTTTGTGGTAAAATACAGATTGCCAAGTGATAAAATAATGAAAAACAAAAGTGTTGGACCGCTACAGGATGCTCAGGAAGCGTTGCGTTACGTGAGACAAAATGCTATAAAATATAATATTGATCCTACCAGAATTGGAATTATGGGCTTTTCTGCCGGCGGACATTTAGCCTCGACTTTAGCGACGCATTATGATGATAAAGTTTATGATACAAGTTCTAAAGTAAGTGCGCGTCCGGATTTTGCACTTTTAATTTATCCTGTAATATCAATGGTTGAAAATATTACGCACAAAGGTTCACAAACCAGCTTAATAGGTGATCATGCTTCTCAGGATGTTCTGGACTATTTTTCGAATGAAAAAAGAGTAACAGCTCAAACTCCTCCCACTTTTTTAGTACATGCCAGCGACGATCAGACCGTTATGCCAGAAAACAGTATTAATTATTATTTGGCTTTGAAAAATAACGGAGTTCCTGCTGAATTGCATATCTATGAAAAAGGCGGACACGGTTTTGGACTAGGTGTAAAAGATACTAGCAAATTCTGGACAAGAGACTGTGAAGAATGGCTTAAAACCCGCGGATACAGCAATCAAAATTAAAGTAACACAAAAGGCGAAACTCATAAAGTTTCGCCTTTCTAACTAACATCAAAAAGTACAAAAACGGATTCTCAGTCCGTTATACTGACAATTCTTTCTCTAACACTTGCTTAGGTTTAGCGATGGGAATTGCTTTTGCCGCAACCTTTGGAGATGAAACAGTTTTTTTGCCAAATTTCTGTTTTCCCCACCAAATTAAAAATCCCGTAATGGGTAAACTTGCCGAAATCAGACTGGCAAAAAAAGCAATAATTTTTCCGGTAAGTCCAAGGACAGCGCCCACATGAATATCATAATTCATCCTGCGAATTTTATCCGGAATATTGGCTTCGATATATTTTCCTGAAAAAGGAGTTTTTATCGATATTTCTTTTAAGATTTGCTGATCAAAACTATAGCGATCCATATTATAATAGGTGTTCTTTTGTTTGTAAACAAATGCGCCAATAGGGTCAGCTGGCTTTTCAGGAATACTAATCATAATTCCTGCAGCCTGAGGATTTTCTTTTGCTATGTTTTTTAAAACCCTGTCAACTGTAGACAATTCAAATGTTTTGACGTGCGTTGTATCAGATTTTGGAGATTCTCTATTTTCAACTAATGGTTTTCCGCCGGAAGTAACCCAATATAAGGATTTACTCCACCAGCCAAAACTCCATACCAAGCCGGTTACAGCAATAAAGAACAGAAAAATACAACTGTAAAACCCCAGCACATTATGCAAATCATAATTGACACGTTTAAAACTGGCATCTGTTTTTATTTTGAAACTTTTATTAATAATTGACTTAATCCATTTGGTTGGCCACCAAAGTACTATACCTGAAATCAATAGAATAACAAAAATTATAACCGCCACACCTACAATGGGCCTGCCAATATCATAAGGCAGCCATAAGGCACGATGACCATTTAAGATCCATCTGAAAAAATCCGGGGAATCTGTTCTTGAAACTGATTTTATATTAAGAATCTCACCTGTATAAGGATTCATATATATACTGGTAAAAACACCACTTCTTCTCTTTTTGGGTTTTTCTTCTTTTCCTTTTCCCTTTGCTTTTCCTTTTTCTAATGTTTTTCCTTTCTCGCTATCGTTTTTAGCAATTCCTTCTTTTTTCCCTTTTCCTTCTTTGTCTTTTCCTTCTTCTTTCTTTTGGATAAAGTATCCCACAATGGCGGCATCCTCTTTTTCTCCAAAAGTTACACTGGTTGCATGTTTTCCTTTCATTGCTTTATCTGCAATTGTAACCAACTGGGAGGGCAATAAAAAAGCTTTTTCCTTAGGTTCGACAAAACGCCAGTCTTCAATAAAATCTTTAATTTCATTTTCAAAAACATAAATACAGCCCGTAATACTAACAATGACGACGATAATACCAGAAGCCAGTCCGAGCCATAAATGCAGCCAGGCCATAACACGCTTGAAAAGCGATTTTTTACTTTTTTTCTTATTTGAACTTGATTTTGATTTTGAAAAAGAAAACATATTTAATAACGTATAAGGATAAATAAAAAAACCGCAAGCCCCGAAAGGCCTACGGTTCAAAAAAAACCAATTTTAATATTTTAACTTCGCAATTGCAGTAATCTGACCACCTTCGACTTTCATACCTTTAGTAGCAACCGCAGTTGAACCATTAATAGTATAAATCCAGTTTCCTTCAGGTGTATTAATACCAATTACAGCAGAATTTCCGTCTTCTGTAGTAATATTATAACGACTTGTAGCCGAAGTTAATGTTGCGGGAACATTCGTTACCCATGTAAATGTTTGGTTGTAAACATCTGCAATAGCCAATTTAGCTGCTCCGTTGTTTTTACCCACATTACCGTACATCAACAATAAAAATTTACCTTTTGAGATATAACTTGTAGCTGAGATTTTGTACCCTCCTGATTTTTCCTGTACATTAAAAAAGTATGACTGATCAAATTCTGTAGTTCCTTTTTTAATTTTAATAATTGCAGATGGCTTTTTAGAAACCAAAACTGAATTACTTGTTGCGATTGCTCCTGAGAATCCATACGCATCACCGTTTTCATCCTGAAACAATCCATTTGTAAAATAAGCACCTAAATAACTTGTACGGTTATCTTTGATTACTTTTTCTAATTTAAGCTCCGGATAGTTGTAAACAGCCACCCAGGTACTATCCGGATTTACAGTTCCAAAATTATCAACTCCATCTCCTTTGATACTCATATACGGCATATATACTTTATCTCCAACCTGAGTCGCCCAGGTATAAAAAGCTCTTTCTCCGTTTTTTGCTAATTTTTTAGTGTCGTGTTGCGCTTCACCGGTAATTAATGATTTTTCAGCATCAATTTTATACATTGAAGCAATCGAAGCATCACCACTTCTTGGAACTTTTATTGTTAAGATATCTTTGTTTACTGCTGCAAATACCTGTACGGTTTCAGCCTGGAAATTCGATTTTTTCACCAATTTTCCTTCTGTATTCAGATTATAAGTAGTTACTGCACCAGGGTTTCCTTGTCCGTAAAGTAAGCTAAAGAATTTATTTTGATTGGTAATATAATAACGGTACGAACCGTCTTGCTCTAATCCGTTTCCTGTTGTTGTAATAGATCCTGTAGAAATATCATCAGCCGTCAGTAAATAATCTGCAATTCCTGCTGCTCCTGTAGTAGCAGTAATAATGTATTTTGTTTTACCTGTATCTCCTCCTCCACCTGGTTCGCCTGCAGATTTGTCAGAATCACTGCTGCACGAGAATGATGTAAAAGCCACTACAGCCGATAATATCGCTAATTTGCCCATTTTTTTCATAATAGTTTATTGTTTGAATTATTAAATTTATTTATTTGATTTGGTGAAAAAATACCTGAATTTTATATTAAAAGCACGACTTGGTTTTTGCAGCGAAAAGTTGTCATACAGCTTGTTGTCTAAGACATTTTTGCACTCGAATGCGATATTGTATTTACCATCTGCAAAGGTGTAAACCGCATTTAAATCATGATTAAATTGTTGTGGTATATCAAGTTTACCATCCTTGGTACCGCGGCTTGGCCATGATAAATAATAGTCGTGTACATACAAAAAGTTGTAGCCAATAGATAAATTATTACCTTTTTTTATACAATCATAAAAAAATACTGAAGCATCCAGATTGCCAAAAAGAAAAGGAATATTAGGCACTCTGTCTTTGTACCATAACGACACAAAATTTTCGTTTGGTTCGTATTTCGTCATATTACGAAGATTTTGATACGTCATATTCATCCCCGCAGTAAATCTATTTCGGTATGAATATCTCACTTCACCATCTATACCATAATTTGTAACTCCTTTTTGGTTCACATTGGTTACCATTGTTTGATTCAGATTCAATTCAGGACGAATAAAATCAGTTGCATCCCGATACAAAAGATTTACATCGAATGTCATCGCATTGACTTTCTTAAAACTAGTCTGATAACTGAATCCAAGATTAAAATTGTTACTTGTTTCCGGCTCAAGTCCAATATTCCCCGCTATATTATTATTTACGTTTCCAAATAATTCTTCAGGAGTTGGCAATCTGTAGCTTTTTTCAAAAGACCCCTTTAACTGCAGATTATGTTTTAAGTAATAACTGCTGGCGGCACCATATCCAACCAGATTTTTGTTGTTAACATGTTCTCTGTACGCAATATCACCAGTTGTACCGGAAGGGTTGTAACTTTCTGAATAAGTACTTTTTAAAGAGTAATTTTTGATAAATACAGATGTGCTCCATTTCTCATTGTAGTCAAATTTGTAACCTGCGCCCAAAACATTTTTTTGTGTTTTTTTCGGTTGCTTATATACTAATGATTCCGGAACCAACTCATCGCTTTCTTTACGATCAAAAGTATTAAACGTGTTATTTAGCATAAAAGAATGTCTTAGTCCTAAAGCATACGTAAAATTTGCTGTGGCTATACCATTATTATTTTTGAATTTACGCAGCGTACGGCTACGTTCACCACCTAATCCTACGAGTTCTCTGTAATCTCCAAACCAGTTATACCTTCTATAAACGGTATCGACATTCTGTTCTTCACCAAAATTAAAATTACCCGTAACGTTAACATTTAGCCCTTTTGTAAATAAATCTTTTACCTGATACTTTACTGTTGGCATTAAGATATTTCCTGTGCTGTACACTTTTCCAAAGACACTCGTCATTCGGGCTCCAGTTTGAATATCGGCTTTGTTTTCTCCGGCTGTAAAACCAAATAATAATTTATCAGCGTATTTTTTACCTGTTATTCCAATATTAAAAATCACCGTCTCGTTGCGATAACTATCATGAAACCTTCTCACACGGGCATTTGGAAAATATTCGCCTGTGTACAAATCGGCCGCTTCAACATTTACCCAATAATTATTATCTGAATAATTCTGAAACGCGTTAATTTCAGTAGTAAAACCACTTTTTGCCGTATATCCCGCATTGATAGTCGTACGATGTGTATTGAATGATCCAAAAGAGTACGAAGCATCCAGATAAGTGCGGGGTTTAGAATTTGTTACAATATTAACCGCACCTCCAAGAGCATCTCCGCCTAACCAGATAGGCACAACACCTTTGTAAACTTCTATTCTGTCAGCAAGATTAATTGGAATATTATTCAATTGAAAAGACGAACCAAAATTATCCATAGGCACACCATCAATAAAAAACTTTACCTGATTACCTGAAAAACCATTAATAGAAAGCTCAGATTTAGAACCTACACCACCCGATTCACGAACCCGAACACCGGAAACCCTGTCTAATGCATGCGACAAATCGAGAGTAGAATTGTGGAGCTTTTTTGCATCAATCGCCGTAACGCTATAAGCTTGTTTGTTTACTTTATCTGTTTGCGAACGGCCTAACACTGTTACAGATTCTAATTGATTCAATTCACTCTGTAACTGAACAGAAAAACTGACATTACTGGCTAAAACTTCAATGTGTTTTTTTTGAGTTGAGAAACCAATTGCCTTAATTTTTAAAACATGTTTTCCCGGCTTTACATTTTTGAAAATAAACTTTCCGTTTTCATCAGAAATAATGCTTAAGTCAGTTTTTTCTATATTAATTGTGGCATAAGGAATTGTTTGCCCTGAATTTTCTGTTACCTCTCCACTTACTGAAACTCCCAGTTTTTGCTGGGAAGACGATAGGATTGTAAAGAAAAAAAATATACTAAAAAATAAAAATTTGTGAGTTGTCATATCTTTAATTAGACTAATTATAAATAACTTTGACGCAAAAGTACCATCAACAACTCTAAAAAAGATAGGGAAAAACGGATTATTATTTTGTAAAAACGGATTATATTTTGAAGATCAAATCGAAAATTTCAGGACACGAAAACTCAATTATTCAAATTGAAATTGGTGGCACTCATTATCCGAAAAATTATTTAACGGAAGAGAATGTCTACATAAAAAACAACGATTCAGAAGAAATTAAAAGCCATCATTTGATTACAGACGGAATGGTTTTACTGGATACACAAATGCTTTTTTCGACCCCACAAACTATCATTTTTGAAATTGACGAAGAATCAGTTGTCATGAATTTTATCTGCTGCAATAATGTCGAAACTCATATTGATCAATTAGAAACCGAAAAATATTCAAAAAAGAATACCCATAATATATTTTACGCTACAAAATATAAGGCAACTTTTAAAATACCTGCTTTCGAACAAACTAACCATTTCTCAATCATCCTATCAAAAGATTTTTACTACAAGATTATCAACGAAGACTGGGAACTTCATGAGAAATTTTCAAAAAATATCTTGCTTAAAAAATCCAGTTATCTGACCTCAAAATACATTCCGTTTACGCCAGCGATACAATGGGTAATTCACGAAATAAAGAATTGTAATCGTCAGGGCGCATTAAAAAAAATGTATTTGGAAACCAAAATCAAGGAACTGCTGATACATCAACTTGAAAAAATCATAACCATACCGGTACAAAAAGATCAAATTGATGAAGACGATTATAATAAATTACTGAAAGCGAAACATATATTGGATAAAGATTATGTTCATGCACCTACATTAACAGAGCTTTCAAGAACGATTTCGCTAAATGAATTTAAGCTAAAAAAAGGATTTAAAGCTTGTTTTGGAACTACTGTAAAAAGCTATATTATTAAACTCCGAATGGAACATGCCAAAGAACTATTTCAGAATAAGGCTTCGACCGTTAGCGACGTAGCATATAAATGCGGCTATAAAGATGTGTCACATTTTTCGGCAGCTTTTAAAAATTTCTATGGTTTTTCTCCCCAGAAATTCAAAATCAATTGGGACTTTATTCATATCTGGATTACCGGAATTCTAATATTCACCCAATAAAAAAAGGGTCTTTAGACTTTGTTACAAAATAACGTTATCTAAAAACCCTGTAAAATTAGACTTTTGTATGCTTGCAAACTTATACAAAGCCATCCATCATCAAATGGATATGTCAAATTTCATTGCAAAAAAAAAAAATGTTTCTCCAAAAACAGTTAACCTGTAGTATCTGTAATGTTGTTTAAAAAGGCAAAAAACATCACCTATATCGATTTCTACGCGACAAAATTACAAGCTACTTTAAAGAAAACATTACGGCTTTCCTCATTCATGCAAAATATTTTTATCCAAAAAACGCTAACACACTAATTCTCTGAGGTTATCGTTTATTTATCTCTAAAAAAAAATATCTCTTAAAAACACTTTTTTCAAGAAATTGCTAAAAACCTTACTTTCTGAATTGCTTAAATATTCAAATTAAAAACTCAGAAACTCTATTTCTTATCCTGGATTAAGTCCAAACTATTATTTTACTTCTAAATTTGCAAATAAAATATTGATTATGAAAACATATGAATTCTTAATACTCGGAAAAAACCAACCGATCCTGGAAATTTTACTACGACTGGTAAACGCTTACGAAAACTGGAATGCAATAGGTTTCAATGACGAAAAAACAGCTCAGACATATTTCTTAAACAACAAAATTGATATTGTTTTATTAAGTTCTGCGATAGAAGAACAAGTCGAAAAAGATTTTACATCGTTTTGCATCAAACACCAACCTGAAGTAGAAGTAATTGAACATTTTGGCGGAGGAAGCGGATTACTTAAATCAGAAATAGAACACAGATTGTATTTAAAGGGAAAACTTTAGGTTTCCTTATTTTTAAAGTATCGATCATAGGTTTTCATTTTAAAATTTAAATTTGCATAAAATCCAATCTTAAATGGAAAAGAAATATTCAGTTGTTATTCATCCTTCAGAAGAAATTATACAAATTATCAAAACCATGAAAGAAGGTTTGGCTTCCAGAATTGGTTGGTTCAACAGCAAAAATTCAGTAGCTCACATTACAATTTGCGAATTTAAAATTGATGATTCTCAAATCGATAAATTCAAACAAAAGCTGGGTAAAATCGCTGATACGTTTACTCCTTTTCAGGTACATTCAGATCATTTCGATTCTTATCCAAATGGTGCATTCTTCATCGGTCCTGACGAAAACTCTAAACAACTGAAATCTATCATGAAAAAAATTCAGGATACACTCCTGATATCTGGTAAAGACAGAAGCAGCGATCCACATATTTCTATTGCAAGAAAACTTAGTCCTGAAAATATTGCAATTGCAAACGAATTATTTACCACAATTGATGTTCGCTTTTTGTGCGATCATATAATATTACGAGAATTAGAACCTAAAAAGCAATATTTCGTAATAGATAGTTTTTCTTTTGGCAGTAATCCACAACCGGAATTAATTCAGGGAAGTTTGTTTTGATGGGGTTGCCGCAAAGGCACTAAGACACAAAGTTTATTTATTAAATACTGCTATCTTGGGATCCTTCGCTCCTCAGGATGACAAAAATGAACAAAAAAATCAGCTTAAATCCGTTTAAATCTGCTAAATCTGCGTGCTAAAAAACATAAAATTCTAAAAGCTTTGTCTTCAAGCAGCTTTGCGAACTCTTTGCGTTTACTAAGCGCAAACTAAAAAATTGCGGCCTTTGCGGTTAAATAAACACAAAGCAAAGCAACCTGAAACTTCAAACTAAAAAAACAATCTTTTAATTTTCGTATATTTGAATTTTACAATTCACTCTTATGAAATCACTAGATTCATTCTACCAGGATATTACCGAAGGCTCTTCTGTAGAACCAAGCTCATTATTACCCAACGACATTAAAAAAGAAATTGGTCATTTTAATGTTTTTGATATTAAAGAACTTTTGGAAAGAATGCAGGGAAAACCCGGGATGCCATATGATCGACGTGCTTACTACAAAATCAGTTTGATAAAAGGTAAAAATCGAGCTGAATATGCCGATAAAATAATCGAAATCAACAAACAGGGGCTTTTATTTGCTACACCAAAAATTCCTTATAATTATCTTCCGCAAGACACCAATCAATCCGGACAATTTTGTGTTTTTACAAGTGAGTTTTTATCCAAAAACAAAAGCGGAATTGACTTAGATGAACTTCCTATTTTTGCATCAGACGGATATCCTATTTTTCAGCTTACGGATGAAGAAGTTGCCGAAGTGGAATTGATTTTCAACAAAATACAAAAAGAAATTAATTCTGATTATATTTATAAATATGATTTAATCCGAAATTATGTGGCGGAGTTAATTCACTTTGGGCAAAAATTGCAGCCTATAACCGCTTTGTATTCCAAACATAATTCGGCAGCAAGAGTTTCCTCTTTATTTGCTGAATTACTGGAAAGACAATTCCCAATAGAATCACCAAATCAACGATTAGAACTGAGAACAGCCAAAGATTTCGCCGAACGATTATCCGTTCATGTGAATCATTTAAATAAAGTTTTAAAAGAAAACACCGGAAAAACCACCACTGAACTCATCAGCAGCAGATTAACCAATGAAGCAAAAGTACTCCTAAAACAAACCGATTGGAATATCTCTGAAATCGCATTTTCATTGGGTTTCGAGGAACTGGCGCATTTTTCTAACTTCTTTAAAAAACAAACAACCTATACGCCTTTAGCATTCAGGAATTGATTATAGAATATAGATTATAGAATATAGATCATAGAATATAGATCATAGAATATAGATCATAGAATATAGATTTTGGAGAACTTTGTCAAAGTTTTAAACTTTGACAAAGTTGAACACCAAGTTTTGGAATTTGGAATTTATTTTTTAGAATTTATTTTTAGATTTATTTTCTTCCCTTGGTTTGAATTTCGCAAACATCGATTTGATATTTACAATTCCCTAAGCCTACTTCGGTCCTACCTTTGTCCTATCAATTTAAAAGAACGAAAAAGATGAACTTATCAAATAACAAAATTCTAATAACAGGTGGCGCAAGTGGTATTGGACTTGGCTTAACCGAAAGATTTATTCAGGAAAACAACACTGTAATTATTTGCGGCAGACGAGAGTCTGTTTTAAATGAAGTAAAGGCAAAATTCCCAGCCGTAATTACAAAAGCATGTGACTTAGCAATCGAATCTGAGCGTATAGCGCTTTACGAATGGATTGCAGAAAATCATCCTGATTTGAATGTTTTAATTAACAACGCAGGAATCCAGAAATGGGTGTCGGTTACGGATGCTGATTTCTATGAAAGTGCTAAAACAGAACTTGCTACCAATATTGAAGCTCCGTTACATTTAACGTCACTTTTTATTCAGCTAAAATCGCTTACGACCGTAATGAATGTGACTTCTGGATTGGCACTTTCGCCTTTCGCAAAAGTTCCGGTTTATTCAGCTACTAAAGCATTTTTCCGTTCGTTTACAATTTCACTTCGTCATATATTGAAATCAAAAAACATTGAAGTGATCGAAATTATTCCTCCGGCACTAAATACAGATTTGGGAGCTCCTGGTTTGCATGACGCACATCCAAGCGTAAGTGATTTTATCATCTCTATTTTTGAGCAATTGAAAGAAGGAAAAGATGAACTTACTTTTGGAACCAGTGCAACAAGAATAAACGCAAGTGTTCCGGAATTAAAAGCTTCATTTAACGCATTGCATTCTAATTAATTTGATGGAACATAATTTAATTAAACACATAGAAACATAGCTTTTAGCAACTTTAAAAAAGGCATTTCATTTATTTAAATTCACATAGCTATGTGTTAGAAACTAGTTTCTTTTACAATCTTTTTAACTCAAAATAAAATCTATGTTTCTATGTGTTTAATTTTTTTCTCGCAGATTTAAAAGATCAAGAAGATTTTATAATCTATTTAATCCTTTAATCTGTGGCATACATTTTTAATTCTCAATTTTTAATTCAATAATAAATAAAATTTAAAACATATATAAAATGGCAGTAAATACAAAAATAGCTCTTGTTACCGGTGGTAGCAGAGGTTTAGGAAAAAATATGGCAATCGCGATTGCAAAAAAAGGAATCGACGTTATCATTACGTACAACAGCAAAAAAGACGAAGCTGATGCTGTGGTAAAAGAAATTGAAGGTTTAGGACAAAAAGCAGCTTCATTACAATTGAATGTGGCGGATTCAGGAACTTTTGATGGCTTTTTTAATCAAGTTTCAGAGGCTTTAAGAAGTACTTTCCAAACAGATAAATTCGACTTTTTAGTAAATAATGCGGGAATAGGAATCCATAATTCATTTGTTGGAACAACTGAGGCTGAATTTGATCAATTGACTAATATTCAGTTCAAAGGTCCATTTTTCTTAACTCAAAAAGCGTTGATCTTCTTAAATGACGGTGGCGGAATTGTGAATATTTCTACAGGTCTGGCTCGTTTTTCATTTCCTGGTTATGCTGCTTATGCCGCTATGAAAGGTGCTATTGAAACTCTGACAAGATATCAGGCAAAAGAATTAGGCGCAAGAAAAATTAGAGTAAACGTAGTTGCTCCTGGTGCTATAGAAACAGATTTTGGCGGCGGGGTTGTTCGTGATAATGAACAAATGAACCAACAAATAGCATCTGTAACAGCTTTAGGAAGAGTTGGTTTACCTGATGATATTGGCGGCGTCGTTGCTTTTTTATGTACCGAAGATGCGAGATGGGTAAATGCACAGCGTATTGAAGTTTCAGGCGGAATGATGCTTTAATTAATTGTGAATTATTAATTGTTGATTGTTAATTAATCATAGTGTTAAACCCGACAGGTTTTTGAAACCTGTCGGGTTTGCTCATAATACTTAATATCCTAAAAAACAAAATCCGACAGATTGTAAAATCTGTCGGATTTGTCATTTAGAAATATATTGAGTTAGTAAGTATTCTGGTTTAATCTTTTTCGACAATCACGTCAAAACCTCCATTTTTATCAAACACGACATCATAGAATTTCGAGTCTTTTTGTATTTCTACTTCATATGTTGTTTTATTTTTATCATCTACCACAACTGCAATTTCTTTAATGGCTTTGGCAGGATAATTTTTCTTTAAGTATGCCTGAGCTTTTGCAGGAAGTTTACTCAGCGCAATCTGAGATTCAAAGGCTTTTAAAACACCCAAATTATCATAAACTGCTAATGCTTCGCTAGTCGCATTGGTTTTGAATTTGGCTTCGTAACGAATTTCATCATCATCGTCGCCAACATACTTCATTGTCCAGGTGGGCGTTTTGCCGGGATATTCTTTTTGAAAAGTATATAAAACTTTTTCCGGCGGAGTAACTGCTTTATCCGGAGAAACTCCATTTTGTCCTATTATAAAACTACTGCATAAAAAGATAATAAATAAAAAAAGATTTTTCATGATCCTGAGTTTTAAATTGACATTCGCTAAATAACGTATTAAAATTACTACTTTATTTTGAGAAAAATTAATTTATAAAAGAAATGTTAAAACAAATAGTAACATTATTCGAAATTAACCGTCTTATAACAAACCACAACCACAAAAACCATGAAATTTAGTCTTAAGAATTTCGAAAGTTCACCACAAAATTATGCTCGTATTGCAGGAATGCTATATCTCATAATTATCATCATGGGATTCTTTGCAGAGACTTTTGTTCGAAATAAACTGTTTGTTTCAGGTGATGCTGCTGCAACAGCAAATAATATTATACATTCTCAATTTTTATGGAAAATAGGGATTACGGCTGATCTGATTATGCAAATTTGCGATTTGCCTGTAATGATCCTGCTTTATTACCTTTTAAAACCGGTAAGCAGGAAACTGGCCTTAATTAATTTGTCATTCAATTTGATACAAACAGCCGTTTTGGCTGCTAATAAATTAAATCTCTTAGCCGCATTATTCTTTCTGGGCGACGCTGATTATCTAAAATCATTTACTCCGGATCAATTGCATACTTTATCGTATCTGTCGATCAAACTGCATGATTTTGGATTTGGGGTTGGATTAATCTTTTTTGGGTTTGTTTGTCTTATTGAAGGATATTTAATTTTTAAATCAGGATACTTTCCAAAGATAATTGGCGTTTTAATGACAATAGCAGGGATCTGTTATCTGTTCAATAGTTTTGCCTTAATTCTTGTTCCGCAGCTTTCCGGCATAATTTTGTTAATGCCATGTCTGATTGCAGAATTAACATTAAGTTTATGGCTGATTTTCAAAGGAGTAAATCTACCCGTCTGGAAACAAAAATGCATATAATATATATTAAATAAAACTCAACCAGAATCTAAAAAGCCTGTAAGAAAAACATCATCACAGGCTTTATTTGAAATAATTTGAATTAGTAAGCAATCTTATTTCGAGTTTTATTTTTTTATCCGGTCGGATAATTCCCTTTTATAGGTAATCCCGACCGGTAATTTTTCATTTTTAATGACCACAAAATCTTTGTCTGTTGCTTCGATTTTATCCAGCGCTACGATATATGATTTATGAATGCGCATGAAATTTTTCTCAGGTAAACATTTTTCCAATTCGCTTGTTGTAATCGAGGCTAAATAGTTTCTTTTTATTGTGTGCAATTTTACATAATTACCAAAACTCTGCGCAAATAAAAGCTGATCAAGTTCGATATCCATAAAATAACCATCGACTTTTACATTCACAGAATTCACAACTGTTTCTTCTGTTTTTATTTTTGCGCCCTCGGTAGCAAAAAAACGATCAATTGCTTTTAAGAACCTTGGAAAATAAATAGGTTTTAAGAGATAATCTATTACACCATAATCATAACTTTCGAGCGCATATTCAGAATAAGCCGTTGTCAAAATGGTTTTAGGATGTGTTGGAATAATCTTTAGCAATTCCATTCCTGAAATCTCGGGCATATTGATATCGAGAAACATTAAATCAACAGGATTCTCACGAAGATAATCCATTGCCTCGATGCCATTATAGCCCTGAAAAACCAACTCTAATTGTGGATTTTGCTTTATATAATTCGCCAACACATAATGTGCCGCCGGTTCATCATCTACAATTATACATTTTTTGGGTTCTCTCATTCTACAAACTTTTTCAATTGCAACTTCAAATCTACAATATATGTGTTCTTATTACCGTCCTGAATGTCTAATTTATAGTTTTTACCATAGATTAAATTCAAACGTTCTATTGTATTTTTCAATCCAATTTTAGTAGAAACAACATCTGTCTTTTTTGTCGGAATTGAATTGACGACATGCAAATGCAGCAAACCATTTTCTACTGTAATTATAATTCTGACATAACATTTCTCAATCGCACAAGTCCCGTGTTTAAAGGCATTTTCGATAAAAGCAATCAACAGCATCGGCGATACTTTATAGGCATTCTCGTTATCGATTTTACAATCATAAGTAATCTCGCAACGGTATCCTACCCTTTCTTTTTCGAGTTGTACGTAACTGTTTATAAACTCCAGTTCATCTTCAAGAGAAACACATTTCTTATTATTGCTTTCGAGCTGATAACGCATTAATTGCGACACTTTCATGATCAAATCCGGCGTTCTTTCGGGAAACTCCAAACTTATTCCGTAAAGTGTATTAAAGGTATTAAATAAAAAGTGTGGATTCAATTGCCCTTTTAGTGAATTGAGCTGCATTTCGTTGAACAATAAGGTTTCATCTGTTTTTTTTCTGTGAATCCTATAGAATTTAAATACAATTATAGGACTTAAAATACAAACCAGAGTTCCTAAAACACTTGCCAATTGATACGCATAACTTCGTTGATGAGAATTTTGATACAGATGACAATTACTAAACATATCGAGCATTGTAATCTCATATAAAACTACCGAAAAGACAAATACACCAAAAAGAGTTAAAATGATATAAGTTACAGGACGTTGTGTTTTGAATAAAATAGGTAAAAGAAAGAAACGATTGAATTGGGCATGCATGTATAAAACCAGATAGAAAAACACACCCATTAATATGGAAGTAAAAGAACTAAATAACATCCAGTCATTTTTTAACGTATAGATCGTAAATGAAAAGACGACAACGGCTACCTCCTGCCACCATTTGTTGTCTAATATGTTATCAAATTTTTTATTCATTTTTAATACTTAAATAGTTTACAAAGTACGTACAAATAATTAATTATTATTTCCAATAAATGACAAATTCAATTGGTCATTTATTATCGTAGTACATCATTTAACATGACATATATCAGCGCAAGAGAAATATTTTTGTTCTATCAATTTCATATCACTAATTTTATGTACTTCAGAAAAATTACTTTGTTAGTTTTCTTGATTTTTGCCTGTGGTAGTTATGCACAAACCTTGTCTTTAAAAGAAGCAGTAAAAACAGGTTTAGAAAACTACGGTTCGATCAAGGCAAAAAGCAATTACACGAATGCGTCACGCGAGACTCTCAAACAATCCAAGCGTGATTATCTGCCAAACCTTAACTTATCGGCACAACAGGATTACGGAACCATCAATGGCCAGAACGGTGTCATGTATGGTTTTAATGGTTTAGGAACAGCTTCTTCCGGACCCGCATTGCCGGATCAAAACTGGAACTCAGCTTTTGGCGCCTTGTATTTGGTCAACATGAACTGGGATTTTTTCACGTTTGGAAAAATTCAGGAGAAAATCAATTTGGCGAAAGTCGATGTTCAGGCAAAAGAAAAAGATTTGAAACAGGAAGAATTCCAACAGGAAATCAAAATTTCTGCTGCTTACCTGAACTTACTAGCGAGCCAAAGATTATTGATTTCCCAACAAAAGAATTTAAGCCGCGCAGAAGTTTTCAAAAAGACAGCTGTTGCACGGGTTAAAAATGGATTATTGGCCGGAGTCGATTCTACATTGGCTACAGCCGAAGTTTCTAAAGCTAAAATCTCTTTGAACCTGGCTAAAAACTTCGTCAAAGAACAAAATAACAAATTAGTTGATTTGATGGGAGTTGCTCCTCAGGATTTTGTAACGGACACTTTATTTGTAAATGAAATTCCGAAAGAGATTCTTCGAGGAACAGCAACTTCTGATAGTCTGCACCCTTTACTTCAATTTTACAAAACTAAAATTGATTACAGCAATCAACAAATGAAACTTTACAAACGTTTTTATTATCCAACTATGAGCGCATTTGGTGTTTTGCAAACGCGTGCTTCCGGATTTAATAGCGATTATATCACAGATCAAAATTCGTTCAACAGAAATTATTGGGATGGCGTAAATCCGGATCGTACCAATTATTTGGTGGGAATTGGAATTAGCTGGAACCTGACGACGCCTTTTAGAGCAAGCAAACAAGTAAGCGCTCAAAAATATGTTTCGCAAGGTTTACAAGAAGAATATAACCAAGCCGACAGAGAACTAAAATCGCAACTGGCATTGGCCGATGATAAAATAAAAATCACAATCGACAACTTTGCCGAAGCACCAATTCAGGTTGATGCAGCAAAAAGAGCCTATTTGCAAAAATCGACTTTATATAAAAACGGATTAACGGATTTAACGGATATAACCCAAACGCTATATACGCTGAATCGTGCCGAAATCGATCGTGATATCGTCAACAATAATGTGTGGCAATCATTCTTGCTTAAAGTAGCAGCTACTGGCAATTTTGACTTATTTATAAATGAATTTTAATTAGATCCCAATGAATTTAATACGTTTTGCACTCCGCAAACCCATCTCCATATTAGTATTGGTTGCGGGTCTATTTTTCTTCGGAATTGGTGCCATCAAGGACATTAAGGTAGATATCCTGCCAAAAATGAACTTGCCGGTTATCTATATTGCACATCCTTTTGGTGGTTATACACCGGACCAGATGGAAGCTTATTTTGCTAAGACTTATGTCAACATTTTACCGTTTGCCAATGGTGTAAAATCGGTAGAAACCAAGAATATTCAGGGGTTAATGATTATGAAATTAACCTATTATGAAAACACGAATATGGCTCAGGCTGCAGCCGAATTGAGTTCACTTTCGAACAGAATCCAGGCAGCATTTCCTCCGGGAACACAACCGCCGTTTATCATTCGTTTTGATGCTTCGTCTTTGCCAATTGGTCAATTGGTTTTGAGCAGTAAAATCAGGTCAAATAATGAATTACAGGATTTAGCCAACGTTTACGTTCGTGCTTCGTTTACTTCGATTCCCGGTTTATTATCTCCGGCACCCTTTGGCGGAAGCCCAAGAACTATCGAGGTCAATGTTGATCCGGATTTATTGCGTTCGCACAATATGACGCCGGATCAGGTTGTAGAAGCCATTCGTATCAACAACCAGACAGCTCCGTCAGGAAATGTGAGAATTGGTGATAAAAATTACATTACACCAACTAATAATACCATTAAAGAAGTTAAGGATTTCGAGAAAATTCCGTTGTTCAAAGGAAGCGTTCAGAACTTAACTCTTGGCGATGTGGCAACTGTAAAGGATGGTGCCGATATTACTGCAGGTTATGCTTTGGTAAACGGAAAACGTTCGGTTTATATCAGTATTGCAAAAGCAGGAGATGCTTCGACATGGGATGTAGTTCAGAAATTAAAATCAGAATTGCCAAAAATTCAAAGTACACTTCCAGAAGATGTAAAATTATCTTACGAATTTGACCAGTCGGTTTATGTAATCAACTCGGTAAAAAGTTTGATTACCGAGGGTATTATCGGGGCAGTTTTAACCGGATTAATGGTTTTACTTTTCCTTGGAGACAAACGTGCCGCTTTGATCGTAATCTTAACGATCCCAATTTCGATAATATCAGGAGTTTTATTCCTGAAATTATTCGGACAAACGATCAACTTAATGTCTTTAAGCGGATTGGCATTGGCCATTGGAATTTTGGTGGATGAAAGTACGGTAACCATCGAAAATATTCACCAGCATCTCGACATGGGCAAACCCAAGGCACTCGCCATCTGGGATGCGTGTCAGGAAATTGCGTTGCCTAAATTATTGATTTTACTTTGTATTCTGGCGGTTTTTGCTCCGGCATTTACCATGGTCGGAATTCCTGGAGCTTTGTTCCTGCCATTAGCATTGGCAATTGGTTTCTCTATGGTTATTTCGTTTTTATTATCTCAGACTTTTGTTCCCGTAATGGCGAACTGGTTGATGAAAGGACACGAAAAACACGAACACGCACCCGGTATTACAGATGATGAAGCTGAATTTAACGATAGTGGAATTACACCGGAATCTGAGAGAGATTTGATTACTCAGAAAAAAGGTTACGTTGAAAGAGATGATACTAATAATGACGGAAAAATTGGTGCTTTCGAGCGTTTCAGAATCCGATTCATGAAGACTTTAAATAGTTTATTCCCTCATAAAAAAGCGGTTACTTTAATCTACTTAGTCGGAATTACGCTTTTGGCTGTTACCTTTCTTAATTTCATTGGAAAAGATGTTTTCCCGAAAGTAAATTCAAGTCAGTTTCAATTGAGAATGCGTGCTCCTGATGGAACCCGTTTAGAACGTACCGAAGAAAAGGCGATTATTGTTCTGAAAGAATTACAAAAAATGGTTGGCAAAGAGCATATCGGAATTTCATCTGTATATGTAGGACAACACCCGTCGTTATTCTCGATTAACCCGATTTATTTGTTCATGGCAGGTTCGCATGAAGCAGTATTTCAGGTGAGTTTAAAAGAATATCATGTCGATATGGACGACTTTAAAGACGACTTTAGAGCCAGAATAAAAAAAGTGCTTCCCGATGTGAAACTTTCTTTTGAGCCAATCGAATTAACAGATAAAGTTTTGAGCCAGGGATCCCCTACTCCAATCGAAGTTCGTATTGCCGGAAAAGACAAAAAACGAAATGAGTTATACGCCAATCAAATTGTAGAGAAACTTAAAAAGATTGCTTATTTCAGAGACGTACAAATTGGTCAGCCAATTCATTATCCAGCCATGAATATTGATATTGACAGAACTCGTGCTGCTGAATTGGGTGTTGACATGAATGATATTTCAAGATCACTTGTGGCTTCTACCTCATCATCAAGATATACCGAGAAGAATATGTGGGTAGATGAAAGAGCAGGATTATCATACAACGTTCAGGTTCAGGTACCACTAAACCAAATGAAGAGCAAAACTGATATTGGAGAAATTCCAGTATTAAAAAATTCATTACGTCCTGTTTTAAGTGACGTTGCAAAAATTACACCCGGATTTGTAAGTGGTGAAAATGACAATTTAGGGGCTATGCCATACATTACCGTTACAGCCAACATTAGCCAGACCGATTTAGGTACGGCAGTAAAAGATGTGGATGCAACTATCAGTTCGTTGGGAGAATTACCTAGGGGGTTATTCATTACTCCTATCGGAATGAGTAAAGTATTGGTAGAAACATTAAGCAGTTTACAAGTAGGTTTATTGGTTGCCATATTTGTAATCTTCTTAATGTTAGCCGCTAATTTCCAATCGTTCAAAGTTTCCTTGGTAATTTTAACCACAGTTCCAGCGGTAGTTTTGGGAGCATTATTAATGCTTACTATTACAGGTTCTACACTAAACTTACAATCGTATATGGGAATCATTATGTCCGTTGGGGTTTCGATCGCAAATGCCGTTTTATTGGTCACGAATGCTGAACAGCTTCGAAAACGAAACGGAAATGCATTAGAATCAGCACGTGAAGCTGCAGCGTTGCGTCTTCGTCCTATTATCATGACATCTGTTGCGATGATTGCGGGAATGTTGCCTATGGCAATTGGTCATGGCGAAGGTGGCGATCAGGTTTCTCCGTTAGGTAGAGCTGTAATTGGTGGATTATTATTCTCCACTTTTGCAGTATTGCTTATCTTGCCATTGATTTTTGCATGGGCACAAGAAAAAACAACAACACAATCTGTTTCTTTAGATCCTGAGGACGAAGAAAGCATCCATTATATCTCATCATTAAATCCAAAAAATGAAAAATAACATTATACAATCGACCGCATTATTTTTTGTAGCCGTATTTTTTCTAACTAGTTGTAATTCCAAGAAAGAAGAAACTCCTGCTGCAGAAATTGAGCCTAAAACTGAAACGTTTTCTTTAGAAAAAGAAAAACTAACTACAGAATTGCGTTTACCTGCCGAATTAAACGGTTTTCAACAAGTAGACTTGTACGCAAAAGTAAGCAGTTTTGTAAAATTGCTAAAAGTAGATATTGGTACTAAAGTAAAAAAAGGACAACTTTTGATCGTTCTTGAAGCGCCGGAAATCAGTTCTCAACTAGCTGCAGCCGAATCAAGACTAAAATCGATGGAAGCTATTTATGCTACTACAAAAAGCACCTACAACCGTTTGTATGAAACAAGCAAAGTCGAAGGAACTATTTCTAAAAATGATTTAGAAATGGCCAACGGAAAGAAAAACTCTGATTATGCACAATATCAGGCAGCTGTTGCAGCCCATAAAGAAGTGTCGATTATGAGAGGTTATCTTGAAATCCGTGCTCCTTTTGACGGAGTTGTAGCAGCAAGAAATGTGAATTTAGGAACATTTGTTGGTCCTGCAGGAAAAGGTTCAGATTTGCCTTTATTGACCATTCAGGAACAAAGCAAATTGCGTTTAGCAGTTTCTATTCCGGAATTGTACACAGGATATTTACACAATGGCGATGAAATGAGTTTTAATGTAAAATCATTGCCGGAAACTTTCAAAGCGAAGATCACGAGAATGTCCGGAGCATTAGACATGAAACTTCGTTCTGAACGCGTAGAAATGGATGTACACAACACAAAAGGAGATTTATTACCAGGAATGGTAGCCGAAGTTTTGTTACCGCTTAACGCGAAAGACAGTACATTTGTAATTCCAAAATCGGCTTTAGTGAATTCTGCTGAAGGATTGTTTGTGATTAAAGTAGTCAACCACAAAGCAACAAGAGTTGATGTAAAAAAAGGAAGAGAAATCGACGATAAAATTGAAATCTTCGGTGATCTAAACCAAAAAGATAAACTGGTAAAAATTGCCAGCGAAGAAACTAAAGAAGGCGATATCATAAACGAATAAACTTCGTTTAGCTTTCTTATAGTAGTTTACCAAAAACTGTACGCTTCAATGCGGCATTTTAAAATCTAATTTTAGAATGTAGATTAAAATTCACCTTTAGGGCGGTACTTGATATAGTATCGCCCTTTTTTTATGCTTTTTTGTTTTTGCCACAAAGGCGCTAAGTAGCTAAGTTTTTATTCTCATTTTTTATCATACCCTATTGTCATCCTGAGCTTAGTCGAAGGCTTATGAAATTAAAAATGAATCTAGAAATCCCGATAGCTATCAAAAGCAAAGTTTTTTATTCTCATTTTTTGTCATACCATTAAAGAATCAAATTCAATTACAAAAAAAAAGTAGCTGTCTCAAAACTGAGTCAGCTACTTTTTTTTAATTTGTATTTTTATTAAGAATTTTGTAAATTTAATCAGTGTTAAGTAACTGA
>NZ_JBNNFM010000017.1:0-117945 GCF_050267765.1 Flavobacterium sp. NPDC079362 | reverse complement strand
AGCTTAAATATAAGAAAATTACTATAAACTAACAAATTAAAAACATCTTAATTTATTGAAATAAAGAATATTAACACCTTAACTTAATGACATTGCGCTCGCGCTAGCGGGAGATCCGGATTCCCTTTTTCATCAACTTGCTTCATAGGATCATAGCCCCAAGTGTAAATTTTAAAACCTACAAATTTATTATCTCCTACATCAATAAAATTTAATCCCCCTTCATAAACAACCCAGTGGGAGTCTGTTGTCAAATCCTTTAGATTATAATTGGGTCACTCTCAATGATAATGAATTATTTTTTTTTAATCGTACCATCATTAGCAGATATGACAATATTTACGTCATTATTTTGAATTGATTTATTCCCATTTACGGTCATAGAATAAATACTGTAATTTATATAATATTTACGCCCCACTGAAAAACTATAAAAACTCGTATCTAACTTACTCTTAATATCCTTAATTTCATACTCTATATCATCATCAATGATTAATTTTATGTCATAGTTAATCTTGTCGATATAAGGTTCATATGGACTAATAATTATTTGCTTATTTATAGAATCGCAAATAATATTAAAACTAGAATCTTTCTCAATTATATTTTTAAAATTTGAATTTTTTAAATATTTTTCAAAAATAATTTTTTTAGGACAATTAGAAAAATTCCATTGCTGAAGCAAAATTGTATTGAAAGAGTGGCGTTCGTCATTATATTCATTGCAACTTATAAATAACAAAATAAAAGATAAGTAACTAAAATACTTCAATGTACCCATAATAATTGGATTTAAAAGATTCAATCTTGATTCTCTGATGTGCATGAATTAAAATCTTACTAGACGGAGAAGGCTTTTTAAATTCATCAATTTGATTAACAGTATCATACCCCCAAGTATAAATTTTAAAACCAACAAACTTGCTTTCTCCTACATCAATAAAATTTAATCCCCCTTCATAAACAACCCAGTGGGAGTCTGTTGTCAAATCCTTTAGATTATAACCCGGTTCATCATCAATCATACTACTGTCGATCATCATCAAAATAGTATGTCCTTGTTTATACTTTCGAACAATATTTTTAAGATGCATAATATCAATATCACCAAGAGCATCATATAATTTTGCAGATATTCCTTTTTTTTCAGCAATTTCCAGCAAACCTAAATCAATTGCTTCAACAGAACTAAAACCGGCAACTTCCTTACACATTCTCGTTAGCATCTCAGGCCAGCTTATACCTTTCATCATGTCTATGTCACCATTTTCAAAGCCATTGTAAACAAATTGACTATTTAGACTTTCTTTGCTTCTTGTTGTGGCAAGAACAATCCAGTCTATGTCTGGCATTTTCATTGCTTTATAATTACGATCTGACGGATTTGTTTCGTACATGCTTAAAGCTTTATCGTGCGGTTTTAGCACATAACTCCCAATATGATATTCTCCTGTTCTAAAAAGCTCTTTTGCAAGTTTTTCGTAAGCACTTGCATCTTTCTTAGCCATTGCATAATATAAGGCCGCCATACCGCATAGAGAGCTATTTCCCTGATTAATTTTCCAAGGATCTTTAATACGATCCATTATTTGTTTGTGAACTTTTGTTCTGTCAAACCATAGAAAACGATTGTGTTTCCACTGTTTATATTCCCCTTCGCTCTCTGGATCTTGTATATAGGCACGAAGATAAATAAAACGTCCACACATATCTTTGTCATTCATTGTGATTATTACAGAATCTCCTTTTACAGAAAGAGGGATTTCCAACCATTTATTTTGAGATGGGCTATGGTATTTCAACATCCATTTAATGTCAGCAATATTTGCAGGAGGATTTTGAACATAACTTTTTACTTTAAAATGATACGCCTTCCCAAAAACCATTCCGTCTTGAAATGTAGTACTGTTAATGTTATTATCGTTTTTAGAACCTTTATCTAAAACAGTTAAAAGCTCAATTTCTTTAACTTTGTCTATTTTATTTGTGGTTGTTGCTACTTCTTCTCTTGCTACAAAATTTCCAAACTTTTTCCCTCCGTTTTTTCCATAAAAATTTATCCCTTTTGGAGAAATGAAGTTCAAGTCTCCTTCAGAGGCATGTATTATAATAGACTCTGCTTCTTTATAAGACCTTCCAAATACGTTACGAATGATATTTCCGCCTTCTTCCATATTTAATAAAATTTGAATACTCGCCTTAGTTGGCAATTATTTTTTCTGCTACTGTAAACTACTGTATTAGTTTGTTTTAAAGGACGCCTATTTTAATCATTACGGCTGTACACCAATATCATTTGTAACCTTTGGATCCTGCATCAGAGGTAATATCTTGTACAGTATCAAACTACATATTTTTTAAATACTTGATTTTTAATCCCTAATAAAGTCGATCTAGTAAATTAAAATCAAAAAAAAGCATTCAATGACTGCAATACGTTAAACAAATAACAGAATAGGACATTTATTAGTTTTTTCATTTTCAAGCACAAAAAAAACCTCCCATTATCTGAGAGGTTTTTCCATAAATCTAAAATTTCTACATATTCCTTCTATACTGCCCGCCTACTTCAAACAATGCCGAAGTAATTTGACCCAAAGAACAAACCTTTGTAGCTTCCATTAAATGGTCGAATAAGTTTTCGTTTTTAATGGCTGCTTCTTGTAATTTGTTAAGATGCTCGTTTACTTTTGCTTCGTGAAACTGGTGCAAGTTATCGAGCATCGTAATCTGATATTGTTTTTCTTCTTCGGTGGCGCGAATTACTTCTGCCGGAATTACCGTTGGAGAACCTTTTGAACTCAGGAACGTGTTGACACCCACAATTGGGAAATCTCCGTTGTGTTTCAGGGTTTCGTAATACAAACTTTCTTCCTGAATTTTAGAACGCTGGTACATCGTTTCCATTGCACCAAGAACACCTCCACGTTCTGTGATTCGGTCGAATTCTTGCAGAACTGCCGCTTCTACCAAATCCGTCAATTCTTCGATTATGAAAGATCCCTGAATTGGGTTTTCGTTTTTCGCCAGACCTAATTCTTTATTAATAATCAACTGAATTGCCATCGCACGACGCACAGATTCTTCGGTTGGTGTTGTAATTGCTTCATCATAAGCATTTGTGTGCAATGAATTACAGTTGTCGTAAATCGCATACAAAGCCTGCAAAGTGGTTCTGATATCATTAAAATCAATTTCCTGCGCGTGCAACGAACGTCCCGAAGTCTGAATATGATACTTTAGCATTTGTGCTCTTTCGTTGGCCCCGTATTTGTTTTTCATGGCTTTTGCCCAGATTTTACGTGCCACACGACCAATAACCGAATATTCAGGATCTACTCCGTTCGAGAAGAAGAACGATAAATTAGGTCCAAAATCGTTGATGCTCATGCCGCGGCTCAAATAATATTCTACGTAAGTGAAACCATTAGAAAGCGTGAATGCCAATTGTGTAATTGGGTTCGCTCCTGCCTCGGCAATATGATATCCTGAAATCGAAACCGAATAGAAATTACGAACGTTTTTGGTAATAAAATATTCCTGAACATCACCCATTAATCTCAATGCAAATTCGGTGGAGAAAATACAGGTGTTTTGCGCCTGATCTTCTTTTAGAATATCGGCCTGAACCGTACCACGAACTTGCGATAATGTTTTGGCTTTAATATCATTATACATTTCCTGAGGCAAAACCTGATCTCCGGTAACTCCCAAAAGCATTAATCCTAAACCATTGTTTCCTTCTGGTAAATCGCCTTGATATTTAGGGCGTTCTAATCCGCTTTCTTTGTATATTTTGTTGATTTTAGCTTCAACTTCTTTTTCAAGTTCGTTCGCTTTGATATAATATTCGCATTGCTGATCGATCGCCGCATTCATAAAGAATCCCAACAACATTGGCGCAGGCCCATTTATGGTCATACTTACCGATGTCAAAGCATGAACCAAATCGAAACCTGAGTATAGCTTTTTGGCATCATCAAGACAACAGATCGAAACTCCTGCATTTCCAATTTTTCCGTAAATATCAGGACGAATATCCGGATCATTTCCGTATAAAGTCACACTATCAAAAGCTGTCGAAAGTCGTTTTGCCGGCAATCCTGCGCTCACATAATGAAAACGTTTGTTGGTTCTTTCCGGTCCACCCTCGCCTGCAAACATTCTTGACGGATCTTCGCCTTCACGTTTAAAAGGATACAATCCTGAAGCAAAAGGAAATTCTCCCGGAACATTTTCCTGCAAATTCCAACGCAGGATATCACCCCACGCTTCGTATTTAGGCAAAGCTATTTTAGGAATCTGTAAATGTGATAAACTCTCTGTATGTGTCGCGATTTTAATTTCTTTATCACGAACTTTAAACGTGTAAACCGGATTTTTGTATTTGTTTACTTTCTCGTCCCAATTCAGGATAATTTCCCAATTGTAGGGATCTAAGTCCATTTTTACTTTATCAAATTGATTCAGTAAAAGGTTAAGAAAGATTCTATTTTCGTCAAGTCCTTGCGCTGCACTCAGGATGACACTATCGTCATCGATTCCTGCTTTATTGATTTGCGGAACTTTTCCTGAAACCGATTCTATGGTTTTAAAGATTCCGTATAGTTTCTGCGCTACTTTTTGTTGCGAAAGTGCACTTTCGTCATACGATCTGTTACTCTCTGCAATTTCAGATAAATAACGGGTTCTGTGTGGTGGAATCACGAAGATTTTCTCGCTCATTTCGCGTGTGATCTCAAAAGTCGATTTTAATTCAGAATCTGTTTTTTCGACAATCTTATCCATGATCGCTTTATAAAGCGTGTTCATTCCCGGATCGTTAAACTGTGAAGCAATGGTTCCAAATACCGGCATTTCGTCAGGATTTTTATCCCATAAATTATGGTTTCTTTGGTATTGTTTTTTAACGTCGCGAATTGCGTCAAGTGCGCCTCTTTTGTCAAACTTATTCAACGCTACTAAATCAGCAAAATCAAGCATGTCGATTTTCTCCAATTGTGTTGCTGCTCCAAATTCTGGCGTCATTACATATAAGGATACATCAGAATGATCCATAATCTCAGTATCTGATTGCCCAATTCCTGAAGTTTCCAAGATAATCAAATCATATTTTGCTGCTTTTAGAACCTGAATCGCTTCGGCTACATATTTTGACAAAGCCAGGTTTGATTGACGTGTTGCCAATGAACGCATATAAACGCGAGGATTATTTATGGCATTCATTCTAATTCTGTCTCCTAAAAGTGCTCCGCCCGTTTTACGTTTCGAAGGATCGACAGAAATCAATCCGATAGTTTTCTCCGGGAAATCAATCAAAAATCGACGAACCAATTCATCTACCAAAGATGATTTTCCTGCTCCACCAGTTCCGGTAATTCCAAGAACCGGAATTTTAGAGTTGGTATTGCTGGTATGTATTTTATCAAAAACAGGTTTTGCAATCTCAGGGAAATTCTCCGCTGCCGAAATTAATCGTGCAATGGCGGTTGGAATTTTGTTTTCGATGTGATCGATTTCTCCGTTTAGTTTATCCCCAATAGGATAATCTGAACGTTCTACCAAATCGTTGATCATTCCTTGTAAACCTAAAGAACGACCATCATCAGGAGAATAAATTCTGGTAATACCATAATCCTGTAATTCAGCAATTTCGCTTGGCAGGATTACACCGCCTCCACCGCCAAAAATCTTAATATGTCCCGCTCCTTTTTCCTGAAGCAAGTCATACATATATTTAAAGTATTCATTGTGACCTCCTTGGTATGAAGTCATTGCAATGGCATTTGCATCTTCCTGAATAGCGGTATTTACCACTTCTTCGACACTTCGATCGTGACCCAGATGTATCACTTCGACTCCGGTTGACTGAATAATACGACGCATGATATTGATCGCTGCGTCATGGCCGTCAAAAAGAGATGCTGCTGTAACAATTCTTACTTTATTTTTAGGAATATATGGTATTTGTTGCTCCATTTTATGAATATGATAATTTTAAGGGAGCAATTTACAAAATATTTTAATATTTGGTTATTGTTATAGCTTTATGTTAACAAAAAAATAAATGTTTTTTTAATCTATACGTGTAACTATTTCAATCGTTATCGTATATATCCTATACAAGTATTATAGATTTTTTGATAACATGGTAATCTTGAAAAATTTAAACAGAATACAACAACTTGTTTTCCAGCATCATAAAGTAATTTAGCAGGGTAGAAAAGCCCCAAATTTTTACCTAAAACTTTTACATTAAATAGTAAACGTAAAAATTTAAAAAAATGAAAACATTATATCCAATCGCCCTAATTTTAAGCTTGAGTTTTTTTGTATCTTCTTTTAAGACATCTGAAAACGAAATCCTTTTACACAAAAAAACTTCAACTATTGCAACCATTTACAACTCAGATTCTGATGTAGACGCACTTTCGAATGATTTCTTTAAAAGATATTCGGATTTAAAAAAATATAAATCTGATGTAATGTCATTATACAAAAACAGAACTTTGGGAACTATATGGTTCGATGAAGATGACATTAACGAATTTGGATCTGTATTATATGAGAAAGCAAAAAAAACGAATGATTTAGCTATTCCTTATCAAAATGAAATTGACGCGCTTTTTTCTTCATCAGAATCAAAACTATCAAAAACGGATGCAGATATGCTTTTGAGTTCTTTATATGTTGCTTATGCAAAAAAAACAAATTCAGACTCTAAGAAAAAAGTGTCCTATGATGCTATGTTGAAAGATTTTTTAAATTACAGCACGATCGAAGAAGCAACTGCTTCAACAACAACTGTAGATGCTAAAGTAGAATATGATCAGTATTATAAATTGCAGGACGTTCTAAAAAAATATAAAAAAATGGAACGTTCTAATAAATGGAAACCTATTGTTCCGGAAGAAACACATTATAAAGATTTACGTCCGGATGCCGTTTCGAAAACAATTGCACAGGTTAGAACCCGTTTGTACTTATTAGGAGATTTAAAAACTAACTCTAAAAGCGATGTTTATGATCGTGAATTGATGGATGCCGTAATGAAATATAAAGTTCGTAATGGTTTTAAACCTAACTATATTTTAGCAGAGGAACATATCAAGGAAATGAACGTACCGCTTTCTGATAAAATGGAGACGCTAAAACTTAATATGGAAAGATGTCGCGCTATTTCGGCTCAGATTGCTGCCAGCGATGAGTATGTTTTGGTAAATGTTCCGTCGTATGAATTAATTTATGTTAAAAACGGAAAGGTACAATTGACCTCAAGTGTATTTGTTGGCGCGCCATTGACTAAAACAACCATTTTTAACGGTGAAATTGACAGAATCGTTTTTAGTCCTTACTGGACTGTTCCGCAAAGTATTGTAAACAATGAATTGAAAGGTAAAATTGCTGCAGATAAAAATTATCTTGCAGATAAAAATATGGAAATAGTAAATGGTCAGGTAAGACAAAAACCGGGACCTGATAATTCTCTGGGATTGGTAAAATTTATGTTTCCAAATCCAGATGATATTTATATGCATGATACACCGTCTAAAACATTGTTCGATTTCGAGAAAAGAACTTTCAGCCATGGTTGTATCAATGTAAAAATGGCAAAAGAACTAGCGATTGCAATGCTTAAAGATTATCCGGAATGGACTCCCGACAAAATTGATAAAGCTATGGAAGGTAAAACAGAAAACAGTTTTAAATTATCTAAAAAAGTGCCTATTTACATCACTTACTTTACTTCATTGGTAAATGAAAATGGAGAAATTGGTTTCTATCAGGATGTTTATGAAAGAGATAGTGATTTAAGTAAAACTCTTTTACCTCAGTCAGAAGTGGTGGCTAACTAACAACATAATTTAAAATATTAAGTGGCTTGTTTCTTTTTTGAAGCAAGTCACTTTTTTTATGTCATTTATATTTCAGCTTTATATTTTCTAAGATAAAATCAGAATCGAATTTAGTCTTAAAATTATATCTATCAAAAAAACTTACTTCCCTGAGCGTCATCTGTAAAAATAAAAAAATACCCTAAATTATTATTTTAAAAACTTTTATTGATAATAATACTTAGTAATTAAAAAGACTTTTGCACTATAAATTGATAATGAAACTAAGATTGCTTTTTCAAGACAAAAATATCTTACGATTACCAGTCAATTTTAATTAAATGGATTTTTAATGAAGACATCAAAGATTATAAAAGTTATAATTTCTTTACTGCTTATTATCCTCTTGGTATGGATCATATCTTCGATGGTAGTTCCTTCCAGCGCTCAGGGCTTAAATATAATGAGCATACTTCTTATCTCTCCTTATATTTTTTTAGCAATATTACTTTTTTCGATTATAGCGATATACCGCAATAAAAAACAAAAAACCTGGTGGGTTATTTTAGTAATAACGATTGTACTGCTTGCGATATCGATTATTTCTTTATCGGTCTTTTTAGGATTACCATTTGGAGCCGGAACAAACTAATTTTTGAAGATGAAAAATAACAAAAAAATTGCCCTAATCTTAAGTCTGATCTCTCTGGTATTATTAATTAGCACGATGATATTTAGCTATATAGTAATAGAATCTGACAATGTAGATATAAATCCTATTAGTGCAGCTTGTATATATCCTCTTCTTCTTTTATCAGCATTGCTATTATCCATAATAGCGGTTAGCCTAAACAAAAAACAAATTCTGGGATGGATAATATTAATATTAGTTCTAATACCATTTATAATGTCAATTTATTTATTTGCGGGCTTAGGAGATCTTCCGCTGGGAGCTGGAACTCGCTAAACTTTATACAATAAAACAATAATTAAAATGCAAGACAAACATAAAAAAGCAAAAATTCTAAGTACAATTTCAATAAGTATAATTGCTGTTTTGGTATTGTTGGTATTGATCGCACCAACCGGATTTGAATATTTTAGCAAAATAGCAATATTGACCAATTCTATCGTTCCGCTTACCGTTTCATCTTTATTAACCATAATAGCACTATTTCTAAATAAAAAACAAGTATTAGGTTGGCTCTCATTAGTATTTAATATCGCTTTCTTTTTAGTAGCGATTTATTACATAGTTCTGATGAGCCGACTATTTTGCTAAATAGACTTTTATTTTTTTTCGAATAAAGAACAAGTCATGCACCCGGAATATTATTTAAAAAAGGAAAAATTGCAATTGTTAAAAAAACACCCAAAATGAGAAAATTCGATTTAGAAGCATTTGAAAAACATAAAAAAGATAACAATACCTACTGCCGATATATTACTAAAAATACTAATGGCGATACTATTGAAATTTTCCTTACAGAACATAAAGACTCTTATCAACAAACGATTATTTACTTAAATACACCTATAAAACAGAGATTTATGTATCATAAAAAAACGTTGACTCTAATAAAAGAAATAGAAAGTTTTTATGATTGTATTATTGGTTTTCAAAGAGAATACGATGATGAACAGGAACTTATAAAAGAAATCAATAATGATGAGCCTTATAAATTTAGCTGGCAGGACTTGGTAAACAAAATGAAAAACGAATACCAAATAGACTTGATGGATGAAAAAGAACAAATTAAAAACAATACTCAGGTGACATTTTTATCCAGAAACTCTCAAACAATGAAGTATTCTATTAGTATGCCATGCGAATTTACTCCACATGGAGTAATTGAAGAAAAATTCGAGATTGACGCCATTACAGGAAATACCATTTATCATATTGGGAACAAAAGAAACAAACATTCCGATTTATTATAAATATTATCATAATAAAAGAAACAGCATATAAATTGCGATTCCTTTTCAAAATAATCAGTTTAACATCGAGTTCTTTCTCAAAAATATTAATAACAAAACCTTTTAAACCATGAAAATCACAACCATTAAATCATTTTTATTCTTTATTGTTTTAGGCTTAACAGCTTGTTCTTCTAATGATTCTGACAATGACGAAACTACTATTCCTAAACAAAATTCGTACGATTATTATGTTGATGCAGCAATGCAAAAATCAATCAACCAACTTGGTATAACCATTCACAAAGGTTCGACTCCTCCTAACGTAGAAGGCATTTATAAAATTGATCCCTTTCGCTGTACTATGTCTAATTTTACTGATGCATTGTTAGGTGTCACTCTTGGTACATCAACACTTACATTATCCAACCAAAATACAGCCAAATTAAGTGTTGATTTCAAAAATCTTACTATTTACACTAATGACTCTACAAATGAAATATGGGAAGGAAAAGGTTCTTTTATATCTGGTGAAGGCAATAAATTCTCAATCCTGCTGCATAGCAATGGCGAACTAGACAGAGGCTCTTATATCGCAAAATACCAAAATCTGATTATTTTATCCGGAGAACTTGACATACAAAACAATCAGATTAAAGGAATCAAAGATGTACAAATGGCATCGATTATGTCTGATGATTATGGCGATCCACATACCACTTTGATAGAAATTGGACAAGGCCGTTTGTTTACTAATAGTTATGCCGCCGTGAAGTAATTAAAATTCGTTTAAATAGAATTATCTTGATTTTCAATCTAAAAATCATTTGTATTTAAATCTTAATTAACAGTATCTTTCTATCTTTAAACCTGAATCTAAAATAAAATTTATTTATGGAAGACGATTATGTTGAAGTAAGAAAAAGTTGGTGGGAGAGAAACTGGAAATGGTTTGTACCAACAGGATGCGTAAGCCTATTGTTGATTTTTGTACTGTTTATAGTCAGTATTTTCTTTGGAGTTACCTCAATGATGACAAATTCTGATGCTTATAAAGAAGCAATGACCAAAGCACAAAAGAACAAAGTGGTAATTGAAAAACTGGGAAGTCCCATTGAAGATGACGGAATGACTTCGGGCAGTATTAATACAGCAAACGGCGACAGCGGAAATTGTGATTTACAAATTCCGATCAAAGGACCTAAAGGAAAAGCGACTTTATTTGTTGTTGCTGAAAAAAAAGGTACCTGGAAGTATAGCGAAATGACGGTTGTTATTCAAAATACAAAAGAGGAAATTGATTTACTCAAAAAATAATTACATAAAAATTCAGGCAGATTTCTTTAATTAGGTATCTGCCTTTTTTATTGATAAAATAAAACCAGATATAGTATCTTTATAGGCAACAAATTTCCAATCATGAATATCCGCCTAATAGCTTTATTATTTTTTTTAAATTTTTATCCCTCAGTATTTTCTCAAACAAATACCATAATTCATAAAACAGTAAACCAATCCTCTGCAGAGAATGACAATCAGGATATTTATATAAAAATATTGTGGTTAGACCAAAACGGTAGTCTCCAGCTTAATACGAATTATATTAAAACATTAACAGAGCCGCAACGCGCAGCCTTAGGATACATTGCAACTGATGTTAGTAATGAATGTTATTGGGATGGAGAAAAAAAAGCAGATGAAAGTAATTTAAAATGTAAATTTCTCTCGGCGCTAAATTTAGGTTATCAATGCTCTGAAAAACATGTATCATTTTTGAAAAAATGGTTTAGCGAAGATCAAAAAGTTTTGGCAAGACTGCAATATTGTCAAAAAACAGAATCCTCATCAAAAATTCAGGATCGTTTTTCCGAAATTAAAATGATTACTACTAAGGATACCATCAAAATTCTTTACAGTGCAATTGGTGAAGATTCTGAAAAACAAAAAATATGGAGATGGCAAGAAGAATCAACTTATTCTTTTACAAAAACCGGAATTAAACAAATAAACCGTAAAAACATTAATGGCGAGTATAACTAAAACTGTATTTACTGACCAAAAACAAATGAAATTATTTTTGTTATATCTTAGTTTTCTGCAATGTATTTGCGCAACTGCACAATCTGACGCTCAGTATCATGCCTACACAAACAGTATAAAACAATTCTCAAAACCTGTCCGGATTTTATCTAATTATATTAATAAAGAAGGTAATGGCCCGATTGAATTTACAAATGCTAAAAAACAAATACTACGTTTTAGGGTAATGAATCAAAAATTACAAATACAACATGGCGGCGTTGTTTATCAGCTTTTTTATTATAAAAATGATTATTTACAGCGAATTGAAACATTTGATATTAATGGCAATTTAGCAGGAGAAAGAGAATCAAAAAATGAAGCCGGAATAACGTTTATTATTGAAAAGCCAGCTTTATACTTAAAGAAAAAGAAACTCATTGATGCTGAAGAAGGAAACATTGATTTAAAGGATGATACCAGCGAAAAAATTATAAGGGTAGAATTATTCGATCATAATAATCTGCCCATAAGAGAGTTTCAACCTACTTATATCTCAAGCAAAATGTATTGGAATTATAATGTCAGGATGTATTGGCCGTAATTTTAAGGTTCTGAGTGGCTAAGATTCTAAGTTATTTCAAACGTAATTTATCTCATTCCGGAGATAAAAGATCACAAAACCTTGCAAAATTAATTAGATCAAAATTATGGCAAAAGAGCTAATCGCTGCCCAACTAACTTCTCTTTGGATTGGTGGTTTTTTCTTTTGGATCATAAAAGGTTTCAAAGGAAAATTAAAGGACCAATTTATATTACAATTCGAAAAAAGAAACATTTGGTCGGGTTATGTTATCCAACTCCTACTTGTAGTGATATTTGCTTTTTTAATGATTCGACAAGAACTTTAAAAATACAAAAACCGTAATATAATGAGAAACATAAATCTTCTAATCCAGCCCAATAGAACTGAAAATCCTTTTGCTTTTTCCTTTAAAAAGTATAAGAGCACTTCACTTAATATTTATTTTATTTGGTGTTCAGTGAACCTCGTTTAAAACGGACGCCAGCACTAATGTTAATTTTAAAACAAATTGTTTGTTCTGCCTAAAGAAAATTGTGGCTTTGTTTTTGAATAAGTAGTATTTTTGAAACTTAATAAAAACTACTAATGAAAAAGATTTTAATATTATCTCTTCTATTTTCTCTAATTTCCCATGCTCAGGTAAAGGAAACTTTAGCACAAAAACTATCAAAATTATCTACTCAACTTTCAGGAGTTGGCGGAGTTGATATTGCTTCTGGATTAAAAGAGGCTTTAAATAAAGGAATTACACAACAAGTGAGTAAATTGACTGCCGAGGATGGTTTTTATAAAAATGAAGCTGTAAAAATATTAATGCCGGAAGAATTGCAAAAAGTCGATGCTACATTGCGCAGAATCGGATTATCATCTCTTGCTGATGAAGGGATTAAAGTATTAAATCGTGCTGCTGAAGATGCTGTAAAAGAAGCTACTCCAATTTTTGTTTCGGCTGTAAAAAACATGTCGTTTACAGATGCTAAAAACATCTTATTAGGAAATGAAAGTGCTGCAACCAGTTATCTGCAAAAAGGTACTACAACTGCTTTGTACGGAAAATTTAATCCGGTAATTAAAAGCTCTTTCGCAAAAGTGGGCGCTGATGTAGTCTGGAAAAATATCATCAATAAATACAATACTATTCCTCTGGTAAAAAAAGTAAATCCTGATTTGACTGATTATACAACGAATCAAGCATTGGCGGGTGTTTTTAAAATGATTGCTGTCGAAGAAAAAGATATTCGTACCAATATTAATGCAAGAACAACGCCTTTACTACAAAAAGTATTTGCAATGCAGGACAAAAAATAATTTTTTTGTCGTTTAAACCGTTTTATCCGTAATTACCGGTCGTGCATTTAAGCGATTAAACAAATTAACAATTAACCGATTAACTATTAACTTGAAATGCAAAAAATAACCATTCTGATTCACTGCAAAGACCAAAAAGGAATTATCGCCGCAGTGACGACTTTTATCGCTAAAGTAGAAGGAAACATAATCTATATCGACCAACATGTTGATGTAGAACAAAATGTATTTTTTATGCGATTAGAATGTGAACTGACCAATCATAATATAACAATTGAAGGTCTGAAAGCTGATTTTGATAAAACTATTGCGTCTGATTTTAATATGTCTTGGGATTTGTACAATCAGGAACAAAAACCAAAAATGGCATTGTTTGTATCTAAATACGACCACTGTTTATTCGATATTTTAGGACGTTACAGTGCCGGGGAACTAAATGTTGAAATTCCGGTAATTATAAGCAATCATAATGATTTAAGATCGATTGCAGAACGTTTTGACATTCCGTTTCACTGTGTACCTTTTACAAAAGAAACTAAGGAAGAAGGCGAAGCCAAACAAATTGAATTATTACAGCGATATCAAATTAACTTTATCGTTTTGGCCCGCTATATGCAGATTATTACACCTAAACTGATTGCACTTTACGAAAATAAAATCATCAATATTCATCATTCGTTTTTACCTGCTTTTCCAGGTGCAAAACCGTATCACTCCGCTTTTAAACGTGGTGTGAAAATTATTGGGGCAACCAGTCATTATGTTACGGCAGAATTAGATGAAGGTCCGATTATCGAACAGGATATTGCGAGAGTTTCACACATACATTCCGTTGATGATTTTATCATGAAAGGTCGTGATTTGGAACGTATTGTTCTGGCTCGCGCTATAAAGCTGCATGCAGAACGTAAGACAATGGTTTATAGTAACAAGACAGTTGTTTTTTCTTAGTAACAACTAAGTTTCTAAGTTTTTTTTAACCGTAAAATACGCGAAAAGTTACGCAAAGGCCGCTAAGTTTTTTATGTTTAATGTTGATGATTTTACGAAGATCGCAAAGCTTTGTCTATAATTATTGGCCACGGATTAGGCAGATTTAGACTGGTTTTCACTGGTTTTCACTGGTTTATTTTCTGTAAATCTAACTATTAAACCAAACTGAATCCGCCCCCTACACTATAGATAAAGTCAAAGGCTTTTATAGTTCCGAAGGAACAAATTATATTGTAGGGCTGGACTTTAGTCCAGTTTACATAAAAATATTTATTTATATCAAATAGCAAACCCGATAAATTTTAAAGATCTATCGGGTTATTTTTTTGAAATATGTTGAGGATTTAGAAAACCGAATCTTTGTCAAAATTTAAAACTTTGATAAAGATTGTTGTCTCTATAAAAACCTATCTCACTTCGATTAGTAATCTTGGATCAGAAAAATTATTTACTTCCTCCATGGTCATTCCCAGCGCATTTGCAACTCCTGTTCCGTATGCCGGATCAGCTTTATAGCAATTTCTGATGTGACGTACCTGAATGAATTTCTGCGCCCCTCCTACTTGTCCGGCGGTATTTTTGAACAACAATTGTTTTTTCTCATCGGTTAGTAAACGGAATAATAAACCTGGCTGAGTAAAATAATCGTTATCATCATCCCTGAAATTATGCGCATATGCATCGCCATGAAGTGCCAATGGTGGTTCTTTGAATTCAGGTTGTTCCTGCCATTCTCCAAAACTATTTGGTTCGTAATGTTTACGTCCTCCATTATTTCCGTCTACACGCATTGCACCATCTCTGTGAAATGTATTATACGGACATCTGGATGAGTTTACGGGAATTTGATAATTGTTTACTCCTAAACGGTAACGATGCGCATCTCCATAAGAAAACAAACGCGCCTGCAGCATTTTATCCGGCGAAAAACTAATTCCGGGAGGTACGTGCGCCGGATTAAAAGCAGCTTGTTCTACCTCAGCAAAATAGTTTTCAGGATTTTTATTTAATTCGAACTCTCCAACAGGAATTAAAGGAAAATCTCCTTTTAACCAAACTTTAGTCAAATCAAAAGGATGGAAACGATATGTAGATGCTTGTTCTTCGCTCATGATTTGAACGAACATTTTCCATTTTGGAAAATTACCTTCTTCTATCGCATCAAACAAATCTCTTTGATGACTTTCTCTGTCGCCACCTACTAACACAGCAGCTTCTTCATCAGATAAATTATCAATTCCTTGTTGCGATACAAAGTGAAATTTTACATAATTTCTTTCGTTTTGAGCATTCAGGAAACTAAAAGTATGACTCCCAAATCCGTGCATTTGTCTGTACGATCTCGGAATTCCCCTATCACTCATTACAATTGTAACCTGATGTAAAGATTCAGGTAATAAAGTCCAAAAATCCCAATTGTTATCAGCACTTCTTAAATTAGTTCTTGGATCACGTTTTACAGCGTGATTTAAATCTGGAAACTTCATTGGATCACGAAAAAAGAAAACGGGTGTATTATTACCTACCAAATCCCAATTTCCTTCGTTTGTATAAAATTTCAAAGCAAAACCACGAATGTCTCTTTCGGCGTCAGCGGCACCTCTTTCACCTGCAACTGTTGAAAAACGGGCAAACATCTCTGTTTTCTTTCCAATTTCCGAAAATATATCAGCTCTTGTGTATTTTGAGATATCATGAGTTACAGTAAAAGTCCCATAAGCCCCGGACCCTTTCGCATGCATTCTTCGTTCCGGAATTACTTCGCGGTCAAAATGCGCCATTTTTTCTAAAAACCAAAAATCTTGCAATAAAACAGGTCCACGAGGTCCTGCTGTTTGAATATTTTGATTGTCCGGAACGGGAGTTCCTGTTGCAGTTGTTAATTTTTTGTTTAAATCCATATTGCTGATATTTAATGTTTTATCAAATATACAAACTTATATATACGATATTCATAACCAAAATTGATTGTTATTATATTTTAATAATTAAAAACTATTTAATATTACAGAAAGCTCAGAAACAAGTATTCTAAAATCTTAACTTATGTTCAACAAAGTAATAACAAAACCTTAACAGCTAAACGTTCATATATATCTGATCTTTGTAGTGTAATAAACTGGTTATTTATTATTTTGGTTTTGGTTAGTTAAATGATGCCGGCGTCTTCGAGATGCCGGCATTCTTTTTTTATAGCAAGTTTTGTTTTTTGCTCCAAGTTTTCTTTGTTTCAGGTTTTCTTTGTTTGCTTCGCCTGTTCGGCTTTCAGCCTCGGGTCAGGTTGCTTGACTTTGAACTTAGTTTTACCACAGAGTTTCACAAAGTATTTTCTATTATACAATATAGTATACATAAAGCTTTGTGAAACTCTGTGAAATCTTCGTGTTACTCTGTCGTAAAAAAATGTGGTAAAAAAACTATCCAACAACTTGAAACCTGACCCGAGTCTGAATACAACCTGAAACTTCCTTTCCTCATTTTGGATACAACTACAAGAGATTTAGATACTTTATAAAAGTAATACTCACGGATCTTTGTCTTATAATTTTCAAACTAAAAACTTAAAACAGAAATTATGAGTACTATCCACAAAATAAAATTAGGAAATCAAGGGCTTGTTGTTCCCAATATTGGTTTAGGCTGTATGGGAATGACTCAGATTGCCGGTGCTGACATTTATGGTAAGGCCGATGAAAAAGAAGCGATTGCTACTATTCACCGTTCGCTTGAATTGGGCGGAAACTTTTTAGACACCGCAGATTTGTATGGACCTCTACACAACGAAAGATTAATTGCAAAAGCCATAAAAGGCAATAGAAACGCTTATAGTATTGCTACTAAATTTGGTTTTGAAATTGACGATAACGAACAGCTTACCTGGAAATTTAACGGTAAAAAAGATTATGTAAAGAAAGCGGTAGAACGTTCTCTAAAAAACTTAGGAACAGATTATATCGATTTGTATTATTTGCACAGACTTGATCCAAATACACCAATCGAAGAAACTGTTGCTGCTATGGCAGAATTGGTTAAAGAAGGAAAAGTAGGTTATATTGGCTTATCTGAAGTTTCATCCCAAACCATTCGCAAAGCCCATGCAGTTCATCCTCTAACTGCTATTCAAACCGAATATTCTTTATTTGAAAGAAGTGCCGAAGATGATGGAATATTAGAAACCCTTAAAGAATTAGGAATTGGTTTTGTTGCTTATTCTCCGCTTGGAAGAGGTTTTATTTCGGGAGATATTAAAAGCCCTAATGATTTCCCGGATGATGATTTTAGAAAAGCGTTACCTCGTTTTCAGGGACAACAATTCGAGAAAAACATTCAATTGGTAAATGAAATCAAAAAAATGGCTGAAGAAAAAGAAATAACAGCTTCTCAATTGGCAATTTCATGGATTGTTTCGAAAAATATCCTGCCTATTCCGGGAACAAAACGAGTAAAATATGTCGAAGAGAATATTGCCGCAGCCCAAACAACGCTAACTAAGCAAGAAATGGATCGTTTAGAAAAAATCATACCACTGGGAACCGAAACCGGAATGCGTTATGATGCCGCTAATATGGCTTCTGTTGACCAATAATACTTTGAGATGTCGCGCAGATGGTACTGATTCGCTAAAGCGAAAACGCAGATTTATAAAGATTTTTTTATCGTAAATTTTATTGTTTGCGTATTTCAGGCAAAGCCGAAAGTTTGAAAGTAATCATAAAACCAAATCATTAATTTCTTAGGAAAAGTTATCTTTACGATAGCTTTTCCTTTGTATATTTTATTTGAATATCCTATCTCTCTTATCATGAAAAAAGAAGCCCATATTCCGTATACTATTCACTCGATTTCAGAAATGCATTCCCTGCTAAAGATTCCAAAGCCGGAACATCCTTTAGTAAGTTTTGTCGATTTAAGTAAAATAAGCTGCCATTTTGATGACAATCTAAAAAGTGTTGTTTATGATTTCTATACGGTTTGCATTAAAAAAGGTTTTACCGGAAAAATGCGATACGGACAAAATTATTATGATTTTGATGAAGGCGTAATGACTTTTATGTCACCCGGACAGGTTATTTCTACTGAAGTTTCTGTTGACACTTCTGTGTATGGAGCCATGTTGGTGATTCATCCTGACTTTATCCAAAACTATCCTTTGGCCAAAAACATTAAAGATTACGGCTACTTCTCGTATGCAGTAAATGAAGCTTTGCATCTTTCTGACAAGGAGGAAACGATGGTTAGAAACATTATGCAAAACATCGAACAAGAATACACGTCCTCTATTGATGCTTTTAGTCAGGACGTCATGGTTTCGCATATCGAATTGCTTCTTAATTATTGCAATCGTTTTTACAACCGCCAATTCATCACCCGAAAAAGTGCCAACAACACACTTTTGACTAAATTAGAAACCTTGCTTTGTGACTATTTTGAAAGTGATAAAGTACAGCAATTCGGATTGCCAACTGTCGCTTATATCTCTGATGAATTAAATGTTTCCCCTAATTACCTTAGTGATATGTTACGTTCTCAAACTGGTCAAAGTACACAACATCACATTCATAATAAAATTATCGAAAAAGCAAAAGAATTGCTCAGTACCACATCTTTAAGCGTAAGTGAAATGGCGTATCAACTGGGTTTTGAATATCCGCAATCTTTCAATAAATTATTTAAAAGCAAAACCAATGTCTCGCCTTTAGAATTCAGAAGTTCGTTTAATTAATTTTTAAATTAAAAAACCTATTTTATTCGCAAAGATTCGCAAAGACTTACGCAAAGTTCGCAAAGGTTTATTTGATAATATATAAGTAGGTAAAGTTCGAAAAGCTAAATCAACACAAAACTTTGCGAACTTCTCTTTTTTATAAAAACTTAATAGTAAAAAACTTTACGGACTTTGCAGTAAAATTATGTTCTAAGTCATGCAAACCTGAAACTTGAAACAAGATAAACCTGAAACTAATTTTTCAGTCTTTCGTGCAGAATTTTAAAATACGGAAAAGCCTTGAGTAATCTACTCCCGTGCCAGGAGAACATTTCGCCATCTACAAAAATAGTTTTGGCGTGATGTGTAAATCTTCCAATCTCAAAAGCGTCTTCTTCTTTAAAAGGATAGGGTTCTGATGAAAGTAAAACCAAATCAGGATCACCTTCAATGCGCATTTTTTTTATTTCGACTTCAGGATAACGCCCTTTGTCTTCGTAGATATTCGAGAAGTGATTTAACTTTAATAATTCATTAATATAAGTATCTTTTCCTGCTACCATAAACGGATTTTTCCAGATAAAATAAGCTGCTTTCTGTACCGGAATATCCTGAACATATTTTTTGAAATCGCTTAAAGCGAAAGCCAGTTTGTCATTCCATTTATGAGATTCTGTCCTGCAATTAAAGAGTTGTCCAAAATCTGAAATCATTTGAAAATTATCTTCTATCGTAATAATATTCGTTACCCAAACCGGACAAATCGCACTTAATTGATCGACGATTTCCTGTGTGTTTTCTTCTTTATTGCAAATAATAATATCAGGCTGAAGCAATTTAATCTTCTCAAAATGGATTTTCTTGGTTCCACCCACCATTTTCTTAGTCGATTTTAAATGATACGGATGTACACAAAACTTGGTGATTCCTATGATTTTTTCTTCTAAACCTAAATCATACAGTAATTCTGTTTGAGAAGGCACTAAAGAAATAATACGTTTAGGGGTTTTCTCAAAAGAATGTAAAGTACCAAGCTGATCAGATAATTGTTTCATTTGAATTTTGTTTCAGGTTTTCTTTGTTTCAAGTTTTATGATTGTGTTTTTCTACCACAGAGTTACACAAAGTTTTTCACAGAGAAACTCGAAGAAAAATAAAGCAAAAAACTTTGTGAAGCTTTGCGAAAAACTTTGTGTAACTCTGTGGTAAATTGTGTTCAAAGTAAAACCTTAAACCTGAAAGTTTAAACGAATAATTTCTTCCATTTCCTTTTGTACTTTCAATGCTTCTTCTCTTGCTTTTTCGGCAAAGTCAGTTCCTTTTGAGGCGTAGATAATCGCTCTTGCTGAATTTACTAATAAACCAACTTGATCGTTCATTCCGTATTTGCAAACTTCAGATAAACTTCCGCCCTGAGCGCCAATTCCGGGAACTAATAAGAAGCTATCCGGAACAATTTTTCTGATATCAGCAAAATATTCGGCTTTTGTAGCACCAACCACATACATTAAATTGTGGCTATTTTTCCATGTTTTAGAAGTTTCTAAAACCTGTTTGTATAATTCTTTTCCGTTTGTTGTCAACGTCTGAAAATCAAAAGCACCTTCGTTAGAAGTTAGTGCTAACATGATAGTATGTTTGTTTTCGAAAGCCAAAAATGGCTCTACCGAATCTTTTCCCATATAAGGAGCAACAGTTACACTATCAAAATTCAGGTCTTCAAAAAAAGCTTTCGCATACATGCTGGACGTATTTCCTATATCGCCACGTTTTGCATCTGCAATCGTGAAAATTTCAGGAAAATTCTCATTGATATAGTTGATTGTTTTTTGCAAAGACATCCATCCTTTTATACCATAAGCTTCAAAAAATGCAGTGTTGGGTTTGTATCCCACAGCCAAATCATGTGTAGCATCGATTATGGCTTTATTGAATTCGAAAATAGGATCTTCGGTTTCTAATAAATGAGATGGAATTTTACTTAGATCGGGATCTAATCCAACGCATAAAAATGATTTTTTTAAAAGGATTTGTTCGTGTAGTTGTTGTGTTGTCATTCTTGTTTTTTTAGTTCTTCTACTACTTTAGAAAGGATTCTATTTTAGAAGTACGCAAAAATAAAAAAAGCCATTCAATTACGAATGGCTTTTTAGTTTTATATTCAATTCAGGCTTACAAATTACCTAAATAAACAATTTCTGTTCTTCTGTTCTCTGCTCTTCCGGCAGCAGTTTTATTAGATGCAACTGGTTTTGTTGCTCCAAAACCTTGCGAAGTCAGATTATCCGGATTTACTCCTTTGGCAATCAAGGCATCCATAACTACTTTTGCTCGCGCTTCAGATAATTTCTGGTTTGCTTTAGGATTTCCAACATTATCAGTATGTCCGTTGATCGCAAATTTAGCATTTGGATAATTTTTCAAAATCTCTTTGATCGCGTCTAACCTTCCTGAGGTTACACCTTTTTTAGCATCGCTTAACGTTGCTTTTCCTGTAACGAAAAAGATCGATTTAGCTTCTACTTTTAATTTCTCCAGAGTAGCTTTTGTAACCTTAGGACAACCTTTATTTTCTGCAGGGCCAGCAATTAGCGGACATTCGTCGATATTATCCGGAACTCCGTCTTTATCTGCATCTAAAATCGGGCAACCTTTATTTTCTGCAGGACCTGCAATAGTTGGGCAAGCATCATCTTTGTCTAAAACGCCATCTCCATCTGTATCCGGCCAAGGACAGCCTTTGTTTTCTACCGGACCGGCAATTGTTGGGCAAGCATCTACATTATCGAGCAGCGTATCTCCGTCAGAATCTTTCCAGGGACAACCTTTATTCTCTGCAGGACCAGCAACATCCGGACAGGCATCGTCTTTATCAAAAACACCATCTTTATCTGTATCCGGCCAAGGGCATCCGTTGTTTTCTACAGGACCCGCTACTTTTCTACAAGCATCTTCTTTATCTATGATTCCGTCTCCGTCTGTATCTTTGAATTTCTTTTCATAAACCGGAATTTTCATCCCTAGATAAAAATCAGCTGCTTTTGAATCTTTCGAGGCTAAATTGGTAAGAATAGAACCAGAACCAATAAAGAAAGCTCCAGCGCGTAATCCTGAACCAACCTGCATTCCGCTATACTCCATATACGTTATTGGCACATAAAAACTGAACCATCTGCTTTCGTAGCGAGGTGTCAGGGTGATACGATCAGCGATTCCGTAACCATTTATTTTATTGGCAGAAACCATATTGATATCTCCGTTAAGATTCAGGTAGAATTTCTTGTACATATTCCAGTCTACATCAGCGTGAAGTGCTGTAGGCAAGTTTGTTTTTGTACCTTTTATAGAAGCTATTTTAGTATAATGCTCATTCAGGAAATCATAGAAATTGCCCGCATCATTAATCATTTCCTGAGTGATGGTACCATTTACATTGTAAACATCCTCTCTTGAATTTTTATAATTAATTGATCCGATATCGGTAACAGATAATCCAAAACGTAATTTGTATTTGTTTAAATCCCTAAAATTATTGTCGGCCGATTTTGCCTTGCTCAAATCATATTGATCATAATCCGGTCTCCATTCGTACACCAATCCAAAATCAAAACCAAATCCCATTGACTTTGGGTCAAAATCATAATCCTCTTTTGCTTCGAAATCCTGACTTGTTCCCACAGTAATTTGTCCGTTAGAGACAAGAGTTCCCTGTTCAGGATTTACTGTATTTTCATTATAGACAACACTAACATCCTTGCCTTTTACATATCCGTTTACACCACCCTGCAAATATTTGGCTGTTAAACCTCCTTTTAAAAAATGCTGGTCTTTTTGGTATAAAACTGTTGCATACGAAAGTCCAACTTCTGCCCAGGTGTTTGAAGCTCCGTTTGGATTACCGGCATTAAAATTAAAATCGCTTGCTTTATCCAGACCGTCTTTTACCTGATCTACAAGGCTACCGTTTATATTTCTTAGATTAGTCACAGATCTTGCGCGCGTAAATAACGCAATAGTATGCTTGGGAGCAATATTGAACATGAAAGAAGGTCCCATAATATCAAAATTAGCAATACCATTATTGGCACTTTTTGGCGTTATTTTAGACTGGCTGTCAAAATCATATCCTTTCTTATAAGTATCAAAAATGTTTACTCCATATAAGTCATTTCCTACTGAGCCGCTTATAGAAAACAAATTAACATCAGTTTTAAAACGAGAATCGGCAATAGAAGCCGGATTAAAAAGCACACTTTGTACACCTGCATAATTATCATGCGTATACCCAATATAAGACTGGGCTGTGGCCGAAAATGAAATTGCAATAAGTATTAAACTAAGTAATTTTTTTTTCATTAAAATTTTGGTTTTTATATAAATTCGGGGGCAAAACTACACTTTTAGATCTACACAAAGGTTACCGTAACATTGAATTCATGTAACATCTGGTATTAATTATGTAAGAAAAATTTAATGGTTGTATTCTATTTTTGATAACGAACATAAAATCAAACAATTATGACTCCACATATCGGAATAACGCCAGAAAACTTAAAGAAGAGTACCTCTATATTAGCCACGATTTTATCTAATGAAATGACGCTTTACGTAAAAACGAGAAAATTTCATTGGAATATTTCCGGAAATAGTTTTATGGAGTTGCATAAATTGTTTGAAGAACAGTATCGAATTTTAGAAGCTAATATTGATGAAGTTGCTGAACGCATTAGCCAGCTTGGCGAAAAAACGATTGGAACAATGAATGAGTTTATCGAAAATTCTACTCTAAAAGAATCTCCAAAAGAATATGCTTCGCAAAAACACATGCTTGGAGAGCTTTTAGAAAACCATGAACAATTGGTAACCGAATTTAGAGAATATGTTCCGGCTTTTGAGAGTGACAATAACAATGATATTGGTTCTGCTGATTTTGTGACTGGTTTGCTTCAACAACACGAAAAAATGGCTTGGGTTTTGCGCCGTTATCAGGTCTAAAAAAAACATCAAATGTGAATTATGAAACGCTTTTCAAAATTCATATAACAAGCAAACAAAGAAGATTTCGGAATTTTACAATATTATAAATACAAAAAACTATATCATGAATACTACAGAAATAAAAGGTAACTGGAATGAGTTAAAAGGAAAATTGAAACAACAATATGCAGATCTTACTGATGATGATTTGTTGTACGATGAAGGAAAAGAAGACGAAATGTACGGAAAACTTCAACAAAAACTCGGAAAAACTAAAGATGAGGTTCGCAAAATCATTGCAGATTTGTAAGACCTTATAAATCAACTACAAATACCGTCTAGTACAACAATATTAGGCGGTATTTTTTTGAGACTTTTATTTAAATTCATTCATATGCTTCATTGCTTGCAAGCATTAAACTCTGTAACCAAAAATAAATTAATTATCTTTAACAAAATTTCTATAAAATGAAACTATTTATAAAGTTCGACATCAACACTATTTGCTCACTTTTTTTGAAACAAAACCTGGAACAACAAAATGTTAATTTTACAACTCTGGGATTTGGCGAGATAGAAATTGCTGACAATATAGATGCTGATGCACTCGAGACTTTAAAAAATAATTTATTGCCTTGTGGTTTTGAAGTTGTTGAAAATCAGAAAAGTGTTCTGGTTCAAAAAATAAAAGACGCTATAATCGAGCTTGTTTTCATGGAAGACAGCAATAATTATAAAAGTTCTGTGTTTCTAGCAGAGAAATTAAACCACAGTTACGGCTATTTATCAAATGTTTTTTCGGAAGTGACTTACTCGTCTATCGAAAATTTTATCATTTTACAGAAAATTGAAAGAGCCAAACAATTAATTATTATTAATGAAATGAGTTTGACCGAAATTGCTTTTTTACTTAACTACTCGAGTGTTGCGCATTTGAGTACTCAGTTTAAGAATACAACCGGAATTACGCCATCGGCTTTTCAGAGGATAATTAAGAAACGTAGAGAAAATTTAAAATAAAACCCAAATACCACACTAAAATGCAAAAAAACGCATTATACATTTTATTGGCTGATGATGATGAAGATGATCGTCTTTTTTTTAAGGATGCTTTTGAAGAAATAAAAATTCAGACAAAAGTAGACTTTGTTCATGACGGAATGCAATTAATGGAGCATTTGATGGATCCAAATGCGAAATTACCCGATATATTGTTTCTGGATTTGAATATGCCTAAAAAAACAGGTAAAGAATGTTTGATCGAAATTAAAAAAACGGAACACCTTAAAAATATTATTATTGCCATTTATTCTACTTCATCATCAGAAGAGGATATTGAGGATACTTTTATTCAGGGTGCCAATATTTATATCAAAAAACCAAGCGATTTTAACACGCTTAAAAAAATAATTAATGAAGTCGTTACAGTAAACTGGCACTACCATACCTCTGGGTTAAACCGTGATAATTTTCTGCTTCGATTAAAATAATAGCATACCAATGAAATGGATACCAAATTTTAATTCTTCAAACTCATTGAGAGTTATTTTTGTAATCGCGGTTTTCATTCTGTTATTTCTTTCATCTATTGCTTACAAACACAATAAGGATTTAGACGAATCCAGCAAAGTTGTAATGCATACGTACGAAATAAACATTCAATTAGAGCGATTAATGTCGGCGATTAAGGATGCTGAAACAGGGCAGCGTGGTTATATAATTACACGAAATGCACGATTTTTGACGCCTTATATTTATTCGCGTGATAAAGTAAACACTTCATTTATTACCTTAAAAAAACTTACTACGGACAATCCGAAACAGCAAAAAAATCTTGAAAAATTATTTAAGCTAATTATTCAGCGTTTTGTTTCTTTTGAAAATTGTCTAAAATACAGCGATCCTAAAACATATGATAAGCGAAAACTCGACAATCATATGTTTGGTGGTCGAATCCTGATGGAAAACATTCGTTTTCAGGTGGACGAAATGAACGATATCGAGAAAAATTATCTGGCAAAAAGACTTAAGATTTATGCTGCAGAAATTTCCTTGAGTCCCCTATTTTCTATTTCCCTGTTTTTGGTTGCGTTACTTTTTATTCTGTTGGCTTACAGACAAATTAGCCGTGATTTTGAACGTTTGAAAATCTACAATAAAAAACTTTTGATTTCGAGCGGACTAATGGCTGAATCTGAAAGCATTGGTAAATTCAGCACCTGGCAATGGGATTTAGATTCTGACAAAATCGATTATTCAGACAATCAATATCGTTTACTGGGTTATGAGCCAAATGCGTTTGTGCCTGTAAAAGAAACTTTTCTTGAGTTTGTACATCCTGATGACAAAGAAAAGGTAGCGAAATCTATGGAAAACATTGTCGAGAAAAAACAACTACCATTTGTTTACTATAAAATTACACGTCCGGATTATGAAATAAGATATTTTAAATCTACCGGAAAACTTTTGACGGATCAACAAGGAAGCAAAATTTTACTTGGAATTAATTTTGATATTACCGATGAACATTTACTGAACATCGAACTTCAGGAACGTAACAGAGAATTAGAAAAAAGCAATAAAGAACTGGCGTCATTTAATCATGTTGCAAGTCATGATTTGCAGGAACCTCTTAGAAAAATACAAACTTTTGTATCCCGAATTTCTGAAGCCGATAAAGCGGTTTTATCTGAAAGTGCCAAAGCTTATATTTCTAAAATAGAAGTTTCGGCAAAAAGGATGCGTGTTTTAATAGACGACTTACTTTTATTCTCGAGAACGAATACAACCAAAAAAGAGTTTATAAAACTAAGCTTAAATGAACTTCTTGAAAATGCCGAATCTGAACTGGCTGAAATCATCGAAGAAAAGAAAGCTGTTATTACAGTTTCTAAATTGCCTAAGCTGGCGGTTATTCCGTACCAAATCGAACAGCTTTTCATAAACCTGATTGGAAATTCCTTAAAATACAGTCAACCGGATACGGTACCTGAAATTAAGATTGAAAGTGAAAAAGTAAACTCGGCAGATTATCCGGATTTATTAGAGCCCAATGTAAAGAAATTTCATAAAATTACCTTTACTGATAACGGAATGGGGTTTGATCCTCAGTTCAAGGAAACCATATTTGTTTTGTTTCAGCGTTTGCACTCTAAAACAGATTATCCCGGAACCGGAATTGGCCTGGCGATTTGCAAAAAAATCGTAGACAATCACAAAGGTCATATTATAGCCGATAGTACACCTAATAAAGGTTCGGTTTTTACAGTGTTTCTTCCGGAGTAGTTTTTTTTAGTTTACAGTTTACTGTCGCAGTTTACAGTTTAAAAAAAAATTGCAGTCACAGCTTACAGTCACAATTTTAAACTGATCACTGAGACTGATTACTGACACTGATTACTGAGACTAAATACTGATCACTGAGGCTGATTACTGAGACTGAAAACTCCCCAAAAAAAAATCTGTAAGAAAAAGAATTTTACTTTATTATAAAAAAATATAAAAGGAAGCCATCAGTCGAACTGATGGTTTCCTTTTTTTATGGACAAATTTTTCTTCAATAATTACCTGTAAAACAAAGAACTGAAAGCGCAAATAATCTCATTATGGGAATTATATAAACATTCGTTTTTATGCTGTAAAGCAAAACGTATGATTCGTTAGCATCTTTGTAATGTAATACTTTATGAAGTAATAATGAAAGCAGCGCCCCAATTGAAAGCGATATTTTTTAGATTTTTTTTATTGATAATTTTAGTTTGTATTTCATCATGCAAGAAAACCAATCCAATAGAAAATTCATTAAAAAGTGAAGCTTTTGTAAAAACGGAAAAAGAAGAAATCGAAGCTTTCTTTTTTATTGCAACAGCAAATGTGACTAAATCAATTATTTCAAAAAGCCAAATTGCACAACAAAAAAGTTCAGATTTTGCGATACAGGATTTAAGTCGAAAAACAGAGATCGAACAAACAGAATTGTTACAGGAAGTTTCAAAATTAGCCAATAAAAAGCTCATTATTATTACTGAAATAAATGCAACACACAAAAGAGATTTATACGATTTGATCGATTCTAACATTACAAGTTTTAACAAAATTTATTTGACTTCTATGGCTGAATCTTTAAAAGAACAAATTAATCTGTTTGAATCAATTTCGAAAGAGACGAACGACAAGGAAATACTAAAAATTGTATTGCACTATTTACCTGAACAATATCAGATCTTACGCGAAATGCAAAGGATCAACAACGAGATTATTTAAATGCCTATATATCTATTATTAACTAAATTATTTTAACTATGAAAATGCAATCAAATTTTTTATGCGCCTTAACACTTTTTTTAACAGCTTCATTTGGAATGCTACACGCTCAGGACAATAATGTAAACACAGAATTTGGTATAAAGGGAGGATTCAATATGTCGAACCTATATCAAAGCAATGCTGATGACAATAATGTATTATACGGATTTAACGCCGGGGTTTATGCAACATTACCTATTTCTGATTATATCGCCATTCAACCAGAGATTTTGTTCACTACAAAGGGTGCAAAATTAGAATATGACAGTGCTTTACTTTCTGGAGACGCAAAATTCAAACTTAATTATATCGAAGTTCCTTTATTAGTAAGAGTAAATATTACTAAAAACTTTAATATTCATGCCGGTGGTTATGCTTCATATTTAGTAAGTTCTAAAGTAACTGGTAGCGGAGATGTTAGTTTTGAACAAGACATTGACAGAGATGACCTCAACAAGTTTGATGCTGGTATTGCAGCAGGTGTTGGAGTAGATTTTGACCCAATCAGTATTGGTGTACGTTACAACTACGGATTAACAAATGTTGGTAAAGAAAGAACTGATGCAATAACAGGAACAACTTATACATTTCCGGATGCAAAAAACAGCAACCTGACTGTATACTTATCATACAAGTTAAACTAGAAAACAATTATTAACCCCTTAATATAAAAACCATGTCTAATTTATTATATACAATCGCAGTAATTCTGGTTATTCTTTGGGCTCTTGGGTTCTTTGTTTATAGCTTAGGAAGTATCATTCATATATTATTAGTCATTGCCATTATCGCAATACTATTCAGACTTATCAAAGGTCGTGAAGTTTAAAAAAAATCAACATTATAAATAATAATTATATTAATCACTAAATCAAATATTATGAAAGCAAGTAACACAATTTTAGGAATTTTAGGAGCTGCAGCTGCAGGAGCGTTTTTAGGTGTATTATTCGCACCGGACAAAGGATCAAACACTAGAAAAAAAATCAAAGATAAATCGAAAGATTACGGAGATGATTTAAAATCAAAACTTGACGGTATCGTTAGTACTCTTTCTTCAAATGGTAAAGAAATCATCGAAGAAGGAAAAGCAAAATTCAACCAGGCAAAAGAAGATTTTAATGCTGTCAAAGATGAAGCAAAAAATGTAAAAACGAACTACTAAGAAGTGAAATTTTTAAATCATAAATACCCTCTATCATGGAATCAGATGCAACAACAAACGAGAACTTAAATCTTTATGAAAAAGCAGAAAACTATACCAAAACGAGTTTAGAGTTAATTAAACTCAAAACGGTATCAGCCACAGCAGATGTCTTATCAACATTAACATCAAGAATAGCAGTTGGCGCTGTTGTTGCATTTTTTACCTTGTTCCTGAACATTGGGATTAGTTTATGGCTTGGAAAAGTACTTGGAGAGTATTATTACGGTTTTTTTGCCGTGGCATTATTTTACCTCATTGTTGCCATTGTCATGCACAAGGCGCAGCATAAGCTTATTAAAACTCCTATTGGAAACATGATTGTTTCCAGTATTCTTAAAGAAACTAAAAAAGACATTAAATCTGATTCAAATTAATCGAAAAACTAAAAAAGACTGTTATGGAAACTATTTATACACTTGATTCATTAGATCAGAAGATACGTTTATTAGAAGATCGACAGGACGCCGAGTGGTGCGCCATTAAGGATGAAATCGATGAAATTAAGCACAACTTAAAACCTCTTAACCTCATCAGGAATACCGTTGAAGAAATCAACGAAACAGTAGGTTTCAAAAGCAATCTGGCACAATCTGCCATAAGCATCGGGATAGGTTACCTCGCAAAAAGATTTGTTGTAGGTAAAAGCACTTCGATGTTCAAAGGCATTTTTGGATCGCTATTGCAACTTGTCGTTACTAATTTAGTTTCTAAACCACATCATGAATCCCCAAACGAGGAATCATCACAAAAAGAATAATCAAAAGAGTAATTGTCTAACTAAAAATTATATATTATGGAAAAGCTTAGCGAAATAGTATTAAAAAATGGTGTGTACATGTACTCAAATCTATATAAATGTTTTGAATATACGAGAGTATTTCTAGGTATCTAACTTGCTTTATACGTTTTATAAACAAACGGTTAAACAGTTAATATCCTTCACTATATATTTTTTTATTAAGGTTCAAAGGTACTAAGTTACAAAGGCGCAAAGGTTTCTTTGCAAGTCTAAAATAAGACTTATTACTGAACCAAAAAAGAGACTATTTCATATCTGAGATAGTCTCTTTTTCTTTAGAAGTGCAAAGGAACTAAGGTTCAAAGCGACAAAGGTTTCTTTGTAATCGTATAATAAGACTTCACTTCTTTTTCTCTATGGTTTTTTCGTTGATGAATATCTAAGTAAAAAAGATAACAAAAATCAAATCATTCGAACAAAAAAACAGCCTGTTTCACACAAGTGAAACAGGCTGTTTTTATAATTTAAAGAACTCCTAAAAGACACATTTGCTTTGCCTCCCTAAAACCTTTGAACCTTTGAACCTTCTTTAGAAAACTTCCGAAGCTTCTTTCAATTTCTCCATATTGTTTACCAATTGTAACTCGGCAACAATTTTCTGAATGTCACCATTCATAATATTTCCTAAATCGTATAATGTCAAACCAACTCTGTGATCTGTCACACGACCTTGTGCGTAGTTGTAAGTACGAATCTTAGCAGATCTGTCTCCAGAACTTACCTGAGATGTACGTTTTGTAGCATCTTCGGCCTCTTTCTTCGCCAATTCTTGTTCGTATAAACGAGAACGTAAAACCGTTAAGGCTTTATCTTTGTTTTTATGCTGTGATTTCTGATCCTGACACTGCGCCACTAATCCCGTAGGAATGTGCGTTAAACGTACCGCAGATTTCGTAGTATTTACAGATTGTCCGCCAGGTCCTGATGAACAGAAGAAATCAACACGAACATCGTTCATATCAATTTGTACATCAAACTCTTCCGCTTCCGGCAAAACCATTACCGTTGCTGCAGATGTATGCACACGACCCTGAGTTTCTGTCTGAGGAACACGTTGTACACGGTGTACTCCGGCTTCAAACTTCAAAGTTCCGTAAACATCCTCTCCGGATACCTCAAAAATAACCTCTTTGAAACCTCCAGAAGTTCCTTCGTTCATATCAACCACAGATGTTCTCCATCCTTGGTTCTCGCAATACTTTGTATACATTCTAAATAAATCTCCTGCAAAGATACTCGCTTCATCCCCACCCGTTCCGGCACGAATCTCGACCATCACGTTTTTAGCATCTTCTGGATCTTTAGGGATCAACATAAACTTGATTTCTTCCTCAAGTTCTGGCAATCTTTGTTTTGCTTCATCTAGTTGCATTTTGGCCATTTCGGTCATATCTGCATCACTTCCATCCGCAATAATTTCGTTTGCCTCATCTATATTAGCCATCAAAAGCACATATTCATCACGCTTTTCAGCCAATGCTTTCAGGTTTTTGTACTCTTGATTCAATTGCACATAACGTTTCTGATCAGAAATAACATCCGGCTGGATAATTAAGTCTGAAATCTCGTCGAAACGTTGTTTTACTATTTGAAGTCTATCTAACATTTTCTAATTCCTTTTATTGGAGTGCAAATTTACGAAATTTTTGTTTAAAATTCTATTATTGATTTATTGTGTTTTTTGAGGGGGAAATTTAGTGGGATTGTGATTGTTTTTAGGAGCCTGTTTCCTGCTATCCGTTACAATCTTTTGTTCCGAACTCCGGCACAAAAGGATTTTCACTTCTATCAGGGCTAGGGGTTTTATATCCTTTTCAGTGGTTTTAGAAATGAAGATTACAAAGTAGTTTTAGGATCAATTCTATTTTTAGCATTAAGTATATTCCTCCACATTCTTAAACTTCGCACGGTTAATGAAATTATTGTTGTAGAAGATGGTTTACAAAAAACAACTTTAGTTTCAGGTAAGGTAGAATTTATTCCTTTTTCGTCAATTGTAAGTATTCAAACAGAACGCATTCAAGGATTTTATAGTGAGTTAGGACAAATTACTATAGGTTATTTTGAAAGTACAGTTCTTCTTGAAAATGGTACACAATTATTTATTAACCCAGACTATGACAATCATCTGGAGATTGTTGTCGCAGTTAGGCATAATATTTAAAAAATGAAAACTCATTTTATAGACTCGTTGACTAATGAAAATTTTAAGGAAATCCAGCCGCAGTCTGTTTCCACCCGATTACGAAGTATTGCTGCTTAAAATCGTAATCATATCTGTAAATTCGAAAAAGCTAGATTCCTATTGTCGCTATTTTAAATTTGAATAACTTCACAAAATACAAAAAGTCTTAAATTTAAAGTTCGAACAGCATTTAGAAACAGTTTATGAAAAACAATTTTACATTGGGAATAATAGTCTTTTTAATAGGTATTATGACTAGCTGCAAAAGCGAAAATCAGGATTTTAAATTGTATTCCTGCGAATTTGATCAGTTTCAATATAACGACTCCCTCAACTACAGCAAATGGATTGATAACAAAGAAGATGCCCTGAAGACAAAACTTAATTTTGGTTCAGCACTCGACAAAAGAAATCTGGATAGTTTATACAAAGAAACTGCACAGTTTTTATTTATAGTTGGCGGCGGCGGAATCTATGTAGATATAGGTGATTGCACACCGAAAATTAAAAATGATACCTTACTTATAAAATACAAAGTAGATTTTACTACTGGTGCTGTAGGCGAAGCAGCTGCAACTTTTGCTTGTTTAGAAATCAACAAACAAAAATATCCAAACTACAAAAACATGAAAGTAATATATGTAAATCAGGATTTATAAAATGAAAATTATTCTGGAAAGAAATTTAGATTTCAAACAATTTCAAAATTTAATTGCTTTGACTTTTGTCACGGGAATGATGTTTTTGGGAATGGTTAACTCGGTTGATTTTAAATCTTATTATAGTTTTGAGATCATTTTATTTTTTTTGACTGCAATCTTCATTTCGATCTTATTTACCAAGAAAGGTTTATTTATAGAAAACCATAAACTTTATAATGTAGTTTTTTTATTTGGATTCAAGCTTCGAAAAACCCTTATCGAGATCTCAGATTTTCAACAACTTTTTGTGACCCAAGGAAACCTTTCAACTAATTATGCGTATACTTACAACATAAAAGCATTACGTAATTGGGAGCCGGATTTAAACTATTCGATACGTTGTTTTAATATATTTACGGCTGACGAAAATAAAACTAATAAAAAAAAGATTTTGACTTTGACTAAACCTGAAAAAGTAAAATTGGCAATTGATTTTATCGTTAAAAACACAAAACTAAATTATTAGCAAAACCATACTATTAGTGCAACTACGACCCCCTGACTACGAAGTATTTCTTCTTAAAAATCATAATCACACCTGTAGAGTCTAAAAAGCTGACATTCCTAATTGGCGCAAGCCTTATGACAACCTAAAAAAAAATACATTGGCAGAAACATATTTGACATCAATAAAGAAAAAAGAATATTGGACATATTATGTTTTAGGGATTTTAGCCTTTTTATCTCTAGCCATATTCTGTTTTACTAAATATACGCCCGAAAATCATTCAAGAAACATCTGCCTTATTTTATCCATCGTATTTATAATTATCTCTTTAATTTGTAGTTATAATCTAATTTCAATAAAATCCTTTTGTATTGCAAACAACAATTTAACTGTTACGTTATATGGAAAAGTAATAAAAAATTATAATCTGAATGATGTGGAAAGTTGCACCCAAAAACAACATAAAGGAAGATATGAAAAATGGGAAACCTTAACATTGTATATTAAAACTGGTGAAAAAATAAAAATTTCAAGCAGTATTTATGATAATTATTTCGAACTAAAAAATGAACTTACAAGAAACAAAGTTCGAAATTTCAAGATCGAAGAATTAACGGAACAAAAATTCGGTTTAAAAGTAGCTTTGTTCTTATTACTAATAGGGTTTTTATTCCTTTTCGGTGCTTACAATTCATCACAAGTTAAAGATATCAACGTCCAAGATATTATTGTTTTTGGTGATAAAACTTCAGAACATATTCAATACATTAAAAATAAAAATAGCTATATCAAGATTAATGTAGAAAACTACCCTAATTTAAACTTCATAATAAATGGCAACGAGATAAATGCTACTTCTAGAAACGATTTAATGGATAAGATAAAAGTAGGAGATTCTATATTTATTGGAATTAATAAATCCGAATATAAACGAAAATTAATTAAAGTAGACTCCTTATCATTTGCTGACAAATATTTTTTTAATGAAAACATTAACATTGTTAGTTTAAAATCATCAAAAAAAGATTACTTAAAATTATCGGATGTAAATACTATTCAATCAGATCGTAAATATTGGAACTTTGTTATATTTGGCTTTTTCGGACTAATAATGATTCTGGCAGGAATATTTGGAATACAAAAATCAATAGAAAATCAGGATTTGTAATTAACATCACCAAAATTCCAAAATAAACGAACTAAAAACATCATGAAAAAACTATACTTTAACCTTTTATTACTAACGCTTTTTCCGTTGCATTCCTTTTGCCAACAAAACCTAGTTAATTCTTCTTCGATTAAGGAAGAGATAATAGATCACGAAGACGGAAAAATTGAAGACGGCAAGTACAAATGCAACTTATTCGATTGGCAAATTGAAATTCCCGAAGGCTTTATAATAACATCAAAAGAAAGAGCAAAAGAATTAGAAGACAAAGGTTACGAAGCTATGAAGGAACATGCCACAGAAGGAAAAAATATTACCCGAACTAGTACAACTTTAATCAGTTTTGAAAAAGACAAATTCAATATTTTCAGCGCCAACTACGAGTCTTTAATCGGTAAAAAAAAGATGACGTTTGATGAATACAAAGCTTTTATGCTTAAATTACTGGATGAAACCTATTCTGGTAAAGGAATAAAATATGACATTGCAAAAAGTGATTTAAAACTAGGTAAATATGACTTTAATAAAATTTTAGTTCATCTGTATCATCCTAAAACTGACGTACTAATTTTAACTCAGGAATTTTACAGTTCTTATATAAACAACCATTTGTATACGGCTGGTATCAACTATCAAAGCGAAGATTTAGGTTATATTCTAAGCTACAATTTTATTAAATCTTTTAAATCAGTGCAATAGTCATTCTTGGGTAAAAAACTCCCCGCTCTGCGATCGCCGTGGCGAAGTCTCCCGACTTCATGCCCACTTCAATAAACCACAAAGAAATAAAATCATATTATTGCAATAAACTTTAGGCAAAATAAAAAAAGCTACCAGAAAATAATTCCGGTAGCTTTTATAAAATAATGAAATCTTTGAACAAGCTTTTACAACTTTGCGTTCTTCGATAAGATATAATCGTTGTATTAAAGAGAACTTATATAAGTAGCACTTGTATCTTTATTTGGTTTCCAATTAGCATTTGAATACTCTACATCATCTACTATTATTTTAAGAGTAGGCGCGTTATCTAATAAATTAATTCCATTAATTTTTTTGTTATTACCATTTTTTAAATTTAATATAGTTAATAGATTGTTATTACAAGCAAAATAATTTCCCTCTACCGCCGCAACAAGCGGATTTTTAGAAAGATCTAAAGAAATCAATTTATTATAAGGACAATGAAAATTGGTTAGTTTTGGATTGTTGCTCAAATCCAAACCAGAAATAAGATTGTTTGGACAATATAATGTTACAAGGTTGACATTTTTACTAACATTTAATGTCGTTATTTTGTTTCCACTACATGTAATCATAAATAAAAGTGTGTTCGCACTCAAATCTAAGGTTGTTAGATTATTGCCATCACAAGATAGATTTTTTAGAGCTGCATTTTTAGAAAGGTCTAGCGTAGTTAGATTGTTGTTCTCTGTCCATAAGACTTCTAAAGCAGTATTTTTAGAAACATCTAACGCATTCAATTTACCACCTTCGCTAAATAGCTTTAATAGTGCTGTATTTTTAGATAAATCTATAGTAGTAATATTACCACTGAAACTTAATTCTTTTAATAAAGTATTCTTAGAGAGATCTAAAGTAGTTAGCGGATTTTTGCTACATTGTAATGTAGTCAAAGCAGTAAGATTTGAAAGATCTAAATTGGCGATTAAATTATCACTAATTTTTAATATTTCTAAAGCGGTATTTTTAGAAATATTTATTGTCGTTATTTTGTTGTATGAAACATTTATTTCTTTTAAGGCAAGATTTTTAGAAAGGTCTAATGATGTTAATCTTATATTAGAAGTAGTGTATAAGTTTGAATAAAAGAAACTTTCTAAAGCTTTAAAATCCTGAATCCCTGTGAGATCTGCAATGCCTGAATCATTTATATTCAACTCTTTAACCTTACTAATTTTATAAGTTGGTATACTTCCGTCAACAGGGGCAACATCATACCCATATTTAATTAATACTTCTTCAAATTTAGCATCTGGTATTAGGGTCTTTAGGGAAGGATCACCTCCCATAATTACCGATACATTTATTGTCTGTCCGGCTAGTACAACAGCTGGAGTAGTTTGACTAATATACAAAGGAAAGGAACTTACCAAACTAATGGTTCCTGCTGGTATGTTGCTAAATGTAAAATTACCATCAGCTCCAACAGTAGCACTTTTATCTTCCTGACCTGTTTGTTTTAAAATTACAGTTACGCCTACAAGATAATCACCATTTTCTACTGTAGTTATATTTCCTTTTACTGTACCAGGAGATGGTTTTATTACATCTGGAGCGTCATCTTTATTGCATGAAGTAGTTAAAGCAAATAGTGATAGAAATAAGAACAGGATCTTGCTTAATTTTTCAAATTTAAAAAATTCAATTGTGTAATGTTTTGTCATAGGTTTTGAGGTTAATTAGTTCGCATTTTTGCTAATTTCAAAACTAGGGTAATTAATAGACATTTTTTTACGGCTTCACGTAATGAACTTAAATTCAAACCAATTACTTTTGATAAAACCTTTTGATTCTTTTTTTTAACCAACAAAAAACCAAACTAATGAGACTATTACTAACAACCTTATTTTTAATTTTCAATCTAACAATATTCGCACAATCGAACAATTTCGCTGGCAATTATACGCGTTCACTAGACGAAGAAGGAAAACATATCATAGAATATAAACTGACCTTAAATCAGGACGGAACATTCGAATTTCATTCGTATTCGAAAATGCAGGGCGGAACTCCACCGGAAGTCAATAAATACGGAAAGGGAAAATGGAGTGCAAAAGATAATATGATTACTTTTTCTTCTAACAAAAATGAAGATTTTGATGAAAAATATACGCTGGATTTTAATAAATCAATGGCAAGATTCATAACCAAAAATCCAAGAGACAAAAGTGACAAAATAGTAAAAACAAAACTTCAGTTTTTAGAATCAGGAATTGACTGGATGGAAAGAATCGATGTTTTTAAAGTATAAATAATTCAATTTGTCATCAGTAAAAAAAAGCCACAAGAAAAACTTTTTGTGGCTTTTTTATAACAGGAAAAAATCAATCTTTGTGTAAACGGGAGACTTTGTTTTGCATACATATAAATTAACAATAATTTTATGAACGACCGTAATAAAATAAACATAAACCAGAAATGAAAAATATTATTACAATACTTCTTTTATTAAGCACTGCAATGTTTACAAGTTGTTATGGACAGACCAAACCCATTGGAGAAGAACCTTTAAACTTAGAAAGCTTTGATTTTGATACCAAGATATTAGACTTATATCCTGAGAAAAACAAGAGTAAAGAATATAACGGTTATTATGAAATAAAAGGAACGGTACATTCTCAATTGGTCGCAAAAGACACTACTTATATAAATGAATATTCAGAAAATAAAAAAGCAATTGGTTTAGAGTATTGTCAAAAAAGTTCAACCTCAATTGATACAATGGCAGTATTTGAAAATCAGCAGTTCCAGAAGGTTAATGTAGCCACAACAATAAATGGTACAATAAAAGTAATAAATGCTGTTGCTGATGAAATTACGTCAAAACAATGTGATGGATTAATTACCAAATTAGTCAAAAAATATGGCAAGCCTAAAAAATTGAAGAATAATTGGAATGAAACTTTTACAATATATGAGTGGACCACTAAAAACAAAATTATAAGGTTTGTGTCTGCTTTTGATGATGAAAGCACAACTATGAAAATAGTAATTCATAAAGAGAATAAAACGATTGCATCGGGAGAGAAAGAACCACACTATGTTGGTTATTTGTTCATCATCAACCCTTTATTAAAAGCCGAAGTTTTTGGTAAAATGAAAACAGGAGATTTTGTTTATCTTGACGAAAAAATGGACTAAAAACTACCTTCACAAAAAATGAAAAAAATTGTATTTAAGTTTTGGATAATTAATTTCCTGATAAGCGTTGCATTATTTTTTATCTATAATATGGTGATTGCAGCAACAAAAACGGTGGATGGAAATTTATTCGAAAAATTGATCCAGATTTTAGAACTGTTATTAAATATGGGATTTGCATTTATATATTTTATTGCGATGGCTATTTCTTCTTTTGTACTTCTTCTAAATTTGGTAGAAAAGATTAGAAATAATTTCTATCTGTCACTTTCAACATTTTTAGGAATACCACTATTTTGTTTTATCCTTATCATTAGTAATGTATTGATTGATATTCGCTTACATAATTTTACTATTTTGACAACGCTTGCCATTTTTTCAACAATTGGTTTGTTGCTTACCACAATACAATTTTTATTGTTCAGAAAAAGAATTAACAAAATACAAGTTCAATAAAAAAACTGCTTACAAAACGAGTTTTTGTATCAAACAGACTGAAGTTTAAAATTTAACAACCCTTTTTCAATTGAACTTTAGTAACAATATTGGCTTTATACTTCAATTTTTTGACTGATCGCAAAGTACCTAAATCATTATATACAAACACAATGAGACATTATATACTTACAACCATTTTACTTTTGGCTTTTTGTGCTTGTAATAACCTTGACAAACAAAAAAAGAATGTTGCAATAATCTCTAATGATAGTTTTTTGCAAGACAAAAATGACAGTACAAAGACAACAAAGCAAATTCTTAATAAATTATTACCGAGTGTTTTAGCATTAGCTAAAGCTGACACTTCCGCATTTTATTATGGTAAAAATGTAATCGAAAAAGACAGCTTATCGAGGCAATTATTAGTGGTTAAATAGTAACTTCGTCATCCAGTAACATGAATGGCAACTCGTGGAAAGAAATTTATTATTATTCAGACAAAACTAATACGATCAAATATGCAGGTTCGTTTTCAACTGACTATGAAGTAAAAAAACAAAAAAAGCAAATCGAAGAAACATACGAAGGCAGCTGGTATATGGATCAATCCAAAACACTTTATGAGTGGCGTAGCGAGAAGTTAGTTCCAATAAAACAAATTATCCTGGCTCACGAGCAAAATACTTATGAAAACGGAAAACTGACTTTTGAGTATTACGAAAATTCGATCAATGAAATTGAAGGACTGAAATTGAAATTTAAAGAACCTTACACCAGTGACAAAAAACAAAAAGATCTTTGGGACAATTTTTTTACCAAATAATAAAAGATTGCTTGCCTGTAACATAGCAACTTTTGTATAAATTCCCGACCACAGAAAAACATTTAAAAATCTGTACATCAGCTTAAAAAAAAAGTACCAAAATGAAAACACTTGTTCTTATATCAATTTTAGTATTCTGTCTTTCTTGTAATAACAAGAATACAAAAACAGTTGAAAAATCAGGCCATCCAAAAGAGGTAAAAAAAACAATTTATGAGACTAAAATTAAATCCGACAGTACTGTTATTAAAGATTTCCTAAATGAAGTTATGAAAGAAGAAGATATTCTTTTTAACGGAAAATTAAAAAGATATTTTTCTATAAGTGAATTTGAAGAAGTATTTGGAAAAGCAGACAGCATTAAATTAATATCAGAAGAGGGACCTTGCTTTTCTATTTTCGAAAACAAAGATGGAAGTTCAGATATGGAAGATAAATATCTGTATAAAGATGGTTCACGATTTGAAAACACAAAAGACAAAGTAGCCGTTGATAAATTTAGATTTACAGAAAATAATTTTATTTTGTTTAAAGGAATCAAATTAAACTCGTCTATACCAATAAGTGACTTACAAAAAATATTTCCGAATGCAACAAAAAGCATCGGAAATATGGATGTATATAAAGAAGGAAAACTACAAGTAATTCAGTTAAGAGAGGACGAAAATAATATTTATTACGGATACATAAATTTATTTATTAAAAATGGAAAATTATATTTTATGCATTGGTGGTATCCTTGTTAAAAATACCTAACATACAACATTGGCTCAGCTGAATTTAAAAAATACTCAAGAATAAAACACTAAATAAAAAAGCTACAAAAATTATTGCACTTTTTTGTAACCGGAAAAAACCAATCTTTGTCAAAACGGATTATATGTTTTATTATCTAAAAAAAAACTATAATTTTAAAAATATACAAATGAAAATACTATTGTTCCTTCTCTTTAACTTTTCATCTCTTTTTGCTCAAAATAAAAGTATTACAGTTTATAAAGAATATTATGAGAACAGTTCGGCAATTAAAGTTAAAGGTTTCATGTCTGACAAAGGCACTAAAGAGGGTTTATGGAACTCATATACAAAAAATGGTATGCTGGTAATAACAGGGAATTTTGAAAATAATCGAGAAATAGGTGTTTGGAAAGAATTTTACGACAGTGGAAAAATACTGAAAACCCTAAACTATATAAATGGGAAGAAAGCTTTGCAAAAATATTATTATGAAAACGGAACACTAATTTCTGAAACAGACTATATCAATGGAAAAAAGGAAGGTGAAGTAATTGTTTATTGGGAAAACGGAAAAATAAAATCCAAAGAGAATTATCTACATAATAATCAAATTGGTAAGTTCAGTGTTTTTTCTAAAAATGAAATTTTGGTAGTTGAAGGAACTTACTCAAACGACTCAAAAGAAATAGGAATTTGGAAATACAATTTCTCTGATGGAACCTTACGCCAAGAGATTGATTATACCTCAGAAATAGAAAAAAAAGAAACCACTTATGACAGTAGTGGGAAAATTACGGACATTAAGTACGAAAAACGATTATAGTATATTTTATAAGACACACTATCAATAAAAGCCAAAAAACATGCCCCAAACCACTACCGAAACATTAAAACCAAAACAACATTTTGAAATCCTGGACGGATTAAGAGGAGTAGCCGCTTTGGCAATTGTCTTTTTTCATTTTATGGAAATCGTTTATCCTCCCAAAGAAAATTTTATCGCCCACGGTTTCCTCGCAGTTGACTTTTTCTTTTGTCTCTCGGGATTTGTTATTGCTTACGCTTACAATGACCGTATTGACAAAATGAAACTTACCGACTTCTTTAAATTAAGATTAATCAGATTACATCCTTTGGTTGTTTTTGGCTCTGTATTGGGTTTGTTGACTTTTTTATTTGACCCGTTTGGCGGACATCCTGAAGCCTACGAAACCGGCAAAGTGATATTGATCTTTCTGGCTTCGGTTTTTCTAATTCCGTTTCCGGCAATGGCAGATCGTTATTTCAATTTATTTGGTTTAAATGCGCCTGGCTGGTCCTTGTTTTGGGAATATGTGGCTAATATTTTTTATGCCCTTTTTCTATACAAACTAAGCCGTCGTTCCCTTTTTATATTAACCCTTTTTGCAGCAGCAGGAATATGTTTTGTCAGTCATCGTGCGGGAGGTTCCCTAATGGGCGGATGGAGCGGAGAAACCTTTTGGGATGGCTGTGCCCGTATTTCGTACTCGTTTTTAGCAGGAATGCTCATCTACCGCTCCAATTGGATTATTAAATCAAAACTGGGGTTTATCGGTTTATCTGTATTATTGCTTTTAACGTTCTTTATCCCTTTTTCAGATTTCAATTGGCAAACAGAACCTTTTGTAGTACTACTCTATTTTCCATTACTGATCGTATTAGGCGCCGGAGCAACTCTAAAGCCCGTATTCAGAAAACTATGTATCTTCTTCGGAAAAATATCGTATCCGTTATACATGACGCATTACGCAGCCATGTGGATATTTGCCAACTATTACACCAAATATAAACCTGAAACAGGTCAACTGGCTTTGATTATGTTTATTGGAACATTGCTTTTATTAGGTGTTGCCTATTTGACAATGATTTTCTACGATATCCCTATTCGAAAATATCTTACGGATAGGAGAAAGAAGATTTAAAATACATTTCGCGTAAAGTTTTATTTAAAGCCACTGATTAAAAGGATTGAAGTGATTTTTTTGTTTCACGCAGATTTAAAAAAATATTTAAGCAGATGGTCGCAGATTTATAGAATCAAAATTAGATATGACTTAATTTGCACGATCTGCGCGAAAACAAAAAACTTTGCAACTCTGGGCGATTAAATTTTAAGCATATTAAACTTAGTAATCTGAGAATTTGGCGCAAAGTTCAAAATTTTAACACAGAAAAAAATTAAGTTTCGGCAAGATTAACAAAACTGCTTGAAAACTTTGCGCCTTCGAGCCTTTGCATGATTAATTTTCAATATCTTTTAATCCCACCACTTCCAATTGCATCCCAAAACTCCAATTCAAAAAAAATATAAAGAATATTTGCGTCTCTGATCCCGATAGCCATCGAGATTCGAGATCGTAATATAAAAAAAAGTGCCTTAGTGGTAAAAACAAATAAACTAATGAAAGTAAAAAACTTATTGATCCTGATTTTTCTAATATTTACAAAACAGGTAAAATCTCAAAATAAGATTGATGGAATTTTCAAAATAAAAATTGAAGAATCTATGATTTCGAGAGGAGACAATTTTCCTGATTTTGAAGTACAAAAAGATAGTTTAGATAAGCTTTTATTTGCGCTTCATAAAGGTTTCTCCCTAAACAATTTTCAAGATTTCGCAAAGTTTGATGATGAAAAAATGTCAAAGTTAATCGCCTTTTTAGAATCTAAAAATTGGCTTCATAAGATCAATAATCAATACAAACCCACCGTTTTTATTTCTGATGCAAAAGACGGAGAGTTACTTTATAAATATGCAAAACCAATTTCAAAAAAAATAACTAAATCAATCTTTAAAAAATTACCGGAAATAAAATCGTTATTCGAAAAAACGGCAATTTCAAAAACTGAAAGTTTTGAAAAATGGTCCTTTCTTATTTTAAGTGATGTCTTACTGGATTCCTGGCAAATTAATAATGTAGAAAAAGAATTTCTTAAACAAAACAACAGGCCTTTAAGAAATGGAAACCATTATTATTTCAGAATCAGCGAAAATACAAATTCGCAAATTGAATCTTTTGGAATTTACGGTAATCAAACGAAGGAAATTGATAATAAATATATCAGTGTTTATGGCAATAACAGAAACAATCTGAAAACTGCCTCGATCGAAAATAATATTACGAAATCAGCAAAAAGACCTATGTAAAATTAGGTTACAACAAAGAGATCTCTTTTGAAGAATTTTTTATTTGGCGGTATCATTTCATTTATACACAATCGACAAACGAAATGAACAAAAATGGAATTCTAACAATCCCGGCATATGGCAATTTTGAATATATTTTAGAAGAATAAACAAATACTCAAAGAAATATTCCTTTTGGCAAGATTGAAAAAAAATCACTTCACACAGATTATACAGATTAAAGTTTTCTTTCACGCAGATTTAAAAAGATTGAAGCACATGCTCGCAGATTTATATAATCAAATTTAAATCTGCCTTAATCTGCACGATCTGCGTGAAATAAAGAAAAAAAATTGCGTCTTTGCTCCCGATAACTATCAGGATTGCGCGATTAAAAAAACCTTTGTCCCTTTGCCTGTTTGCCACTTTGTCCCTATATAATTTCAATACCAATTTCTAAATCCCTAATTTCGCATTCAAATAAGAAGGAGAAAAATGAAGGTCTGTATTGCTGAAAAACCAAGTGTAGCACGCGAAATCGCATCCGTTTTGGGAGCCAATACCAAACATGATGGATATTTTGAAGGAAACGGTTATGCGGTGACCTACACATTTGGGCATTTATGTACCTTAAAAGAACCAAACGACTATAAACCGCACTGGAAAAGCTGGGATTTGAACAACTTACCTATGCTTCCGGAGAAATTCGAAACCAAAGTAGTTCAGAATTCAGGAATCCAAAAACAGTTCAAAATTGTAAAAAGCTTATTCGACAAAGCCGAGTTGGTCATTAACTGCGGGGATGCCGGGCAAGAAGGAGAACTGATTCAGCGTTGGGTTATGAACGAAGCCAATTACAAAGGCGAAGTACAGCGTTTATGGATTTCGTCCTTAACAACCGAAGCGATAAAAGAAGGTTTCGAAAACTTAAAACCCTCTGAAAACTACGATAATTTATTCTACGCCGGATTTTCAAGAGCCATTGGCGACTGGTTATTGGGTATGAATGCCACACGATTATACACCGTAAAACATGGTGGATACAAACAAGTTTTGTCTATTGGCCGTGTACAAACGCCCACATTGGCAATGGTTGTAGATCGCTGGAAAGAAATTGAAAATTTTAAACCTCAACCCTATTGGGAATTACAGACTCTATACAGAGAAACCCTTTTTAGTTATGAAGATGGTCGTTTCCTGAAAAAAGAAGATGGAGAATTATTAGCCAATAAAGTCAAAGAAAGCGAATTCGAAATTGTTTCGGTCGAGAAAAAGAACGGAAATGAGTTTGCGCCTAAACTATTTGATTTAACGGGTTTACAAGTATATTGCAATACCAAGTTTGGGTTTTCGGCAGATGAAACGCTTAAAATCGTGCAGACTTTGTACGAGCAAAAAGTAGTGACGTATCCCAGAGTTGATACGACTTTTCTACCCAATGACATTTATCCGAAAGTACCGGGAATTTTGCAAAAATTAACCAAATACGCCGAATTAGCGCAACCTCTTTTAGAAAAAAAGATTAAAAAATCACCTAAGGTTTTCAACGATAAAAAAGTTACGGATCACCATGCTATTATTCCAACCGGAATAGAAAGTAATTTACAATACAATCAGCAGCAGGTTTACGATATTATTACAAGACGTTTTATTGCCGTTTTTTATGATGATTGTCTGGTGGCCAATACTACAGTAATTGGAAAAGCAGCCGAAGTACACTTTAAAACCACCGGAAAAGAAATCCTAAAAAAAGGATTCCGTGTTGTTTTTGAAGACCCGAATGCCAAAGAAAAAGAAGCCGATTTGTTACCGAGTTTTGTTGTGGGAGAAAAAGGTCCGCACGAACCTTCGTTTTTAGAAAAAGAGACCAAACCACCCAATCAGTTTACGGAGGCAACTTTACTGCGTGCCATGGAAACTGCAGGAAAACAAGTAGATGACGAAGATTTGCGAGAATTGATGAAAGAAAATGGTATTGGTCGTCCGTCTACACGTGCGAATATTATCGAAACACTTTTTAAACGTCAGTACATTGTTCGAAATAAAAAACAGGTTTTACCAACACCAACAGGGATTCAGCTTATTGATACGATTCAGAATGAATTGATCAAATCGGCTGAATTGACAGGTTCCTGGGAGAAGCAGCTTAAAGATATCGAAAAAGGCACTTTTACCGCTGGAGCGTTTATCAAAAACATGAAGCGAATGGTCGAGGCTTTGGTTACCGAAGTACGAAGCGAAACCCGACATGCTAATATTTCGCATGCTGCCGCTACTCAAAAAGAAGTAGTGAAAGTTGAAAAAAAGAAAGCTGCAGGAATTCTGGCTGAAACTTGTCCGAAGTGCCAGAAAGCAACTCTTATAAAAGGAAAATCAGCCTACGGATGTGGAAACTATAAAGCAGGTTGTGATTTTTTACTACCGAATACTTTTGCAGAGAAAAAAATATCCGAAAACCAATATTTAAGATTGGTTCAAAAAGGATCAACCGTAAACATAAAAGGTTTCAAAACCGATGAAGGAATTGTTGAAGGCTTGATTCGTTTTGAAGAAAACTACAAACTAAAATTAGAAGTCAAAAAAACAGCTCTAAAAGCCAAACCTGTCGCAACAACAGATTCTGATGCCTTAACGTGCCCAAAATGTAAAAAAGGAACGATCATGAAAGGAAAAACGGCTTATGGTTGTGGAGATTATAAACTGGGTTGTGATTTTAAAGTGACTTTTGATGATGTTAGGGCAAAACTAAAAAATCAAAAACCTACTAAGGAATTGGTATACGCTATATTGAGCGAGAGTATATAATTTTTTTAGCCACGAATTGCACAAATTAGCACGAATTTTTTTTTACGCAGATTTAAAAAGATTTAATTTTGATTTAATTATATAAATCTGTGAGAATCTGCTCAAATCTTTTTAAATCTGCGTGAAATAAAATCATTTCAATTTATAGCGAGTTTTCTATTTACAATTTGAATAATAATTCGTGGAAATTAGTGCAATTCGTGACAAACTTTTTTTTAATATCTTAGCTTCTCAATTTAACATCAAAAACCGTAAATATGTTTCAGAAAATTACTCTTTTAATGCTTTTAGTTACCGTTATTTCTTGTCAAAAAAAAGAATCTGTAGAAAAAGATAAAATCAAAATAGCAGATTGGCTTATCGGAAACTGGGAAAACAAATCTCCGGATGGTGTTATAACAGAAAGCTGGACAAGACTTAACGATAGCTCTTTTACTGCCTCTTCTTATTTTATTAAAGGAAAAGATACTTTGCATTTCGAAACCATTGTTTTAGCTCAAAAAGGAGAAACACTGACTTATTTTGCAACCGTAAAAGGTCAGAATGATGATAAACCGGTAGCATTTCCTTCAACCGCCGAATCTGACAAGCAATTGGTTTTCGAAAATCCAAAACACGATTATCCTCAAAAAATCACTTACACAAAAGGAGCTGATAATACTTTGACTGCAGAAATTTCAGGAAAATTAGATGGAAAAGTAAGTTCTGAAAAATTTGTTTTGGTTAAGAAATAATGATCTCACGAAGTCTTTTTTTGACGCGTATAATCATAATTTAATTTGACTTTTTTTAATGCACATAATCGTAATCGAATTTGATATTTTTTTTAACTGGACTTCAGTCCAGCCCTAGAATATTGGTCGAGCCTACGGCTTTTTTTGGAGTCTTAAAATTTCTTAGGAATCGATTATAGTATAGCAATGTCTGAAACTTCGGGATTATAATTAGACTTATAAAAGCTTCTTATTAATCTAATTTCAACCAAACTCTAGTATATAAAGAACCTTCGGTTCGATTCATTTTGTAAGGCTGGACTTTAGTCCAGCGCAAAAAAGTCGATAAAAAAAAACTACTCATTCTCCCCAATCTTATTCACCATCAAAATCATCAGGATACCTAAAAGTGCCATGATCAAAAACGCCCATTTCATACTTAAGTATTCAGAGATAAACCCCACCATTGGCGGCACCAATAAAAAACCAAGGTAACCAATAGTAGAAATCGATGTTAATGCAGAACCACTGCTTAGTTTCGACGATCTTCCGGCAATACTAAATACTAACGGAACCACACATGAAACCCCAACGCCAATTAATACATATCCAAAAATTGTTGGGTAAATAAAAGGCAATAGAAAACAAACTAAAAACCCTACAGTGATAAAAATACCACTGTAAAGCAAGATTCGTTTCGTACCAAACTTCATCACTCCATAATCGCCAAACAAGCGTCCTAAGGTTACCGCAGTAGCGAAAAATACAAATGCAGCACTGGTTAACTTTGGAGAAGCGTGCAGTATATTTTCAAAATAGATCCCACTCCAGTCGTACATCGTATTTTCGCAAGCCATAGAGACAAAGCAAATTATGGCAAACTTGACCAGATTTTTTTCCGGCATCGAAAAGAACTTCTTTTTTACCGGTACAGGCTGATTATGAATACTCAATGGATAAAAACAAGCCGTAAGACCGAGCATAAAAATACTTACTCCCAATAAATGTTCTGATGGTGCAATATGCTTGGTTACCATAACATATCCTAAACCAGCTCCTGCAAAAACGGCAATACTCCAAACGGCATGAAAACGGGTTATGATCGATTGCGGATATAATTTTTGAACCTCAAGCGATTGTGCATTAATAGACAGATTGAAAATATTACGAGATGCCCCAAAGATTAAAAGGATAATCACCAATTGCCATACAAAAGCAGCTAAACCAGGCAAAGCCAATACAATATTAAACATGATGGCTCCTAACAGCATCACATACCGACTACTGTATTTATTTAATAGTTTTCCTGTAAACGGCATTGTGAGCATTAAACCAATCGGAAAAGCAAATAAAACAGTTCCAAACTGAGCTTCAGATAAATGCAACTGTGCTTTTATATGCGGAATTCGGGAGACCCACGAAGAATATCCAAATCCGGAAAGGAAAAAAAATACAGTGTTGGCTATACGGAATCCCCTGGGGGTGTTTTGTAATTTTTTAAAAAAGGGTAAAATCATGAAGAGCATTTCTTTATAAGGCTACAAAATTAAGGTTTTGAAGTGTAACTTCTACCCTTTTCATGTTTTTTAATAAAAGCCCGAAAATATTATTTGTCTTGTTATTTTGAATAAATTCTAAAATAAAATTGACAAAATATGGCAATAGGCAGATTAAATCAAGTCTTTGCAAAACCAATTAAAGAGTTCAGAATTTGATACAGGTGCAAATTATTTAGATAAAATTCTATGTTCGAAAACAATGATTTTTTACATTTCATCGTGCATAATGCTAAGCTAATTTATCATGACCAGAAGTGCTTTTGATCTGGGAGAAAAGTCAAGATTATAACAAACGAAATTGTATTGTTACTCTTTTTTTAAGTTTTTATTTTTAATTATTCTAAATAAGACTTAAGTTTGTGAAAAATATTTTAATTAATAAAATTTAAACTTCATCCTATGAAATCTAAAACTTTAAAATCAATAGCATTTTTACTTTTAATGTTGGTTGCCACCCCACAATTATTTGCTCACGCTCTCTGGATCGAAACCAAAGCTACCGGAACAAAAGGAAAAGCTCAGGAAATTTCAGTTTATTTTGGAGAATTTTCAGATAATGACATTACAAAAGCAGACAAATGGTTCTCTGATTTGAAGGACTTTACTTTGGTATTGGTTTCTCCTTCAAAAAAGGAAACAAAACTTACTTCAAAAGCTTTAGACAATAAATATCAAGCGTTTTTTACTCCGGATGAAGATGGAGTTTATACTGTTGTAATGCACCACAAGGTAAAAGATGTTTACGGAACTATGGTTTTAGATTACAATTCAAGCGCTACTGTTGTAGTTGGAAATAAAACTGCAGGAAATTATGCAACTGCCAACAATAATGTTATTGGTGTGTTTAGCGAAAATGCTGACATAGCAAAAAAGAATGTCAAAATTGATGGTTTTGCATTATATGAAGGTGTTGCTGCAAAAGAGCAAAAAATAAAAGTAATTGCTCCCAATGGTTGGGAAAAAGAATTATGGACAAACGACAAAGGTCAATTTTCATTTACACCAATCTGGACTGGAAATTATATGGTAGAATTTGCTTATACTGAGAAAGCTGCCGGAGAACACAATGGCAAAAAATACGATGAAATCTGGAAAATGGCTACTTACTTTGTTACAGTTAAATAATTTTCAAACTGCTTTTTTCAGCTAAAAAATAAAGAAATTTTTCTTCACTCAAAACCTTGTTCTCTTAACAAGGTTTTTTTGTACAAAGACGTGACATAATTCAAAATATTATTTAGAACTATTCTTTATTAATAAAGAATTAAAATCGGAATAGCAAAATCTTAAGCTAATCTTAATAAAAAACTAAGAAAGATTTAAGCGAGAAAATGTCTTGTTAAATTTTGTTAAAACATCTATGTGCCCTTATATTTGCAAAAAAAATAGTTATTCTTATTCAATCTAAATAAATACCATGAAATATAATTTACTACTCGCTTTATCCTTGCTTAGTTTTGCCTCATATAGTCAGGAGTACGCTGCTGCAGAAAATACTTCGGCTGTAAATGATACTGTAAAAAACAAAAAGGGAGAAACTCTTAATGAAGTTTTAATTACTACAAACAAACCTAAAAAGCCAATTGAAGCTGCTCGTTCAGGTATTAAAGTAATGGACTTGCCACAAAGTGTTCAGATTATTGGAAATGATGTTATCATACAACAACAAGCTATCAGACTTAGTGAAGTGGTAAAAAACCTAAATGGTGTTTATGTAGGATCAGCTCGTGGTGGTGCTCAGGAGTCATTCTTTTCAAGAGGTTATGATATGGGTGCCAATAATATGTTTAAAAACGGTTTTCGTTTCAGCAGCGGATCTATGCCTGAAGTTTCTTCTTTAGAAAAAGTAGAATTCTTAAAAGGAAGTGCTGCTTTATTATACGGTAACGTTGCTCCGGGAGGAATCCTGAACATGGTTACAAAAACACCTCAGTTTACAAAAGGTGGAGAAGTTTCTATGCAAATGGGAAGCAATTCTTTTTATAAACCATCAATTGATATCTACGGGCCATTAAATAAATACATTGCTTTTCGTTTTACAGGTACGTATGAGAACTCAGAAAGCTTTAGAGATATCGTAAAAAACGAACGTTATTACATCAATCCATCGTTTTTATTTAAAGTAAGCGACAAAACTCAAATTACACTACAAGGAGATTATCTTAGTTATGACTGGACTCCGGATTTTGGAACTGGAATTATTGGTAAAGAAATTGCTGATGTGCCACGAAGCAAATACTTAGGAGCACTTTGGTCTTACGGAAAAACAACTCAAACAAGTATTTCTGCTTTAGTAAACCATAATTTTAATGATAACTGGAAATTGAATTTCAATACTTCATTCCAAAACTATGACAGAACTTCTAAAGGAACTGAACGTGTTTCTATTGATATTACGATCCCGAATTATAAAGATGGAGATTACATTCGTCCGTTAGGTCAAAATCACAACTTTGAGCAAATCATGGGACAACAATTGAGCTTACAAGGGATTTTTTATACTGGAAAAGTGAAACATCAGGTTTTTACCGGTGTTGATTTTGAAAACTCATTTACACAAGCCTATACTTATGCCTTTGATGAAAAAATGGTAAAAGATGCTAAAGGAAAATTCATTGCAAATGCATACGATCGCGTAAATATTTATGACCTTATTTACGATAATCAACGTATGGATATCCCAAATGCAAATGCAACTAAACTTGTAAATACAGATTCGAATCGTTTTGGGGTTTACGCTCAGGATTTAATCTCGATTACAGACCAATTTAAAGTTTTAGCAGGATTACGCTGGTCATGGCAGGAAACTCAAGCAACAACAACTGATTATACTAAAACACCAATTACAGTTGCAGAAGGACAAAAACTAACAGATCAGGCTTTTTCTCCTAAAGTAGGTTTAGTATATCAGCCAACAAAAAACACGTCTTTGTTTGCAAGTTATTCTAACTCATTTACGCCAAACACAGGAACAACTGTTGATTTACAACCAATAAAACCATCTATTATTGATCAATACGAAGCAGGTATCAAGAAAGATTTCTGGAGAGGTTTATTGAGCACAAACGTTACAGTATACCAGATCACAAACAGCAACCTGGCACAAACAGCTGAATTTAAAGCTGACGGAACGCCAAACTCAGATACAAACGTAAAAGTATTAAGTGGAGAAACTAAAAGTAAAGGTGTTGAAGTTGATATTACAGCAAGACCAGTTGAAGGTTTGAACATTATTGCAGGTTATAGCTACAACGATATGCGCTACACAAAAACTTCAGGATTAAACGGAAGTTTTATCGAAGGGGATCGTTTAGTAAGAACACCGGCAAACACGGCAAATTTAAGTTTCTTCTACACGCTGCAAGATGGTTTCCTTAAAGGTGTTTCTGTTGGAGCAATAGGTAATTATATCGGAAAAAGAACCGGTGGATGGAATAACCTAATAGTAATTAACCCTACTACAGGAGTTCAAACTATCAATGATAGAGAAATTCCTTTAGAAGCTTACACAACAATTGATATATCTGCAGGATATACCTGGAGAAAGATCTCAATATTATGCAAATTATCAAACATTACAAACGAATTGAATTATACGGTTCACGAAAATTATAGTGTGAATCCAATTGCACCACGTCAGGTAATGACAAGCTTAAGATATAAGTTCTAAAAATTTGAATTAGATTTTAATCTGCCAGGGCTTTTTCTACCTTTTTGAAGAATAGAAGAAGCTTTTGGACTTTAATACAAAACCTCATTTATTATCGTTAAATGAGTTTTTTTGTTTTTAATCGTCAAAATTTTAATTCGTGAATTCGTGACAGAAAATATTCATACAAAATAAAACCCGACACATTCAAAAAAACATGTCGGGTTTGTATCTAAAAAGTAAAACTGATCTTATTTCAATCCAGCAATACTTTGCTCTATAGTAGTGATTTTTGCTAAAGCATCAGCTTCTTTTTGTCTTTCGTTAGCCAAAACTTTTTCCGGTGCACCACCAACAAATTTTTCATTTGATAATTTTGACTGAACTGATTTTAAGAAACCTTGCGTATACACCAACTCTGCAGTTAGTTTTGCAATTTCAGCTTCAACATCAATATTTCCTCCTGAAATTGGAATGAAATATTCATTTGATTTTACACGAAAAGACAATGCTCCGTCTACTTTAGCAGAAACATATTCGAAAGCCGAGATATTTCCTAGTTTCGTTACGATTGTATCGAAGTAAGTTGTAAGACTCTCACTATTGATTCCTTTTAATTCGATAGCATCTTTAAACGGAATATTTTTATCTTTTCTAATGGTTCTGATTCCTGAAATTACTTCAATAGTACTTTCAAAATCAGTAATTAAACCTGCGTTAAAAGGTTTTAATTCTGGCCATGTCGAAACGATCAAAGCTTCTTCAGGAGTTCTGTCAGCAATTAAATGCCAAATTTCCTCTGTTAAGAAAGGCATGAAAGGATGAAGTAATTTTAAATTACTTTCTAACATTTCGATCGCTTTATCAAACGTTGCTTTGTCAATTGGCTGTTGGTATGCAGGTTTGATCATCTCTAAAAACCAAGAACAGAAATCATCCCAAACCAATTTGTAGATCGCCATTAAAGAATCTGAAATTCTGTATTTTTCAAAATTATCTTCGATATCAACTAAGGTTTGCTGCAACTTGGCTTCGTACCATTCGATGGCTACTTTTGATGATTCCGGTTGTGGAATAGTTTCAGAAACTTCCCATCCTTTTATCAATTTAAAGGCATTCCATATCTTATTAGAGAATGCTTTTCCCTGATTACATAATTCTTCATCAAACATAATGTCGTTTCCTGCAGAAGCACTTAAAAGCAATCCTACACGAACACCATCTGCACCAAATTTCTCGATCAAGTCTAAAGGATCAGGAGAATTTCCTAATGATTTAGACATTTTACGACGTTGTTTATCACGTACTAAACCTGTTAGATATACATTTGTAAATGGTTTTTCACCAGCATATTCATAACCGGCAATAATCATTCTGGCAACCCAGAAAAACAAAATATCCGGACCTGTAACCAAGTCGTTTGTTGGATAATAATACTTAAAATCTTCACTTTCAGGATCCATGATTCCGCCAAAAACTGACATTGGCCATAACCAGGATGAGAACCATGTGTCTAGAGCATCAACATCTTGTCTTAAATCTTTTGTTTCAAGTTTTAGGTTTGAAGTTCTTTCTTTAGCTAAAGCTAGCGCCTCTTCGATAGTTTCTGCAACTACAAAATCTTCTTTTCCGTCTCCGTAATAATAAGCCGGAATTTGTTGTCCCCACCATAACTGACGGGAAATATTCCAATCACGAATATTGTTTAACCAATGTGCGTAAGTGTTTTCGAAACGTTTTGGGTGTAATTTAATATCTCCATCAACCAAAACAGATTTAATTGCGGGTTTTACTAAATCTTCCATTTTCAAAAACCATTGATCTGATAATCTTGGTTCGATTACCGCTTTAGTTCTTTCAGACGTTCCAACTTTATTTAAGTGGATTTCGGTTTTTGCCAAAGCTCCAATTTCTTCTAATTCTTTTGCAATTTCGATACGAACCACAAAACGATCTTTCCCTTGGTAATGCAATCCAAAACTATTTAATGTAGCATCTTCATTAAAAATATCAACGATTTCAAGATTGTGTTTCTCTCCTAACGCTTTATCATTCATGTCATGCGCCGGAGTTACTTTTAAGCATCCGGTTCCAAATTCTACATCTACATATTCATCTTCGATAATCGGGATTACTCTTCCACAAATAGGGACAATCGCTTTTTTACCTTTCAAATGAGTAAAACGTTCGTCATTTGGGTTGATACAAATAGCAGTATCTCCAAAGATAGTCTCAGGACGTGTTGTCGCAATAGTCAAGAAATCTTCTGAACCTTCGATTTTATATTTCAAGAAAAATAATTTTCCTTGTTGTTCTTCATAAATAACCTCTTCGTCAGACAAAGTTGTTTTTGCTTCAGGATCCCAGTTTACCATACGGTACCCTCTGTAGATTAATCCTTTATTATATAGGTCAACAAAAGACTTAATTACAGAAGCTGACATATCAGGATCCATAGTAAATTTCGTTCTTTCCCAATCGCAGGAAGCACCTAATTTTTTAAGCTGATCCAGGATTACTCCACCATATTTATCTGTCCATTCCCAGGCATGTGCCAAAAATTCTTCGCGGGTTAAATCATTTTTATTGATTCCTTCTGCTTTTAATTTTGCTACAACTTTGGCCTCAGTTGCAATAGAAGCGTGATCCGTTCCCGGAACCCAACAAGCATTGAAACCTTTAAGACGTGCTCTACGAATCAAAACATCCTGAATGGTATTGTTCAGCATATGCCCCATGTGCAAGACTCCAGTGACATTTGGTGGCGGGATTACAATTGTATAAGGTGTTCTATGATCTGGTTCTGAATGAAAATAGTTGTTTTTCATCCAGTAATCATACCATTTATTCTCGATCGTCTTAGCGTCAAATTGTGCTGGAATACTCATTTATTATAGATATGTTTAATCGTTAATTCGTTTTAATTGTTTAACCGTGGATTTGTTTAACTGTTTGTTTTTTTGCGTCCGTAACAAAATTTACAGAACTTCAATTGATTAAACAAATTAACATTTAAACAATTAAACAAAAACTTGGTTCAATTTTTGTAATTATATTTGACAGCAAAAGTAAATAATTAAGTACACTATAAAAAGAGAATTAATAATTTGTGTGTTAATTAAAAGAATGTATATTTACTTACAACTTAAAAACAATTTCAAAATGAAAAATGTAGCCTCTTTTATTGCTGTCGTATTGTTTAGCGCAATAGGTTATGCACAAAACGGCCCAAAAATTGAATTTGCAGCCCAAGACAATACCATTGATTATGGTAAAATTTCAAAAAGTGACAACGGAGTTCGCTCTTTTGAATTTACAAACACAGGAGATGCACCGCTTTTAGTAACCGGCGCAGAATCTACAGTAAGTTCTATAGTAGTCACCAAACCCGCAGCAGCAGTAATGCCCGGTAAAAAAGGTAAAATTGATGTAAAATACAACATGGCTTCCGGTCCAATTCGCAAAACAATTACCGTTGAAACCAATGCTGTCAACTACCCTGATGGTAGAGTCGCCTTAAAAATCAAAGGTGAAGTTTTATAACAAAACAAAAATCTAAAAATAGTAAAAGCCGTTCTTAAAAGGAACGGCTTTTTTTGTAACTATATTTTAAATTAAACCCGACAGGTTATTGAAATCTGTTGGGTTTGCTTATAGATAGTGAGTATCTAAATTGTCAAATCTTTGTCAAAGTTCTAAAACTTTTAGTAACAGCATTACTTGTGTGATTTCTCCTCTGTCGAAATGAACAAGATTGTGGCTAGTTTTGTGCTTTCTCAACGCATTCAGAAGTTGAAAATTTATATTTTACACGATCAAAATCGATAGGTTTATCTTTTACCAAATAAGTAACGCCCATCGTAGTTTGCATGGTTCCGTTTCCTAAAATAAGTTGGTTGTCACGTTTTAAAAATGCCATCGGATTTTTGAACGTCTGATTTTTATTTGTTTTTTCCTTAAAAGTATAATCTACAAATAATGTATCTCCTTTAAATTCTCCTTTAAGTTCTCCTATTTTCTCTGGCGCATTAGCAACTTTCATTACCATATCCCCTCCAATTTTACCGTTCTTTAAAGTATTTAATTTTAAATCGATTGTATCTTTTTCATACACCGCTTTATAGCATTCTGTACTTACGACTTTTTCAGCTTCGGCCTGAGCAGCTTCAGCTTCTTTTTTTTGTTTTTCATCATTTTTACAGCTTTGCAGTCCAATCAAAGACAAAAGCAAACAAGATATGACTAACTTTTTCATAGATTATTTTTTAGGTTCGTTGTTATCTTATAAAGTTAAATAAAAAAGAAGCTAAAAAAAAGACTTCTGAATTAAAATTAAAAAACTAACAAGTTTTAATCCCGAGGCTTCGGGCAATGTCATTAAGTTAATGAGAAATCAAGAAAATTATTTAACCGTTTAATCAAGAAAGTAATTAGAAAAATCCATTTTTATCAGCGTTTTCGCTTTAGCGAATCAGTAAAATCAGCGTCTAATTTTGACGCGGATAAAACAGATTTACTTCGTAAAAACGCAGATAAAAAACAGATTTGATTTGCAATAATTTTATTTTCTAAAAACTTAAATTAATGAAATCGGGTTTCAGGACTTTTAGGTTAACTTATTGTAAGTAAAAGAAGTCTATAAATTCTTAATAACAAATTCAGATCTTCTGTTTAATTCGTGCTCTTCCTCTGAGCAGGCATCATCTGTTTTGCATTTTATGATAGGCACAGATTCTCCGTAACCTTTTGCCTGAACTCTCTTTGCATTAATCCCTAATTCTATGATAAAATCCCTGGTTGAATTAGCTCGTTTTTGAGACAAATTTTCATTAAACTTTTCATTTCCCCGAGAATCTGTATGAGATCCTATTTCGATAACCATGTCAGGATATTTCTTCATTAATGCTACAACACGACCTAAAATAACTTTAGATTCTTTACGGATGTACCATAAATTGTAGTCAAAATAAATAGGATCCGTTTTTATGATTAATCTGTCTTTGTTGTCTTTAATAACGTCCTTTTCTTCTACTAAAATCTGTTTTATTTTTTCCTTTTTCTTGATTTCTGTTGCTGCAGCTTCTTCAGCTTTTTCTTTCTTCTTTATTTCTGCTGCTGCAATCTGATCTTCTTTCGTTTTTTTCTGCGCTACTTTTAACGCAATAACATCTAATGCTTCCCTTTCTTTTTTACGTCCTCTTTCAAGTTCTTCCTCTTTCTTTTTTGTTTCTGCAATTTGCTGTTGTTCTAATTTTATAATCTCAACAGATTTCAATGCCATCGAAGCATCATTGCTTGCGTTTCTGGTTTTCCCAGAAGATAATGATCTCGATTCGCTAGTATACTTTTCTTTAGAAGCCAAAACCGTAAACGAACTCTCGCAAGAAACTGTAAAACTAAATTTTCCGTCTGCTGCTGTAGTAACTGTCTTCAAAGTCTTTTTATCAGTATCCTGCAAGATTACAATTGCATTCTCTAAAGATAAATGAGTATCAATATCTGTAATCGTTCCTGCAATAAACTGTTTGCAATCTTCTACAATCAATTCTTTAGTTTCTTTAAACCAATAAATATCGTCACTCCCTTTTCCGCCTTCCCTATTCGATGCAAAAAAACCTTCTTTAGTATTTGTATCTATAATAAACGAAAAATCATCGCGATTTGAGTTTAATGGCAAACCTATATTTACAGGTTTCGAATATTCATTTCCGCTAATTTCCGAAACAAAAACATCAAGAGATCCATATCCTAAATGCCCATTCGAAGAAAAATAAAGTTTGTTATCTGACAAAGCAAAAGGAAACTGCTCTCTTTTATCTGTATTAATAATAGGCCCCAGGTTTTTGGGTGTATCAAATGCTCCTTTATTAATATTGACTGAATAAATATCGAAAGAACCAAATGTTCCCGGCATATCTGAAGCAAAATACAGTACTTTTTCATCAGTGCTCAGAGCTGGATGTTCTACTGAATAATTAGGACTATTAAATGGTAGTGATACAACATTTACCCATTTTCCATTAATCAATTCAGCTTTAAAAATTTGAAGGTTTGAGATTTTTTTATCGTCTGTTTTCTTGCTTCCTTTTTTAGAATTATTTCGCGTAAAATAAATTGTCTTGCCATCTTTTGTAAAAACAGCGTTGGATTCATGCATTCCCGTTTTTAATTCTTTAGCAAAATAATGTACAATAGAATCGGCTGAATTAATATTCTTTATCGGAATTTCGACTAAATTCAAATAGGTTTCATTGTCCCATTTGAACTTTTTATCAAACAATCCCGGTTTGAGTTTTACGCCTGCAAAAACCAGATTATCATTATACTTTACAGCTCCAAATTCAGAATTTGGTGTATTGATGGCTAAATTTTTAATATCAAATCGTTGCCCGATTGCAGAAACATTTTCTAATATCTTAATCTCTTTTTCAAAATTAGCAACATCATTAGCATTTGCAGATTTTGCATAATAGTCTTTTAATGCTGCATCTGCATCTTCATAACTATTGCTTGCTTTTAAAGTCTGAGCATACCTGAAATAATAATTCCTATCTAAATCATTATTATATTTTTGAATTAAAAGTCTGTAATAGCGTTGCGCTTTTATCAAATCGTTGGTATAAAAATAAGAGTCAGCAAGATTTTTTATAACTTCCTGTGAAGGTTTGTTCTCAATCAACTTTTCATATAAAACAATTGCTTCACTATAATAAGTTTTGTCAAAAAATCTTTTTGCCCTTGCCAATTCAAGATCCTGAGCATTTATAAACTGTATTGAAAATACGAATATAATAACGAGTAGTTTTTTCACATTTTTCATTTTAGAAGAATCTTGGTGATTTATCATATCCTTTTCCTAATAAATCCAAATTAAAAAGCAGCATAATTTCATGTGTTCCGGAATTAAACTGCCCCATATTCGAAAGTGTATGATCATACGCATAACCAACTCTAAGTGAAGGCGTAACATTTATATTCATTAAAGCGCTCACGGCATCGTTTACTCTGTAAGCAGCACCTAATTCGAACTTATTATTATACAAAACATTGGCTGTAAGGTCTACAGAAATTGGAGCGCCTGATACAAACCTTGACATAAACGCCGGTTTTAGCTTTACCATATCATTGATCTCAAAAACATATCCTGCAGTCAAAAAAGTATGAATTGCTTCTGATCCGTAAGCATTAATCCTTGATTTCTCTTCGATGTGTTTTGAACTTAATAAATTTGGCGCTGATAATCCTACGTAGAAATTATCCCTAAAATAATAGGCACCTACTCCAATGTTGGGTCTCGTCACGTTTATATTATCGGCGAAAGCCAAATCTGTTTCCGCGTCACTAAATTTAAATCCGTTAAAATTAGTTTGAAGCGAAGTAAAACCTGCCTTTAGCCCTAACGAAAGTTTATTTTTCCCGCCTAAATTTAAGACGTAAGCAAAATCAGCGTAGAAATTATTCTCCTTTTTAGCGCCGTCACCAATATCATCTGAAACTAATGACAAACCCACCTCGACTTTATCAGTCACAGCAGTATGCCCAAAAAAAGTAAATGTTTTTGGAGCACCAACAGCGCCCACCCATTGCGTTCTGTACAATCCACCAAGGTTTAACATTGCAGGAACTCCAGTTGCATAGGCCGGATTTACAACACTCATATTGTACATATAATGTGTGTATTCCGGATCTTGTTGCGCTGAGGCTGATGTTATATAAAAGAGAAAAGATATAAAGAGTATTATTTTTTTCATTTGAAAATTATATTAATAATATAAAAAGAAATTATCGGTTTAGGTAAAGTCGGCCTTGTTGCGCTTTTCTATTGTCTTTATTAAAATTGACAATATAAAAATAGACTCCATTTGGCGCTATTCCGCCACCAAAACCTGCCGATTCAGAATTTCTTCCGTCCCAATTGGCTGTATTTGCATTTCCTTTAAACATTACATTTCCGTATCTATTGAAAATTTCAATCGTATAATCCGGATATAAAAATTCAATATCAGGAATCCTGAAAGTATCGTTTACATTGTCTCCGTTTGGCGAAAACCCGTCTGGAATAAAAAATGCATATTGCGCAGGATCACAATCTGATAATGAAACTGAAACTTCCAGATAATCATCAGAAATACAATTAGTCACATTCGAAAGATCAAATCCGTAATAAGTCGCTTTATGAACCAATAATGTTGTCGAAGTCAGTAAATTTCCATTATTTTCAGCATCATACCAGGCAACGCTGGCACCTACATTGGTAGCTTTTGATAAATCAGCAACAGTTGGATTTTTCAAACCACAAAAATCTGTACCTCCGGGATTTAAAATGGGAGCCGGTACATCATTTACAAGCACCGAAATCATATTAGGAGGCGATATACAACTTGCAGGAGAGGTTTCTCTTATATAATAATCTTCTGATTTCAACACATAGCTATCAGCAAGCGGCGTTGTTGACGTTGCAGAACTATACCATTTATATTGAGAACCCCGTGGAGTTAAATTTGCAATTGTCGCTCTGTCGACTTTGCAAAATTCCTGATTTCCGGCAATTGGCGCGGCCGGAATAGAATTTATTATAAAACTATCTAATACACTTACCAAAGTACTACCACAACTTGTTGCATCATTTGTTACATAAGTAATCGAGATTGTAGTAGAACCTGTGTTTACAAGTAAATTTGATGGAATTACAAAACTGGCATTTCCGTTTAAAACATTCAAATCCACGTTTTGTTCTACCGAAGGATTACTCTCTAAAAGCAAATAAGAAAGTTTTGCTTTGGCTAAATTTCCTAATCCTGAAACTACAGCGGTAAACACTCCGTTTAAACAATTATTATTGACTAATATTTTTATATTTGCAGCAGCAGGCAAAGGATTAATAGTCACGTTGCCAATAACATTTGCTGTATTAGTACATTGCGGAGTTGGGTTTGTAATATTGGTGATAGTAGTAATAGTAATTACAGACAATCCGCTTTTTGCGTTTAAGTTTCCAGGGATTTCAAAAGTTGCTTTACCACCCACAGCCTTAATATTTGCCGTTTGCGCTGTCGCTAAATTATCGCCATTGATATTGTAAACAATACGATAATCACCATCAGTTAATTGAGTTGCATTCGAAATTTGAATTGTTGCATTATTATTTTGACAAACTGGACTGGCGGTTATTACAGCATTATTCAAACGCGGCAACGGATAAATATTTAAATCAGAAGAAAAAGGACTAAACATATTGGCACACAATCCTTTGCCACTTAGCGGGATAATACTTGTAACAGTTACAGTATATTTACCGACTCTTTTAAAATAAGAAGATTCGATTAGAAAATCAGCTATTCCGTTTATGAAATTTGCTGTTATACTTTCTGATCCTCCGGTTGGTCCTGCAACACTATATGTAATTTTATATTCTCCATTGGGAATATTCTGTGGTCCTTGCGTAATTTTTGCAGAATAAGCAGCAGTAGCAATATCGCTTTCGCAAATATCCTTAGCTATAGCAATTTTTGTACCTGTAAAATCAATCTTTTTTTCGAGTGTAATTGTTACATAGGCAGTTTTATCTTTACAAACATTCTGGTTAGGAACGGCAAAAACAGTATACTCATAATTATATTGGCTCGCACCGTAGGTATCAAACAATTGCTTAAGATTGATATTATGATCGGATCTTGTCGTGATATCAGGACCCTTCCAAACACCGTCAGGATCTTCACCTGTAAGCAGTTCGAACATATCAAAGTTAGTGTAACCGTCCAGATCAGTAGTACCGCATAATCGTAATTCTATTGATTTCCCCTGTTCAGGTGTCCTTACTATAGTTACAAATACAGTTGTAACGAGTGGTGTTAACGGGCACTCAGGCACGACTGGCACTTCATACGTAAATTTACGGGTTATTGTTTCTTCTATTTTTCCAATTTCTAATAAGGACGATCCTAAAATTCTCCCTGAAGCATCTCTCCAGATTCCGTTTTCATGCGGTCCCATAACTGTACTATCAAATGCCGTAAAAAGATTAAAACCTCCCGCTTCACTACATACAGTAGCTTTAGATCCAATTCCTGCATAAGCGCCAATAGTAAGAGTTATAGTCGATTTATTATCTACACATCCTGCAACATCGGGAGCAGTATACGTATAATGATAAACACCACCTTTTCTAATAAGCTGTGCGTTTAGATTTCCTGTAATCGAGTCCAGGCCTCTAAAGTTATTATCGTCAGACCATTTTCCTCCTGCAATAGGAGAACCGTCTAATAAGGAAAATAAAGAAAGGGTTTTATTAGCTGCATCCTGAATATCACAAATTATTTTTTGTGCATCATTCCCTGCACATTGTGCAGCCATTTGTGAAGGTAAAACCGATAAAAAAACAAAAAACAATACAAATAGTAAGAAATTAGTGTAGTTTTTGATCATAAAATGCTATTTTTCGATAAACATAATAAAATAATAATGTTCATACATCAAAAAACATGATTTAATAGTCAAATTTTCACAAAATTCAATCAATTCCGAAAATATACATTAATCACAGATAATTTTGTTTAAATCTTAAACAATTATGAATAAGTATTTTACAACTCATCTTCAAGCTTAAATCTGAATTTTAAAATCACACTATTTCTTTCTACTTCGAGATTAATCCAAATATCTTCTTCTGATTTTAAAAGTGTATTGATCTGTTGCAATGAATATTTATAGGGAACATTTTTATTGATACTCACTATAATGTCCCCTTTTTGCAAACCGCATTTTTCTGCTGCAGAATTTTTACGAATATTTACAATCTCATAAACAGGTTTTAAGGAAAACTTATATTTAAACTCCCCATCTTTTTTATTATCAGCTTGAACCTCCTCTAAAGTCGTCGCAACTTTTACCATTTCTAAATGAACCGTTTCCTGAACCCATTGCAGTCCGTTGTGCTGAATGGTAATTCCACTTTTATTATATGTGAAGGGTTCTGAAAATTTATTGTTTTTTTTAAGATATAGCTTCTTATCCGCATAATCTAAAACCACTGTAAACCTTTTTAGAACTTCCCCCCCAACAGACCCAATCCGATCCGGAACCATATTTACGTTCTTGATAGAACTTGAATCCGGAAACGATACAATTGGCTTTTTAAAATTAAAGTCGGCAATTAAAAAATTATCAATTTTAGCGCGATGCCCTTCGATATCCCCACTAAAACCTTTTCCTAAAAAATCAGGAAAATTCTTTTTAGGTAACTTAATTTTATTGTTTTCAAAAATCCAAAAAGCATCACTATTTCCTATATCAATAAGTAGTTTTGCAGGTATGGTAACTGTATCTACAATTGCTTTGGCATAAATATAGGGCTTAGATCTTTCGATAGTTATGGGAATTGCTTTAAACTTCTTATCCAGCCTTTTACGAGTTTCCTCATTATTAAGATAAACTACAATTCTCTTTTTTTGATAATTGACCTCTACTATATTATTTTTAAAAAATTTATATCCTATAATACCATTTACCGGAATACCTATATGTGAAGACAAATTAAAACTTTGATCTAAAATTATATACACTAAATGATTTCCTGATTTTAAACCATGCGTTTCTAAAATATTATTGGTCGATTTTAATCCTTCGATTTCTACTTCACTCCCTAATCCTCTCAGTTTTATTTTTTCAATGTTTTTAAAACTCACTTCCTGTCTTTCTTCCATACTGAACAAAATTGTTTCTTCGACACCGGAATCAAGTAGAAAGTTTAATTCAATGCCGTTTACTTTTATAGGAATAAAAACAAGGTTATTAATCAGCTTAAAAGGAATAGTAACCTTCTTATTGCGGTTTTCGATTAAGAAATCACCTTGGGCCAAAAGCGTAAAAGATGTTAAAAGCCCAAAAAACACTATAAAATATTTTTTCATTGATAATATTTTATGATAAAATTACTAAAAATATTGATATTTGACACATTTTAATAAGTACCCGTAATGTTTACGTTAAATTCGAAAAAAAAACGCAAATTTGCACTTCAATAATAAAAACTCATGCCAACAATTTCTCACAAAGGCAGAAACATGCCCGAATCACCGATACGTAAACTTGCTCCTTTTGCAGATGCTGCAAAACAAAAAGGAAAAAAAGTGTATCATTTAAACATTGGTCAACCGGATATCAAGACACCCGAAGTGGCCATCGAGGCGGTAAAAAATATTGATTTAACTATTATAGAATACAGTCCGTCTGCAGGATATGAAAGTTATAGAAAAAAATTAGCAAATTTTTACCAGCGTCAAAACGTAAATGTTAACTCAGAAGACATCATTATTACTACTGGTGGCTCTGAAGCCTTATTGTTTGCATTAGCCACAATTACAGATCCGGGAGATGAAATTATTATTCCTGAACCTTTTTATGCGAACTACCATGCATTTGCCTCTTCTACGAGCGCAACTGTAGTTCCTGTAATTTCGACTATCGAAAGTGCTTTTGCTTTGCCAAGTATCGAGACGGTTGAAAAATTGATTACACCAAAAACAAAAGCGATATTAATTTGTAATCCCGGTAATCCAACGGGTTATTTATATTCAGAAGGTGAAATTAAGCAACTAGCAGGTTTAATTAAAAAACACGATTTATATTTAATTGCTGACGAGGTATATCGTGAGTTTTTATACGATGGAGATGATGTTCATTTTTCTGTAATGAATCTTGAAGATGTACAGCAAAATGTTATTATGGTCGACTCTGTTTCAAAACGTTACAGTATGTGTGGCGCAAGAATTGGCTGTCTGGCAACAAAAAATAAAGACGTACTGTCTACGGTAATGAAGTTTGCCCAAGCGCGTTTAAGCCCGCCTACAATTGAGCAAATTGCCTGCGAAGCTGCAATAGACACACCACAGAGTTATTTTGATGAAGTAATCTCTGAATATAAAGGACGCCGCGACACACTAATTACTGAATTGAATAAAATTGAAGGTGTTATTGTCACTAAACCAAAAGGCGCATTTTATTGCATTGCACAATTGCCAATAGAAAATGCCGATGATTTTGCACAATGGCTTCTTGAAACGTATGACCTGAACGGAGAAACTGTAATGGTTGCTCCTGCTGCCGGATTTTATTCGACACCGGGAATGGGACTTAATCAGGTAAGAATTGCCTATGTCTTAAACAAAAAAGATTTAATTACTGCTGTAAACATTTTAAAAGAAGCTCTTTTAGTTTACAACAAGAAATAATAACAAAAATCAAGGACTCTCAAAAGGCAATAACGTACTATGTTATTGCCTTTTGTATTTTATAAAAAATTAGCATTTTGATTTTAATTTAAATTATATCTAAAAAGGAATAATTAAATAGTAAAAACGATAGAAAAGGTTTCCTTTTTATTAATTATCTTTACCGCCTTAAAAAGATATACCCATATTAATAGTAGTTTTTAATGATAAATAACGAAGATTTTTTAGACGAAATAGGAGACAATCATTTTAGCAGTAACGCACAAAATCCTGTAAGACAGGATGCTTTCGACTTAAGTGATGAAGAAAAAATAGAAAAAATAAAAAAAGATGTTGAAAACATTCTACAAACTTTAGGAATGGATTTGACGGACGACAGCATAAAAGGTACTCCAAACCGAGTTGCAAAAATGTTTGTTAAGGAAATTTTTGGAGGTCTTAACCCTACAAAAAAGCCAAAAGCTTCAACTTTTGACAATAATTACAAGTACGGCGAAATGTTGGTAGAGAAAAACATTACTGTTTATTCTACCTGCGAACATCATTTATTACCGATTATCGGACGTGCGCATGTTGCCTATATTTCAAGCGGAAGAGTGATTGGTTTGTCTAAAATGAACCGAATTGTAGAATATTATGCTAAGAGACCTCAGGTTCAAGAGCGTTTGACGATGCAAATTGTTCAGGAATTACAAATCGCTTTAGGTACAGATGATGTTGCTTGTGTTATCGATGCCAAACATCTTTGTGTAAATTCAAGAGGAATTAAAGATATCGAAAGCAGCACTGTAACGTCTGAATTTGGTGGAAAATTTAAAGATCCTCAAACAAAAAGAGAATTTTTAGACTACATTAAATTGGATACACAGTTCTAAAAAAGTTTATTGTTTATAGTTTGTTGTTATGGCAAAAATAGAAAAATTCGAAGATTTAGAAATTTGGAGATTGGCCTGGACAATCTGTCAAAAAATCGAATTCCTAATCCAAAATACAAACTTAAAGACAAATTATTCTTTAAAAGATCAAATTGACAGAAGCTCAGGTTCTATTATAGACAATATTGCTGAAGGTTTTGAACGAAATGGTAATAGAGAATTTATTCAACTTCTGAGCATTGCAAAAGGTTCAGCCGGAGAAGTAAAATCGCAATCGTATCGAGCTTTTTGATAAAAAAAATGATTATGAAGAGCAACATTTAGAATTAAATGAAATAGCTGAATTAGAAAAGAACAAAATCGGAGCGATGATGAACTATTTAAACAATTGCGAAATCAAAGGATTAAAATTCAAATAGTTTTTTTCCGACTCAAAACTAAAAACAACAAACCATAAACAACAAACCATAAACAACAAACGATAAAGTAAATATGCCACTATACACAAGTCAACATCTAAAAATATACAATTCACTTTCAGGTGAAAAAGAAAATTTCAATCCTATTCATGAAGGAAATGTTGGAATGTATGTTTGCGGACCTACAGTTTATAGCAATGTGCACTTAGGAAATGTGAGGACTTTTATGTCTTTTGACGTGATATTCAGGTATTTTTCACATCTTGATTACAAAGTTCGTTATGTTCGAAATATTACTGATGTTGGACATATTGTAGATGATGTAGATGAAGGTGAAGATAAGATCGCTAAAAAAGCGCGTTTAGAGCAACTTGAACCTATGGAGGTTGTACAGCGCTATACGGTAGATTTTCATGATATCCTGAAATCTTTTAACTTTTTGCCGCCAAGCATCGAACCAACAGCGACTGGACATATTATTGAGCAGATCGAAATCATCAAAAAAATTATCGCTACCGGAATTGGTTACGAAGCCAACGGGTCTGTTTATTTTGATGTTGTAAAATATAATGAAACAAATAATTACGGAATATTAAGCGGTAGAAATATCGAAGATATGCTAACGAATACCCGTGATCTTGATGGACAATCTGACAAAAGAAACCCACAGGATTTTGCACTTTGGAAAAAGGCAGAACCAGAGCATATCATGAGATGGCCTTCGCCATGGAGTGATGGTTTCCCGGGCTGGCATCTTGAATGTACTGCTATGAGTACCAAATATCTTGGGAATCACTTTGACATTCACGGAGGTGGAATGGATTTAAAATTTCCTCACCATGAATGCGAAATCGCTCAGAACGAAGCTTGTACAGGTCAGTCTCCGGTAAATTACTGGATGCATGCCAATATGCTGACTCTGAACGGAAAGAAAATGGCTAAATCGACTGGAAATAACATTTTACCAGGCGAAATTTTAAGCGGAAATAACAACATTTTAAGCAAAGCATTCTCAGCATCGGTAACTCGTTTCTTCATGTTACAGGCACATTACAGAAGTATTTTAGATTTTTCTGATGATGCAATTGTTGCTGCCGAAAAAGGATATAAAAGATTAATGGAAGCTGTTGACGCATTGCCTGCTATTTCAGCAAGCGCAACGAGTTCTATAGATATTGCTTCCTGGAAACAATTATGTTACGATGCAATGAACGACGATTTTAATACTCCTATTTTAATCGCACAATTGTTCGAAGCTGTTCGTTATATCAATTTATTAAAAGAAGGTAAAGAAACTATCTCTACTGAAGATTTAACTTCATTTACAACCGCAATGAATGCTTTTGTTTTTGATGTTTTAGGCTTAAGCGATGAGAAAGCTGCCGATGCCAATAATGATAAATTAGAAGGCGTTGTCAATATGCTTATCGGAATGAGAAATCAGGCAAGAGCAGACAAAAACTTTGCCCTTTCTGATCAGATTCGTGATCAGTTGATTACTTTAGGTATTCAGCTGAAAGATGGTAAAGAAGGTACAAGTTTTTCTATATAACTATTTATTTTCTAATAAATCATGAAAGTAATCACTCCATTTGTTTTATTAGTACGCTTTTATCAAACTGCAATTTCACCTTTTACACCGGCAAGCTGCAGATTCGAACCTACATGCTCGACTTATATGATTCAAGCCTTGCAAACACACGGATTATTTTATGGCGGCTATCTGGGAATGAAACGAATTTTGAGTTGTCATCCCTGGGGAAGAACTGGCTACGATCCTGTTCCTGAGAAGAAATGTTCACACAAACATTAACTTTTTATAAAGAGGAACTCTGTTTTTAATATTTATTTTTACAAGACACAAAAACAATTTAATATATGACACACTCCTTAAATATCATTTGGAATCCTTCAGAAGGAATCGACTTAGGATTTTTTATGATTCGTTACTACAGTTTAATGTTCGTAATTGCTTTTGGCTTAGGCTGGTTCCTAATGAAAAAGATTTTCGAACGCGAAAATGAATCTATCGACAAATTAGACTCTTTATTTATCTGGACTGTATTAGCTACTTTAATAGGTGCTCGTTTAGGACATGTATTGTTTTATGACTGGGAATATTTTAGAAATCACTTACTTGAAATATTTTTACCTTTTAGATTCGAACCAAAATTTGAATTCACAGGTTTTCAGGGATTAGCAAGTCATGGTGCGGCAATCGCCATTATCATTGCAATGTACTATTACAGCAAAAAAATCTTAAAACGTCCGTTATTATGGATTTTAGACCGTGTAGTAATTCCAGTTGCAAGTGGTGCTATCTTTGTTCGTCTGGGAAACTTTTTTAATTCTGAAATCATTGGAAAAGAAACTGATTCTGCATTTGGAATTCGTTTTTTACACGATCAATTCAGCAAATCCGAAGCTGTAAACGCAACAGGTATTGCAGATCCAAAAGCGGCTTATACAGCAATTGCAACAGACCCTAAGTTCGCTGATTTATTAGCTCAGGTTCCTATAAAACATCCCACACAATTATACGAAGGTATCGCTTATATCTTTGTTTTTGCTATTCTGTATTTCTTGTACTGGAAAACAAATGCAAGACTTAAATCAGGATTATTATTCGGATTGTTTTTAGTTCTTTTATTTGTAGTACGTTTTATCGTAGAGTTTGTAAAAGAAAGCCAAGGCGGTTTCGAGAACGAATTAGGCATTTTCTCAACAGGACAATGGCTAAGCATACCTTTTATCATTATCGGGCTTTTCTTTATCATCAGAGCACAAAGAAATCCTTTAGCAGCATCTTAAAATTTAAACCTCAATATTGTGATAAGCCCGATTTTTGTATCGGGCTTTTTTTTTGCACAAAAACAAATATTTCAGTCTTATTTTTCCAGCAGTTACGATAAGAATTTCATTATTTTAAGAAGCAGAGATTATCCTTGTCAAAACAACTTTCACTCCCGCTGTACACTATATCTTTTCCCTCCTAAAGAAGCAGGAAAAAGGATATCGTTTCCATCCTACCGTGTGGACACAAGTACAAAACAAACACGAATTTCACTAATTGACACTAATTTAGTTTGTGGAATTAATTTCACAAACTAAATTAACCTATTAAAATTTGTGCAAATTCGTGTTCAAAATTGATTAATAATATTTGTGTCCAGACGGTAGGTTTCCATCGGGGCTAAACCAGAACTTTCTGTTTGCAAAAGACGTTTTAGTAAGACTGCATACAAACTTTTCACAATCAACATTACCATAAATCAATACAGAGAAACATACACATACACAGAACTGTAACTTTCATCGAATAAAAAATATAATGCGATAACAAAGCACAAAAAAAAAGATCCGGCTTACGCCGGATCTTTTCATATAAACTAAGATTTTAATTAAACCTTATTATGCTTGTCTTCGATTGTATGTTTTTCATCACCTGAAATCGTGTCTACCAATACTGGTGTAGCGATAAATAATGAAGAATAAGTTCCTACAACAATACCAATCAACATTGCGAAGATAAATCCTCTGATAGACTCACCACCAAAGATAAACATTGTCAATAATACAATGATCATCATTAATGAAGTATTCAACGTTCTTGATAAAGTAGTATTAATAGAAGCGTTTACAATATCTTCAAAACTACCTTTACGGTTTCCGATGATAAACTCTCTAACCCTGTCAAATACAATTACAGTATCATTCATAGAATAACCAATAACGGTAAGAATCGCAGCGATAAAGTGCTGATCCATTTCCATGTGGAAAGGCATGAATTTATAACATAAAGAGTAAATTCCTAATACAAAGATAACGTCATGCGCTACAGCTGCGATCGCACCTAATGAATATTGCCATTTACGGAAAGAAACCATTAAGTATAAGAAAATAGCTGCCATTGCACCAAGAACCGCCCAGTAAGAGTTTGTTTTGATATCCTCAGAGATAGAAGCTCCAACTTTAGACGCTTGCAAAACACCGATTTTTTTACCATCAAACGAGTTGATGAATTTATCGTAAGAAGTGTTTGGGTAATACTTTTGCAATGCATTGTATAACTTTTGATTCACTTCTTCGTCGATAGCAACACCATCTTCTTTAATCTTATATTTTGTAGTGATTTTTAATTGATCATCATCACCTAAAATTTTAGCTTCAACAGGAGTTCCAAAAGCCGCAGATAACTCATCTGAAACTACAGTAGCATCTACCGGTTTTTCAAATTTCACCTGGAAAGTTCTTCCTCCAACAAAATCAACACCTTCATCTAATCCGTTAACGAAGAAAATAGAAGTTAAACTTACCACAACTACAATTGAAGAGAAGATGTAAGTGAATTTTTTGATTTTAATAAAGTCAAAGTGGAAATTAGTAAACCAGTTTTTAGTAATTTTTGTAGAGAAAGTTAAATCTCCTTTTCCAGCAATATTTCTGTCGATAAAGATTCTAGCGATAAAAATTGATGTAAACATTGAAGTTACGATACCAATAAGTAAAGTTAATGCAAAACCTTTAATTGGTCCTGTTCCAAAAATAAACAAGATTGCTCCAGTTAAAACGTGCGTTACGTTCGCATCAATAATAGAACGCATTGCTCCGTGCCATCCGTAAGATTCAGCAACTGCTTCAGATAAAGATTTACCTTCACGCAATTCTTCTTTTGCTCTTTCAAATATAATAATATTCGCATCTACCGCAGTACCTAATGTAAGTACGATACCTGCAATACCTGGTAATGTAAGTACAAAACCAAAACTTGCCATAATTCCGAATAAGAAAAGTAAGTTTAATAATAATGCAAGATTAGCGTACCAACCTGCTTTACCATAATAGAATACCATCCATAAACAAACTAATAAAAATCCTAATACAGATGAAACTGTTCCAGCATCAATTGCAGCCTGACCTAGAGATGGTCCTACAACAGTTGATTGAACGATATCTGCAGAAGCCGGTAATTTACCTGCATTTAATATGTTAGCTAAATCTTTAGTTTCAGCAACATCAAAAGAACCTGTAATTTCAGATCTTCCTCCTGCAATTGGTCCACTAGTTACACCTGGAGCAGAATAAACAATATCATCTAAAACAATAGCAATATAACTTTTTTGAGAAAAAGCTCTACCTGTTAATTCTTCCCAAACTTTAGCTCCCTGACTGTTCATTTGCATAGAAACAGCTGGTTTTCCTAATTGGTCAAAAGTATCTTTTGCATCAGTAACAACACCACCGCTCATCGCAGGAACGTTATCTCTGTTTCCTTTTAATGCATATAATTCAACAGCTTCAATACTTTTTCCTTTAGCATCATTTATAGTAGTTGGCTTACTCCATACAAATTTTGCATAGTGTTGGTCAGCTCCTAATAAAACTCTGATATCTGATCTTTTTAAATACCCGTTTACTACAGCAGTATCTTTTGGAGCGAAATAACCTAAAATTGGTCCACCACCCTGACCTAACATTTTGTCAAATAATGGGTTGTTTCCTTTTTTAGTATCAACTGAATCTTTAGCATCTGTTAATAAAGCATTCAATGAATCTTTAGCAACAACTTTAGTTTCAATTTTTTTAATTTCAGTCTTTTTTAGCGCTTCGTTAGCAGCTACTAAAAAGTTTCCAATTTCTTCAATTTTATAAGTTTCCCAAAACTCTAATTGAGCTTTACCACCTAATAGTTTTTTAATTCTATCTACATCCTTAGCACCTGGAAGCTCTACTAAAATTCTTCCTGTTTCTCCTAATTTCTGGATGTTTGGCTGTGTAACACCAAATTTGTCGATACGCTCTCTTAATACTTTAAAAGCACTTTCAACAGACTCATCAACTTTTCTTTTAATTACTTTTTGAACTTGCGAATCAGACATTTGAAAATCGATTCCACCTTCTCCCTGCAAACTTCTGTTTGCAAAAATATCAGGTGAAGCTAATTTTACAGTTCCTTTTGAATTCGCTTCAAAAGCTTCAAAAAACTTACTTAAATAGGTTTTATTTCCTTCTAAATTTGCAGACGCATCGGCTAATGATTTATTAAATACCGGATTTTTAGAATTATTAGCTAATCCTTTCAAAACATCCTTAATAGAAATTTGAAGAATAACGTTGATTCCTCCTTCTAAGTCAAGACCTTTGTTTAGTTGTTTATTTTTTACTTCATTGTAAGTAAAATCTGAAAAACCAAGATTAAATACTTTTTCTTTACCAATAGAGTCTAAATATTTTAGCTCTTTATCAGGATTATCTCCTGCAAAAGCCTTAGCCTCACTTTTGACATTATTTGCCACAAAAGTGAACGAGAGTTGGTAAATACTTACCAATGCAAATAGAATTGCGAAAAATTTAATAAGTCCTTTATTCTGCATTATTACTAAAAATTAATTATGTTTTATAGTTTGTTTTTGTTTTAAAGTCCCATAAAATAAGCCCTGACATGAATTTTTAAAACTAAAAAATCGAGATCACGAATTACCACATTTTTTTTAAACCGAGCAAATATATAATTAACGAAAAGATTAACCAATTTATTTATTAATTAATCTTAAAAAAAAGACTGCAAAAGTGCAGTCTTTTCCCTTTTTTACGAAAATCGTTATACTAAAATCGATTTTAGAGCATCATTCATACCTCTAACTGCATCTGCACTTTTTGCAAACAAAGCTTTTTCGTGGTCATTTAATTTGATGTCTAAAATTTCTTCAACTCCATTCTTTCCAATTATACATGGAACTCCAATACATATGTCATTTTGCCCGTATTCTCCTTCGACAAAAACAGAACAAGCAATCATTTTCTTCTGATCGTTTAAAATACTGTCGACAAGATACGCAACAGAAGCTCCTGGCGCATACCATGCTGATGTTCCTAAAAGACCTGTAAGAGTAGCTCCGCCAACCATTGTATCAGCAGCTACTTTTTGCAATACCTCTTCTGAAAGAAATTCTGTTACCGGAATTCCGTTATAAGAAGCCAAACGAGTTAAAGGAATCATAGTCGTATCACCGTGACCACCAATAACCATTGCTGAGATATCATTTGCAGGCTTATCAAGAGCCAAAGAAAGATACGTTCTGAAACGAGAACTATCTAACGCTCCACCCATACCTATAATTCTGTTTTTTGGTACTCCGGTAGCTTTTAAAGCTAAATAAGTCATAGTATCCATTGGATTTGAAACTACAACTATTATAGTATTTGGGGAATGTTTTAGAACATTTTCAGCAACTGTTTTCACAATTCCTGCATTTATGCCAATTAATTCCTCACGAGTCATTCCTGGTTTTCTTGGAATTCCTGATGTAATTACTACTACATCACTTCCGGCAGTTTTAGAATAATCGTTAGTCACGCCAGACACTTTGGTATTAAAACCTGTATTTGTCGCACATTGCATAATATCCAACGCTTTCCCTTCGGCAAAACCTTCTTTAATATCCAACAACACTACTTCGCTTGCAATTCCTCTATAAGAAATAACATCTGCACATGTAGCTCCAACATTTCCTGCTCCTACAATGGTAACTTTCATATTTTATACTTTATCGGTTATTAATTAATTTATTTGATAAATAAACAATTCGTTTAATCGTTTAAGTAAATTTAAACAATTAAACGAATTGATGACTAAATATTATTATGCATCGATATTAGCGTAGACTGCATTTTTCTCGATAAATTCTCTACGTGGCGGAACTTCATCTCCCATTAACATTGAGAAAACTCTATCAGCTTCAGCCAGACTATCAATAGTTACCTGACGTAAAGTTCTAAAGCTCGGATCCATTGTAGTTTCCCACAATTGCTCTGCGTTCATCTCTCCAAGACCTTTATAACGCTGAATTCCGGCACTGCCTCCCATTCTTTCGTTTGCCTGATCGCGCTGAACATCATTCCATGCGTATTCTTTTTTGTTTCCTTTTTTAACTAAATATAAAGGTGGTGCTGCGATATAAACGTGACCTTCTTCGATCAATTCTTTCATAAAACGGAAGAAGAATGTTAATATTAAGGTAGAAATGTGACTACCATCGACATCGGCATCACACATGATGATTACCTTATGGTATCTTAGTTTTTCAAGGTTTAATGCTTTACTATCTTCTGCAGTACCTACGGTAACTCCTAAAGCGGTAAAGATGTTACGAATCTCTTCGTTTTCGAATACTTTATGGTGCATCGCTTTTTCGACATTCAAAATCTTACCACGTAATGGTAAAATCGCCTGAAATGCACGATCACGACCTTGTTTTGCTGTTCCACCAGCCGAATCTCCCTCGACAAGGTAAACTTCACATCTTGCAGGATCCTGCTCAGAACAATCTGAAAGTTTTCCAGGTAATCCACCGCCACCCATAACGGTTTTACGCTGTACCATTTCACGTGCCTTTTTAGCAGCATGACGGGCTTGTGCAGCCAAAATTACTTTTTGGATAATGATACGGGCATCATTTGGATTTTCTTCCAAATAGTTTTCTAACATTTCTCCAACTGCCTGAGAAACCGGAGAAACTACTTCTCTGTTTCCTAGTTTTGTTTTGGTCTGACCTTCGAACTGAGGTTCTTGTACTTTTACCGAAATAATAGCCGTTAATCCTTCACGGAAGTCATCTCCCGAAATTTCGAATTTCAACTTGTCCAGCATCCCGGAAGCATCTGCATATTTTTTAAGGGTTCTTGTTAAACCACTTCTAAAACCTTGTAAATGTGTTCCTCCTTCGTGCGTGTTGATATTATTTACATAAGAAAAAATATTCTCTGTATAACTTGTATTATAAATTAAGGCAACCTCAACCGGAATCTCACCTTTTTCGTGGTCCATGCTGATTACGTGAGAGATAATTGGCTCACGGTTACCATCTAAATAACGAATATATTCTTTAAGACCTTCATCTGAATGAAAAACTTCTACTTTAAATTCGCCTTTTTCATCGACTTCTCTTTTGTCCGTAAATGTGATTGTAATTCCTTTATTCAGGAAAGAAAGCTCACGCATACGAGCTGATAGAGTATCATAAGAGAACTCTGTAGTTTGCGTAAAAATTGTTTCGTCAGGATAAAAAGTTACAATAGTTCCTCTTTTTGTAGTTTCTCCAATTTGTTTTACCGGATAAAGCGCTTTTCCTTTTTCATATTCTTGCTCGTACACTTTTCCGTCACTACTGTGAACAGTTGCACGCAAGTGATTTGACAAAGCATTTACTACCGAAACTCCAACACCGTGCAAACCTCCGGAAACTTTATAAGAATCCTTATCAAATTTACCTCCGGCACCAATTTTAGTCATAACAACTTCTAGTGCAGAAACTCCTTCTTTTTTATGTATGTCTACCGGGATTCCACGACCATTATCTTCGACGCTTACAGATCCATCTTCGTTTATTGCAACACCAATAGTATCACAATGCCCTCCCATGGCCTCATCAATAGAGTTATCTACAACTTCATAAACCAAATGATGCAGTCCTCGAACACCCACATCTCCAATATACATCGATGGACGCATTCTTACGTGCTCCATACCTTCTAATGCCTGAATACTATCTGCTGAATAATTGTTCTTCTTGATTTCTTCGCTCATATAATTTATTCTAAAAATGTAATTATTGTCTAACACGCAAATATATAAAAACGCAAATTATATATCCGTTAAAATACTGTTTAAAGCACTTAAGTTATTAACACAATTGTCTTAAAAACCAAAAATAAACTCCAAAAGCCAACTTTAAATTCCAAACTTCATAAATTCCAAATTCCAAATATAGGAATAACACAAAAAAATCAAATAACAACATCTATTATAATCTTGAGAGCAGGATGAAATAAAAAATCCGAAACAACAATTTTAATGTCATTTCGGATTTAAGATTTGGAATTTAAGAAAATTGGAATTTTTCTTTTTTACTATTTCTTATTAAAATCTCCAACATAAATCGAGGTCATTTTATCCAGGCTCAAATACTTTTTCAAAACCGCATTTACCTCTTCTACTTTTAAGGCTTTTACTTTAGTATCCAGAGCATCATAATCTTCCAGAGGAATACCATATTGAAGATAAGTGTTTGTCAAACTCATTAAGGTATCATCAACTCCCAGTCTGGTTTTTCTCTCATTTTGCCAGCTAACCAAATTTGATTTTAATTCATCTGCTGTAAATCCATCTTTTAATGCTTTTGCAATTTCTTCTTTCGTCGCGGTTTCAACGGCATTCTTTTTTGTTGGATTTAAAAACGCATAATAACTCCATGAAGCCACATCACTTATCAATGGTACATCAATAAAAGAGCCTGCTCCATAACTTATTCCTTCTTTTTCTCTTAATCTCATAGGAATTCTGGCACTCAAAAACCCTCCGCTTCCCAGTATCTCATTTGCCATAATAAAGGCAGGATAATCAGGGTTGTTTCTGTCCATTTTAAAATTTATTCTTCCTATGGCAACAGCATTTTCTTTATCAGGAGTAATTACATCCTTGTCCAGTTTCGCTGTTTCAAAATAAGTAGGTAAAGCAAGTTCATATTTCGATTTAGAATTCCATTTTCCAAACGTATTTTCTAAAATCTCTGCTGTTGATTTAGCATCAAGTTCTCCTACAATACTTCCTACCCCATTATTTCCTCCTAAAATATTGGTGTAAAAATCAACTATTTCAGATTGTTTGATCTTTTTAAAAGCATCGATCTGTTCTTGAATTGTCAAGGTATAAAAAATACTTTCTTTAGGGTATTTTGTCGTTTGTCTTGAAATCTCTGTAAACGCGACTGACTGGGGATCATTTAAGTTCGATTCTAAATAAGTATTATAATCACTGATTGTTTTTGTTAGTTCATTTTCCGGAAAAGTAGAATTAACCAGTAAATCTCCCAAAATCTCCATTACCTCCTTAAAATTCTCTTTATAAGTACTAATATTCATGGACAGGGTTTGTCTTGTAAAATTAAAATTGATACTTGATTTTAACTGATCCAGTCTATCCTGAATTTGCTCTTTGGTTTTGCTTTTAGTTCCTGTTTTCAGTAATTGGGCCAGAATACCACCGGCATCAGTTTTACCTGCTAAATCTTTTTGATTGCTTACCGGAAATTTAAAATTAGCCTGAACTTTTCCTCCTTTAATTTCTTTTTTAATCAATCCGTATTTTGCACCATTACTTAGTTTTCCTTCAACTAAATTTTGTTTCAAATTTTTAATCGAAGCTTCAAATGCAGCTGTTTCTTTTTCTAAAGCTTTTCCTTTGTAATCTTTTGTAAAAGCAACTAATTGTTCGTCTGTATATTCAGCAGGTTTTACTCTTTGTTCGTCTTTTGACGGAATAAATACTCCAACTGTTCTATTGTTACTTCTAAAATATTTCTCGGCCACTCTTTGTATATCTTCTTTTGTTAAGTTCTCGACAGCATCCCTGTACAAAAATCCTAATCTGTAATCTCCTGCTCCAATAACTTCAGTAAGATTTATTGCAAACGAAATGGTATTGTTTTTTACACTTTCGATTTGTGTAATAATTTTAGCTTTCGCTCTGCTTACATCTTCATCTGTGTATTTTGTTGAACCTATTTTATCCAGTTCGTCTCTTACAATTTCCTTTGTTGCCTTAATATCTTTATCATTTGGAACTGCTACCCCAAAATATAAAAAGCTGGCATCTCTTGTAATGGGCTGCCAAAAATAAATACTGGATACTTTTTGTGTTTCGACCAATGTTTTATACAAGTAACCTGATGGATCAGCCGTTAAAATCTCTCCTAATGCGTCGATTGCAGCATAATCTTTATCTACATAAGCTGCAGTATGATATAAAGCTCCGATATTTTTGCTGTCTCCTGCTCTTTTAAGCTCTACATATTTTTCGCCATCCTGAGCTGGTTCTATAGTATAAGTTTTATCTAAAACTCTTTTAGGTCTTGGAATCGCACCAAAATATTGCCCTACATATTGTAATGCTTTTTTCTCATCAAACTTACCGGCAATTATTAAAGTTGAATTATCCGGCTGATAATATTTTTCATAAAAAACCCTAAGTCTATTCGCTTTTACGCGTTCAATATCTTCTTTACTTCCAATAGTACTTCTGCCGTAATTGTGCCATAAATAAGCCGCAGAAAGTATTCTTTCCTGCAAAACCCCATCGGGATTGTTTTCTCCTATTTCAAACTCATTTCTTACTACTGAAAATTCCTTACTAAGATCCGTTTGCAAAATGGTCGAATTAACCATTCTGTCTGCCTCCATTTCTATACTCCACTTTAAATTCTCATCATTAGAAGGAAAAATTTCGTAGTAATTAGTGCGATCTAACCAAGTAGTTCCGTTTGCATTTCCTCCTTTATCAGAAAGCATTTTTTTGATGTCACCTAAATTTTTAGTGCTCTTAAAAAGCATGTGCTCCAGTAAATGCGCCATACCTTTTTCTCCGTAACCTTCATTTCTGGAACCTACATTATAAACAATATTTACAATCATATTGCTTTGAGAAGCATCCGGAATCAACAGTACTTTTAATCCGTTATTCAATGAATACTCTTTTACACCTTCTACATTTTTAATGTATTTAGGAGTTTCAATCTTTTTTTGTGCATAAACCGAACTCAATGAAATAAGCGAACAGCATAAAATACTACTTAATAATAAGTTTCTCATAGATTACATTTAAAATTAATTTATTCTTTGGCAATCAAATATAGTATTTTTCTGAACATCAAATTCTAATTTTTATCCCTGAGTTTTGGGACAAAATTCTAAAAATGAGACATAAAAAAATCCGAAACAACATATCTCATGCTGCTTCGGATTTTAAGTATTTATTCTCCAAATTGGAAATTATTTTTTTCTCTTTTTAAAAATTTACGCTACAACTCCCGCTTTAGAAATTTCAATATCTGCTTTTACGTGTGCAGCATTTGCTCTTCCGCTCGGATCCTGATTTTCCTGCCATTTCGGAATCCATTTTCGAACCGTTTGTGCAGCACTAACCTGTGGATAGAATTTATGAAAAATAGATCTGTATAGATAAGCTTCTTTTGTTGTTGGTGAATTGTATGGAAATTCAGCACTTGCTCCGGCTAATTGTTCATCAGAAACCTGGGTAGCACAATATTCAATTAATTCGTCAACCCATTTATATCCCACTCCATCAGAAAACTGTTCTTTTTGTCTCCATAAAATTTCAGTTGGCAAATATGGGTTTTCGGGGGTATCAAATGCTTTTCTTAAAATATATTTTTCAATACCATCATATGTCTTTGGTTGTTTTTCTTCTGTTTTAATTCGAATTGAAACATCTAAAAAATCTTTGTCCAAAAATGGAATTCTAGCCTCTAGTCCGTGTGCCATTGTTGTTTTATCAGCACGTAATAAATCTGCGGTAAACAATTTCTGAACTCTTTCGATTGTTTCATCCTGAAATTCTTCTGTAGATGGCGCATTTCTAAAATACAAATGACCTCCAAAAACTTCATCAGCTCCTTCTCCTGAAAGAATTACTTTAATTCCCTGATCAGCTACTGCTTTTGATAACAAATACATTGGTACGCCAGATCTTACCGAAATGATATCATAAGTTTCGATATGATAAATCACTTTTTCTAAAATAGCAACACCTTCTTCTACCGTAAAATGTATTTCATGATGTTCTGTTCCTAAAAATTCAGCTGCTTTTCTTGCTGCACTATTGTCAGGAGAATCAGTATCTAAACCAATAGAGAAAGAATGTAGTTTTTCTCCGCTTTCCTTCAACAATCGCGCTGCAATTGCTGATGTTAATGAGGAGTCTAATCCTCCTGAAAGTAAAACACCTACCGGCACTTCGCTCATTAAGCGTTTACGAGTTGCCTGTATTAACGATTCACGAACCAGATCAAGATCTAATGCCTGATTAGCATTCGAATGATCTTCATAATCAGGATTATAATATTTTACGAAACCTGTTTTTCCTGTGTAATAATGTCCGGGAGGAAAAGTTGAAAACGATTTGCACTGATCTGCAATTGATTTCATTTCTGACGAAAAATAGATTCTTCCTCTTTCATCCAATCCGTAATATAATGGTTTAACACCAACTGCATCTCTGGCGGCAATATAATTATCACCATCTATGATGACAAAAGCAAAATCGCCATCAAGCATATTACAAAACTTGTATCCAAATTCTTCATACAGATGCACAATTACCTCTGAATCTGATTTTGCTCTAAACGTATGATTTTTTAATACTGTATCTTTTAATTCCTGATAATTATAGATTTCTCCATCATGCACCATCCAGGCTTTATTAGTTCCCTGAATTGGCTGTTTACCCGATTTTAAATCGATAATCGACAGGCTTTCATGACAAATAATACTGCCATTCTCCATAATATGCAAATCACGTTCATCAGGACCACGATGCGACATTCTTTTAGAAAGCTCTTTTACGAGTTGCGGGTCTTTTCCTTTACCAATAACGGCCAATAATCCAGACATACTATTCTATTTTTTATTTATTTTAATTTTCGCTCACATCAAAACAAAGTAAGCCGGGAATAATTTCCTTTATAATCTTCTAATTTTCAGCCCAAACTAATACCAAATAATCTATTTCCTGTAATTATATAGCTACAATACAGGTGATTTGTTTTATTTCAGCGAATGCCAAATATAAAAAAGAAACTTAAACAATTGCTGAAAAAAAAATTTTAAGTATCTGAAATAATAGTTTTTAACATTATTAGACAAGAAAAACGTCCTCAATACTGAGAACGTCTTTCGGAAAAATAATATATACTAATTCTAATAATTCCTGTTTATGCTTGCGCGTAAGCGTCATCATGTACACTTGCCACTGCTCGTCCTGAAGGATCGTTCATGTTTTTGAAAGCTTCATCCCACTCCAGTGCAATTTTTGTACTACAAGCAACACTTGCTTCCTGAGGCACACATAAAGCTGCAGCATCACTAGGAAAATGTTCTGCAAAGATCGAACGATAGTAATATTCTTCTTTAGAAGTTGGTGTTTGCAAAGGGAATTTGAATCTTGCATTTGCCAATTGCTCATCTGAAACTTCTTTGGCTACCACTTCTTTCAAAGTATCAATCCAACTGTATCCTACTCCATCAGAAAATTGCTCTTTTTGTCTCCATGCTACACTTTCCGGCAACATATCTTCAAAAGCTTTACGAACTACCCATTTTTCCATTGGGTGCTCTTTGTTGATCATTTTATCTTGTGGGTTGATGCGCATCGCAACATCCATAAATTCTTTGTCTAAAAACGGAACACGCCCTTCGATTCCCCATGCTGCCAAACTTTTGTTCGCACGCAAACAATCGTACATGTGCAGTTTGCCTAATTTACGAACGTTTTCTTCGTGAAATTCTCTTGCATTTGGCGCTTTGTGGAAATATAAGTAACCTCCAAACAACTCATCTGCACCTTCACCTGATAATACCATTTTGATTCCCATTGATTTAATAACTCTCGCCATTAACCACATTGGAGTTGATGCTCTAACCGTAGTTACATCATACGTTTCCAGGTTATAAATTACATCACGAACTGCATCTAAACCTTCCTGAATTGTAAATTTGATTTCGTGGTGAATTGTTCCGATATGTTTTGCTACAATTTGAGCTGCTGCTAAATCAGGAGAACCATCTAATCCTACTGAGAAAGAGTGCAATTGAGGATACCACGCATCTGTAGTATCATCTGACTCAATACGTTTTTGTGCAAATTTTTTGGCTACAGCCGAAGTAATAGACGAATCTAAACCTCCTGAAAGTAAAACTCCGTAAGGAACATCACTCATTAATTGTCTGTGAACCGCCGCTTCAAGTGCTTCTTTAATTGCAGGAATACTTGTTTCGTTGTCTTTTACAGCATCATAATCTACCCAGTCTCTTTTGTACCATTGTACAAATTCACCGTCTTTACTTGTCATATAATGTCCCGGAGGAAATAACTCAATTTTTGTGCAATATCCTTCTAATGCTTTCAATTCTGAAGCTACATAAAAAGTTCCGTGCTGATCCCAACCAATATACAGCGGAATAATACCCATGTGATCACGAGCAATAAAATACTCATCTTTCTCAACATCATAAATAGCGAATCCGAAAATTCCGTTCATTTCGTCTACAAAGTGTGGTCCTTTTTCTTTGTAAAGTGCTAAAATAACTTCACAGTCACTTTCTGTCTGAAAGTTATATTTTCCTTCAAATTGTTTACGTAATTCTCTGTGGTTGTAAATCTCACCATTTGCAGCCAAAACCAATTTTTTATCTTCTGTAAATAAAGGTTGTTTTCCTGAAGCTGGATCTACAATTGCCAAACGCTCGTGTGAAAGAATTGCTTTATCATTGCTGTAAATTCCGCTCCAGTCCGGTCCGCGGTGACGAATGATTTTAGACATTTCTAATACTTGAGGTCTTAATGTTTCGGCTTTTTGTTTTAGATCAAAGGCACATACGATTCCACACATAACTATATATTTTTATTTGTAAATTTTTATTTTGACAAGGCAAAGATGCGGTATTGGTTACAATTGAAAAACATAAAAGTTTATTTCAGTTATAATTTAAAACCAAAAACTGATATTTACATATAAAATGTAAAATTTTAACAGTAAAAAAAGGCCTGAACTTGAAAATTTCAATTTCAATCTTAAACAAGACACAAAACACAAGGTTTTAAAGAGATATTTGAATTAAATTTCATGATATTCGAAAATCACTGAAAGATTCCTAAAGAGAAGAAGAAAAGTGGATTGGTAATTATTGTTTTCGTCTAATTTAACTAAGTCAAGAGTTTTTAGTTTGTCATCTTGACGAAGAAAAGATCACACTAGAAACTCGACAAAGATTAGCGAAACAGAACTTTCTTCGATTTTTCTTGTCAACCCGATTTCTATAATAATACCTAATCTTTTTTTCAGGAGCTAATCCCGCACCCGAGCCTGAAAGTACGAACTGGCGAAGCAATCCGTTGCAATCTTTTGTAGCTCCCGATAGCTATCGGGATGCCACAAAAGGATTTCCACTTATCGGGGCTAGGCCAGTCATTTCCATAAGAATGTTTTCGGTTAGTATTTCATTTCGAAAAGATTGTGTGGAATCTCTTTATTTATAATCCTGTGTAGTCCCTACGGGACAATTTCATCATGTGATCATTCTTTTTTCTACCGATATTTAACTCCTAAAGGAGTATATATTGTAGAGAAAAAATGTCGGTAGAAAAAATAAACGCGGGAATAAAATTGTCCCGTAGGGACTACACAAAAAATCAAACCTTACAAAACACTCTCAATCGTATAATGCGTCTTATTGATTTCAAATTTAAACCCCACTTTATTCCCCATTAAATGAGATCCAAGGGGAGATTGAGGAGAAAGTGCAATAACATTGATTTCGTCAATTGCAATTTTAGGAAGTGCCACGATTACATACAAATAAATTCCGTTGGCTTTTACCAAGCTGCCCAAAATAATATTTTCAGTAGTTTTTGACGCATCAATTTTATCTAAAATCGCTTTTTGGGTTATCGCTTCTTTTAGTTTATTGGTGAGTTTTTCCTGCTCGATATGCATCATCGACAAAGCCGTTTCGTGTTTGTCACCGGCAGAACCTTTGGCATCGTTTTTAGAATCTTCAGTCAAAGCCGAAATCATATCTCTGAAAACATCTATGCGGTCCTGAACCATTTGCAGGTAATGTGAATGTATTTTTTGTTTGAATTCCATATTGTAGTTTAACCGCAAAGAGCGCTAGGTTTTACGCAAAGGTCGCAATTTTTTTCGCCACGAATTACACAAATTTTCACTAATTATAAAAACAAAGTTCGCAAAGTCTGATATTGAATCAGCTTTGCGAACTTTACATTTTCTCAACATAATGTGAGATAAAATTCCTTGCGGTCTTTGCGGTTAGGAAACCTTAAAAATCAAATTTATAATTTGCTCCTACTAACACCTGAAATCCTTGTACAGGATAATTCAGCCATTTTTCGTACGCTTGGTTTCCTATATTATTCAATTTTAAGAAACAAGTCAAACGTTCGTTGTATTTGTATCCTAAATGTGCATTGGCATCAAAATAACTTTTAAGAGTTGTAATAACCGGATCAGTTCCTAAATCAAGATTCGATTGCATGTCTTTACGCTCTCCTACAAAGAAAACATTCAAACCAGCGTACCATTGTTTTGTAATGTTTACATCAAGATTCGAGCTTATTTTCATCGACGGTAAATTCCAAGCTTCAATTCCGTCGTATTTGTAACTATTAAAAGTTCCGTTGATTCCAAAAGATACATTTCTTGAAAAATCAGCTTTTAATTCCCCATAAAAACGAAATGTTCTAACGTCGTCATAAACTACTCCAAATGAGTTCCCAAAAGCATAATTTTGATTCGAGAAATCCTCTGTATAATCATTCCCTTTGTATAGTGCTTTATCTTTTTCATTCAGATAAGATCCCGTAAGGCTATAATTGATATTGTTTGCTAATTTACCTTTTAAACCTGCAAAAACAGTATATTGATTATTCGTAGGTTTCATATTTAATGTTGGCGATAAAAACGGATTATCGTTTACAAAATCAGCATAAGAATTTTGTTCTAAACCTCCATTTACTCCTGTGTAAAAAATCATCAAATCACCAACTAATTTATACGACGCATTTACTTTTGGATAGATATAAAACTTATTTCCACTGTTTTCAGAATCTAAACCATAGAACAATCCTGCTCCTAATTCTAATGTCCAGTCGTTTTCAAGAATAACAAAACTTGGTTCAATACCAAAATTCGTCAAACTGTATTTTAGAGGTTGTGTATTGTCACGCGCATAATTATGTTCGAAAGATCCGCTTACGTGATCTACAATAATATTGGTGTTGATCGATTGATCCATAACTTCTACTTTGAAAGAAGGCTTTACATAAAAGCGATTCTCTGAAGAAGAAAAACTATCTGAAAAATGCGTAAATTTAGTTGATATTTTACTAAAAATCCCTTCATTAAATTCGACATTTCCTCCTAATGAAATAGTGTTATAAGAATGATTCGGGTTGATTCCTCTAATTAAATCATTACGGGTTTGTCCCGCCAAAGTCGAACCAAATTCAGCCGGTAAACCATACCAGTTGTACAATTGATTTTGGTATCCTAAATCAACATTCCACGACATGTCACGATTGTTTACGCCGTAACCTACATTTAATGCTGTATCATAAAACTCATCATTAAGGTCTACACCTTTAATTCCGCCCTGAGACGAATGGTGACGAAACATTCCTGCTACGTAATCATTATTTCCCAAATCCTGATTTACGAACAATTCAGCATTTAAAGTCCCATAATTACCAACTCCCAAAGTCGCATAATTATTAAATAGTTTTTCTCTTTTTGATTTCTCAACACCTTCTGCTTTTCCTTTTGAAGGCGTAAATGTAGAAGCTACAGGAACTGACAGAATACTATATTTTATAGTTTCTTTAGGCTGATTTCCTGTATCGTCAAGTGACGGAGTTTCTTTTATCTTAAAAGCATCCGAAATTGTTGGCGAATAAGGCTTTACCACATTTACCGTTTCTGTACCTATAGTTTCCTCTTTTTTAATCTGAGAAAACGAAACCTGAACAACAAACAATACTAGTAAAATGATGATTTTATTATGGCAATTAATTTTCATATTTCTTCTTTTTAAGAGTATAGAGAAAAGAATATAGAAAATAGACTATGCTAAATCCTCTTTATTCTACTCAAACTCTTTGTTCTTTATTCTAAAATCTATATTCTATTCTCTTTATTCCTAAGCTTCCCATTCACCTTTTGCAACAAATTGAGCCTTTCCTCCTATTTGAATATCAAACTCGTTGTCGTTTAAACTTCCTTTAAAATAAATCTGAGAGGGACGACCGATATAATCTCCCTGATAATTAATCAATTCAAATTCAGGTTTATGATATTTTAACAAAAAAGCCTGCAAGCATGTACTCGCGCTTCCTGTTGCAGCATCTTCGATCAATTGATTATGTTCAATACACAACATTCTGCTAAACAATTTAAAACCTTCTAAATAATAAAAATATAAAGCCTGATGAGCTGTTTTGCAATTATTTTTAAGCCATTTTTGTGTTTTATCTTTGTCTAAAACCAAATTTTCCAACGCTCTTTTACTGCTTAATCCAACCATTACAAAAGCACTTCCGGTGGTTACTTCCTGAATAGGAAATTGATTTTCAAAATCATGGTTTTCCAGATTACTAAACACTGTAATATCTTCTTTCGAAAAAACATCCCAAAATTTTGGCTGTGCTGCTTTTAACCAAATCAAACCTTCAGACTGATGAATTGCAATTGGCCCAATTGGAACATTTAATTTTATATTCTCCGGCGAATTATTAAATACTTTATTCATCAAAACCCATGAAGTCCCAATTATCGGATGTCCCGCAAATTGCATCTCCTGAGATGGGGTAAATATTTTTATCTCGGCTTTATTATTTTCTTTATCAAGTTTGGTGATAAAAGTGCTCTCGGCGAAGTTAATCTCGCGAGCAATTTGCTGCATTTCTTCAGCACTTAATTTTTCCGCATCCATAAAAACCGCCAATTGATTTCCGGCATATTTTTTATCAGCAAAAACATCAACTATATAAAAGGGTAAACTCATTTTTCTTAAAAGATTTTAAGAGAATAGAATATAGAGAATAGACTTTCCAATCTTTGCTCTTATATCTATTTTCTTTGTTCTATTTTCTTTATTCTATTCTCTTTATACTATTTTCTTTATTCTATTCTCTTTATTCTTTATTCTTTGCTCTTTATTCTATTCTCTATAATTCTTACTTATTAATCGACGAATTCGTTTTAGCTTCTTCTGCTTTAATCGCTGCCAATTCTTTTTTAGCGTCTTCGACAACATCAGGATAATCGGTAAAATTGTTTATTACGTTATCTAAAATGTAAGTTGCCTGATAACTGTCTTTTAATCCGTAGAAGTTTTTAGCCATTAAAACCAAACTCTTCGCTCCGTAATATTTATAAGCTGAATAGTTTTTTGCTAATTTCTGAACTGAAACATTCGAAGCGTCAAACTTGCCTTCTTTCGTTTTAAAATAAGCGTCATAAAACAATGCTTCTGCCGCTAATTCTCCTTTTGATGTTGCTGATAATTTAGCATAAGCAGCTTTTGCTTTGTCTTCATCACCAGTTTGCATTGCCGCGCGTGCTACAATAATCTGAGCATCGGCTTTTACATTTGCATCAGCTTTTATATTTTGCGATACTTTGTCAGCATACACAACTGCATTGTCATAATCTTTTTTATCATAATAACATTTCATCAGGTTTGCTTGTGCAAAGCTTTTGTTTTGAGAGGAATCAGATTCATTTTCTAATCTTACTAAAACCGGAATTGATTTATCACAATCTTTTGCTTTCAGGAAAATCTGCGCTAATTTAGTTAACGATTTCTCTGTAAATTCGTTTCTTGGCTGATCAATTACATATTGATAATTGGCAACTGATTTTGTTTCTGAACCTTCTGTGTAATACAATTGTGCCAAATAATAATTAGCTTCCAGTGAATGTAACCCTGTTGAAAATTTAGTGATATAACCCACAAAACCAGTAATCGCCTGTTTGCTGTTATTTTGGCTGTATTGTTTAAAAGCAGCATCATAAGTATCATTATCCAGTTCTGCATCTGTAACGGCAACAAAGTCCAGAGTACGAACCCATGTTGCATATTCATCTACTTTTCCTGAGTCTACATAAATTAATCTGGCTGTCGAAACTGCTTCCAGAGCTTCCGGTGTTTTTGGGAATTCTGCGGCTACTTTTTTGAATTTTACCAAAGCCTGGTCCTCACGATCTGAGTTGTAATAAATCAAACCTTGTTTGAGAATTGATTTTGAAGTAAAGGCAGCGTTTTTATATTCAGAAATTAACTGATCATAGGTTTTTAGGGCAAGATCATTCTTTTTTTCTGCCACATAACTATTTCCTAATTCATATAAAGCATCATCACGATATTCTGATTTTTTATACATCTGAAGAAAATTATTCAACTCGCCGATTTTCTTATCATTTTTAGACATAAAACCGTACGACATCGCTTTTTGAAACTGAGCATAATCAGCATCAACACCTCTTGCTTCAATTGCTTTTGCGTAAGCTTCATTTGCTGCCGTGTATTTTGACGTTACAAAACGACAATCTCCTAAACGTAAATATGAATCATTCAAACGAACTTTATCTTCTTTAGAATTGTCGATTTGTGCCTGAAACGAATTTCCTGCCTGATCGTATTCTTTTAGTTTAAAATAAGTATATCCAATATTATAATTGATGTTTTTATACTCAGCTGTACTTTTTGATGCAGCCTGGCCTGCAAATTGTTTGTAACTCAATAATGCATTCTGAAAATCACCGGTAACATATTCTGTTTCTGCTTTCCAGAAAGTGGCACGTGCCGTAAACTCAGGTGTTTTTTGTTCGCTGATTGCGCTTTTGAACATTTTTCCTGCTTCCTGATATTCTGATTCGTTATACAATTCTATACCTCTGTAGAAAAGTACTTTTTGATAGGCAGTTTTATTCTCTGCCGATCTGTTTTTCTCTAATAAAACTAAAGCTTCTTTGTAATTTTTAGTCGAAATATAAGAATCTACTAATAATTTCTCTACTTCAGATCTGCTTGAATTGTTTGGGTATTTTTTTAGAAAATCAAGTAAAATTCCCGGAACAGTTTGATAAGCATTTCCGATATCATAACTTACTTTAGCATAATTTAAAGCTGCATCTTCCTGAATTTGTGCATTAAAATCCATTTCAGAAGCATTTTTAAAAGCATTTAATGCTTCTTGCTTTTTACCCGTATTTAAATAACTTAAACCTAAATGGTAATAAGCGTTTTGAGCTACGAAATCTTTTCCTTCGATAATTTTATTGAATTGAGAAATCGCTTTTTCATACTCTTTCTGCTCATAATACGCATATCCTAACTGGTAAAAATCAGTATTGCTCCACTTCCCTTTTTTACCTGCATATTGCTCTAAAAATGGAATCGCTTTGTCATATTGCTTTAGATTGAAATAACTTTCTCCTATAATTTTATTCAGTTCAGATTTTTCAAGTGCATTGGATTTGCTCATTGCTTTCTGCCCCAAATCGATTGCTTTCTGGAAATTTCCCAACTTGAAATTCATGTCAGCCTGATAGTACGAAAGCTTTTCTTTGTACTTTTCTTCGCCTGAAACTTCATCAAAATATTTGGTTGCTTCTTTATAATCATCACCTTCATAAGCCATGAAACCTAAGTAATATTTGGCCTGAGAACCAAATTCAGCAGAGTTTACGACTTTGTTAAAGTAGGTTGTAGCTTCTTTTTTCTTTTTAGCATTGAAATAACTGTAACCTTTCTGGAAATTAAATTTATCCGATTCGGATTTGCTCATGTAACTTTCGTCTACTTTATCAAACCATTGCAACGCTTTAGGATAGTTTCCCTGCTCGAAGAAATATTGAGCAACCTCGATATACGCCTGATTTTGCTTGGTACTTGTTGGATAATCGGTAACAAATTTTTCCATCAGAGCATCAGCATTTGCTTTATTGGTTCTAATGGCGCAATTGGCGATGTAATATGCACAATCAGACTGAACTTCTTCTGTCGTGGCATTGTTTTTTACATACTCAAAGATAAGTTGGGCCGATGCATATTGTTTGTCATTATATAAAGCCAGTGCTTTGTCAAAATCCTTTAAATCATAAGTATAAATAGCCGATTTTTGTGCCGAAACTATGGTCGAAATAAGGATAATTGGTAATAAAAAGAACCAGGAAAGTTTACGCATTTTAATTATATTTAGTATTCAAATGTATCATTTTATACCGTTTATAACGAAACGTTTCAAGCTTTTATTATGAACAAATATTTAACAATGCTTATTTATAAATTAAGTTCAAACCATATAAGACATATAAGTAATTATAAGTTAGGAGTTTTACGGACTTCTTTTCGATAGTAAATCATATACGTTGGTAGAAAGAATTTTTTCAGCATTACGTATCTAAAATGAACTTATATCACTTATATGGTTTAAAATTCATTTCGATATTTTATAAGAAATGATTCAAATTTATTTTGAATACAAGCGTTATCTTATTACTTTTACCAATCAAATCAATTTATTATGTCACAAACCGTACTGTCTCTTAAAGAAGTTACTATATATCAGGAAGGAAGAAAAATTTTATCCCATATTAATTTAGATGTTAACCACGGTGAGTTTATCTATATTATTGGAAAAACAGGTTCCGGAAAAAGTAGTTTCCTAAAAACTTTGTACGGGGATTTGCCTTTAACTGAAGGTGAAGGTCATATTGTTGAATTTGATTTGGCTACTTTAAAAGAAAAAGACATTCCGTATTTGAGACGTAAAATCGGAATTGTATTTCAGGATTTCAAATTACTGCCGGACCGTTCCGTAAAAGACAATATGCTATTTGTTTTGAGAGCTACAGGATGGATTGATAAAGAAGGAATGGAACGCAAAATTGATGAAGTTCTGGACAAAGTTGGTATGAAAGATTACACCAATAAAATGCCACATCAGCTTTCAGGAGGAGAACAACAACGTGTTGCTATTGCAAGAGCTTTATTAAACGATCCTGAATTTATCTTGGCTGATGAACCAACAGGAAACCTTGACCCACAGACCAGTTCTGAAGTTCTGGAAGTATTAAAAAAAATTAACGCAAACGGTAAAACCGTGATCATGGCAACTCATGATTATGCTTTATTGCTAAAATTCCCGTCTAAAACATTGAAATGCGAAGACGAAAGAATTTTTGAAGTAGTACAACGCAGCGTATAATTCTTTCTATTTTAATTCTAATTCTATCCTAATTAAATGTTTTTTGTGCTTGTTCAGCATTTAAAACTACAATTCTGTGATTTTAGGAATTCAATATAAAATCATAATCAGAAATAAAAATTTATTTGGGGAAACACTCTGATAAGTTTGTCATTCTTTTATTCCTTTTATCTCCAAATAAGCAAAGTAATTTTAAGAATGCATAATGTTGCGAAACAATTATTTGTGATCAAATGCCGGTAAAAACCATTTGAATTTTACTGCTAATAATCGAACGGTAATAATAACCACAGAAGTTACGACGTATAAAATATCGTTATCAAGATTCAGTTTTTTTAGTGCAAAAAAGACGATTCCGCCCAAAATACATATGGTAGCATAAATTTCTCTTCTGAATATTGTTGGAATTTCGGTACACAAAATATCACGTGTTACACCTCCAAAACAAGCTGTCATAGTTCCTAAAGCAATACAAATTACAGGATGCAGTCCCTTTTCAAGACCTTTTTCAAGACCTATTAAAGTAAAAACACCAAGTCCGATAGTATCAAACAAAAAAAGAGAAGTCCTTAATCTGTCAAACTTTTTTCTGAAAAGAATGGCGAAGCCAAAACCTAAGATTATTACATAAACATATTGCAGATCCTGCATCCATCCTACCGGAGTTCTGCCTATCAAGACATCACGAAGCGTACCGCCACCAACCGCCGTAACAAAAGCAATGATAAAAACACCAAACGGATCAAGCCTTTTATGCATAGCCGTTAAGGCACCTGACATTGCAAAAGCCATTGTACCGATAAGATCTAATAAATGAAACATTCTAATTTTTTAAGTTGCAAAGGTACAAAGATACAAAGGTTCAAAAACTGAATTGATTATTTAGTTTTTGAACCTATATATTTATTTCTATTTGAGGATTAACGCTCTTAATAGCTTCAATAAATCTAAGTCTGTCTTTTGGAGAGATCAAAACTGTATCAAACTGATTGTAAACAATCTCAATTCTGTCAAACGAAAGTGCTGGCGAACTTATAACGTTATAGCTTTTAGTTATTTTTTTTATACTCTGAATTTCAATTTTCAAATTAATAAAAAAGCCACATTTAATAGTCAACTTATCATTTTCGATTATATAATATGTATTCAAAAAGACATGCAAAATAAAAGCAACTACGAAGAGTATAAATACAAAACCAATCCACTTTTGATCGTACGCTAAATTAATCAAGACAGCACCAAAAATCACTACTAAAAATAGTATCAGCCAAACATCTGCTTTAGACTTGAATTGCTCCATTTCTACTTATTATCTTTTTACATAGATCGGACTTCTTTTCAATAAATATGAAATAGAATCGATCCAGCTGTCTTTTATATTTAGGAAAGGTTTACGGGTTTGTGAGTAAATTTTGGTTCCGTTTTTATACATATCAAAATAAACCATGTAGTTATAGTACGTTTGTGTACTGGCATTTGTTGTAGAAATGTCGCTTGTTTTTAATTTTTTATTATTGTCGCTTACTTTAGCGCTTCCACTGTTGTAAGTTGAAGCTGTTGAACCTTCTGTAATTGTATAAGAAACTTTTGCTGCAACGATATTATCTACTCCAAGGATTTTTTGAAGATCTTCGATTGGAGTTTCATCGATATTTTTATAATCAATTCCGGCTTTATGCAATAAACTATTTGTAACTCTTAAGTCCTGAACAGTTAACGGAAATAGATTTGCAGATTTGTCTAACAACTTATTATAAAGATCACTTTGCGCAAACTTTGCCATTTCTTCAGAACTCTCCATAGTACCTGAATTTACATACGGAACTGGTAATACAGCAATTGTATTGGGTTTCATTTCGGCAGAAGTTATAATATGACCTGAATCATCCGGAGAAACAGTGTTTGCATTATTTGCAGATATATCAAAAGTTTGAGAACGGCCACTGGCAAAATCAATTCTGGCAATTTGAGATACTTCAAGCGCTATTCGCATTGTTTCTCCCGGTAAAGAATATTCAACCTCTTTGTCAGACATTTTAGCAATCGTACATTCAATAATCTGATAATCTCTTTTTATTATTTTATCCAATTTTTTACCTCCTTGGGCGAAAGTAAAAACGGAAACAAACATTATTAATATTACGGTAATAACTTTTGTAAAGTTCATGGTATTTAAATTAAATTTTCCTACTCTTTGGCTTTTCGGATCCGCCTTTTCTAAAATATACTCCCTAAATTTATAAAATAGAAGCATACTCAAAGTTACGAAATTCAGAACAAACAGGCACAAAAAACCAAATTAACTACATATTCTGCGTGTAAAAATTGTAATCTTTCAAAATCACCCTTAAAAAATCGTTTTCGCTGCCGGATTGATTTTTAATTCCCGTTACAGTTTCAATCTTAGCTACCAATTTATAAATAACTTCCTGATCATTTCTTGCCTCGGCATTTTGAAAAGTCTCTTTAATAATTCGCATATCATTATCAGATAATTTAATTACCAAAGGATAAGTAGGCACGTACGACTCTCCTATTTCTTCGAGAATAGTATGACTGATGTTTATTTTATTTTTTAAAGTTATAACCGCAGTTCCCGCAACCATATCACCTAATCTTTGAGCTTTTTTACTCGAAATAACACTTACTACTGCCACTATACCATATAAAAGTGTAATATCTACCAGTCTAAAAAACCAGCGCATTAAGTAATCCCCAAATCCTGCCTGATAACCGTCTATTTTCACGACTTTGATCCTGACTAGTTTTTTCCCGATGGTTTGACCTTCAAAAATGCTTTCTAAAGTTAGCGAATAAATGAAAAATGGGAAATAAAGGATCAAAACTATCGAACCTTTTGACCAATTGTCTAACGTTTGAAATAATTTATCAAAATTTAACCAATAAAAAAAAACAAGGGAAACCACCGCCACATAAGCAACTTTGATAGCCAGATCTATAAAATAAGATCCTATTCGTTCTCCGGGAGAAGCGGCAATAAAATTTATTCGAACATTTTGTGTTGTATTAATAGATAATTCTGACATATTTTATATTTTAGCCTACAATGAGAGAAGTCGCCTTCATAAAACAAAATAAAGAAAAATGGCTTGAATTCGAGCTAGCAATTTTTGGTAAAGCTAAAAAAAATCCTGATGAGTTAGCTAATTTGTACATTCAAATGATGAATGATTTATCTTACGCTCAAACGTATTACCCAAAAAGTAAAACAGTAGTGTATTTAAACCATCTTGCCTCGCAGATTTATCAAAAAATTTATAAAACCAAGCGTACCGAAAAAAACAGATTCCTGGAATTCTTTAAAACCGAAGTTCCTTTACTCCTTTATGAATACAGGAGGTATTTGCTGTATGCCTTTATTTTATTTTTTGCAACGGTTGCCATGGGAGTAGTTTCGGCACGATATGATCAAAATTTTGTCAGGTTGATTTTAGGAGACGGTTATGTCAACATGACGCTTGACAATATCAAAAAAGGAAATCCAATGGCCGTTTATGAGTCAGGAAGCAATTGGGGAAGTTTTATTGGCATCACGATAAACAACCTTTATGTAGGCGCAAGATGTTATATTTATGGAATTTTTGGCGGTCTGGGAAGTTTTTACATTTTTCTTCAAAACTCATTGATGTTAGGGGCTTTTCAGTACTTTTTTTATGAGCAGGGCGTTTTCTGGAAAAGTGTTCGCGGCATCTGGATTCACGGCTCAATGGAAATTTTTGCTATCGTAATTGAAACTGCTGCGGGATTTATTCTGGGAGCTTCTATCCTATTTCCTAAAACATACTCGAGAATAAACTCCTTTAAAATAGGGTTTAAAAACAGCTTTAAAATATTTCTGAGCACACTTCCTTTTACCATAAGCGCAGGATTTCTTGAAGGCTATATTACCCGATATTCTATCGATATGCCCAATTGGCTGAGCAGTTTTATCATTCTAATTACATTAGGGATAATTTCATTTTACTATTTAGTTTATCCCTTTATTGTTCACAAAAAAACAACCTCATTATAATGTTTGAACTTTTCAAGAAACGAGAACTCGGCGACTATATCATAGACTCTTTCACCTTTTTTAAAACTTTTGGAAAGCATTTTTTCAAGATTTTTTTCATAATCAATACAGGAATGCTTCTTGTAACGGGCGCTTTAATGTATTGGTTTCTAAAAATTAATTTTAGGTTTTTATTCAATGACAATCTAAAAGGTGTGCCAACAGATTATCTTTTAAAATATTTCAACAATAACTACCCGCTCCTAATTGCTGTAGTGGTGCTTTTTGTTCTTATCCTGTTAATTGTATCTCTGTTCAACTCATCCTATCCTATTTTATATTTAAAACTGATCGCCGAAAAAAACACAAATGATTTTACCGCAAAAGATATATTATCTGCTTTTAAACAGAATATCTGGAAAATGTTTAAGTTTAGCTTTGGTTTGGTTTTTATCCTGTTCCCTGTCTTGGTTGTAACTGTTCTTTTATTGTTTTTCCTGTGCTTTGTTTTAATTGGTTTCCCGTTATTAATAATTGCGATTCCGGCTCTATTTACTTTTATAAACTTTAGTTTTTATAGCTATCTTATTCAGGAAAAAAGCTTTTTTCAGTCTTTAAATCACGCTTATATTTTACTAAAAAAGGATTTCTGGGCGATAATTGGTGCCACTTTTATAGTAATGGTAATAATCCAAATGATACAGGGATCTATAACATTGTTCTTTTATTTTGTGGGAATATTTATTTTTCTGGGTACAGTATTAGTAAATCCTAATTTTGATGTAAAACCAGTTGAGGATTCGCCAATACTCTTATTCACGATTTCATTGATCTTTATTATACTACTTGCAATCAGTACTATTTTTAATAACATACTAGTTATTAATCAAGGGATTATTTATTATAGTTTAGACACAGAAAACAAAACTTCGACTACTGATATTGATTTAATTGGATCCAATGATGTCTAGAATTCTCCTTATCCTTTCTTTTCTTTTCTTCTGGGGCAATGTTATTGCTCAGGATTCTTTGGATACAGTTGATCCTCCAAAAATAACGGCTGTTCAATACACTGAAAAAGACATTCAAATTGATTCTGACACTGTAGAAGCGAAAACTTTTTCTAAAGATTTTAAGAAAAAATATACCGGTTCAGATTTTATGTACGAATATAAAGTTCCTGAAAAAGGTTTATGGCAACGTTTTGTCGAATGGCTTGCTAAAATTTACCGAAGTATTTTTAAGGAACACAATACAGAAACCTCCATCAATTATGTTGGGATTTTTCTAAAAACAATTGCAGTTCTAATTATTGTTTTTGTAATTTATTTAATAGCAAAAGCCCTGATTAATAAAGAAGGACAATGGATTTTTGGAAAAAACGCCAATAAAAGAAATATCTATTACTCAGATATAGAAAAGAATATTCATCTTTTGGATTTTGAAAAACTAATCAAAGAAAGCCTTCAATCCGGAGAAAAAAGGGTCGTTATTCGCTATTATTATCTTTGGTTATTAAAGGTTATGGCGCAAAATCATTATATCGAATGGGATATAGAAAAGACAAATTCTGATTATTTATACGAACTTCAAAAACCAATTCATAAAGAAGAATTCACCTATTTATCCTATCTATACAACTACATCTGGTATGGTGAATTTGATATCGATGAAACCTCATTTATAAAAGCCGAAAGCCGATTTAAAAATGCTATAAAAACCTTTAGTAATGGATAAAAGTATCAAAATATACATTGCTGTTCTGGTTTTTATTCTAGCCTTAATTTTAATAGCAGACCGTGATCAGCCAAAACCTATTGACTGGAGACCAACTTATGCTGTCAATGACAAAATTCCGTATGGATTATATGTTTTTGATAAGGAAATCAATGGCTTTTTTAAAAATCACAAAGTAGAGAGAGTTTCCGCTCTTACGCCTTATGAATTTTTAGACTCGAAATACGACGAAGACAGTCTTGCTCAAAATTATAAAATCAAAGGAACCTTCATCAACATATCTGAATTTAGTACCATTGATGATCAATCGGCTAAAGAACTGCTTTATTTTGTGTCGCACGGAAACAATGCTTTTTTAAGCATGAAAACATTGCCGGGACCTATATTAGACAGTTTGAAAATCGATATCGATTCTGATTCACAATACTTCGTAAATAAGATAAACACATTTTGGTTCGCAAATAAAAAATTAGATTCAAAAAAACACCATTTAGTCGGAGGAATGGGAGATTATTTTTTCTCAAAAATAGATACACTTAATACAGTTGTTCTGGGTTATCAGGGAAATACAAATAAACTAACGCCTAAATTCAAAGATGTCAATTTTATAAAAATTCCTTATAAAAACGGTTATTTTTATTTACATACACAGCCTGCCGCTTTTACTAATTTACACTTATTAAAAGGAAATGATTACGAATATGCACAAAGCTTGCTTTCCTATATTCCGAAAGGAGATATTTTCTGGTATACAAAAGGACAGCATAACGAAAGTATTTCCGGCTCGCCTTTGCGTTATATCTTAAGTCAGCCGGCATTAAAATGGGCATGGTATTTCTTTTTAATCGGAATGTTGATTTTTATTATTTTTAATGCCAAGCGAAAACAACGTATTGTTCCGATCCTGAAACCTTTACCAAATTCAACAATTGATTTTACAAAAACAATTGGAAATTTATATTATCAGGAAGGCGATCACAAAAATATTATCGATAAAAAAATCATTTACTTTTTAGAAAAAATCAGAACCGAATATTTGATTGATACTACAAAATTAGATGATACTTTTATTAAAAAACTGCATTATAAAACAGGAAAAAGCGAAACGGACATACAAGAACTTATATTTTTGATCAACGAACATCGCAATAGCTATCACGGCAGTCTTGAAGAAGATTTAATCAGAATTAATAATGCAATAGAGAAAATTATACATTAGATAAGAATAATACAATTTCTTGTCATTTCGACGAAGGAGAAATTACATACGAAGAGAACACAAGTAAAATAGCACAAAGAGAAAAACGGTGCGGAATATTGGATGTGATTTCTCCTTCGTCGAAATGACAAAAAGTAACCAAAATATATAAAGAAAACATACCAAACATGGACGATATCAATACAACAGAAACAGAAATCACAAATGAAAATGTGAATTTTGAAACAAGAATAAATTTAGGACCGCTTCTGGATCACGTTAACAACATCAAGAAAGAACTTGAAACAGTAATTGTAGGACAACACAAAATGATCGATCAGCTTTTGGTTGCCATTTTATCAAACGGTCACGTTTTGCTTGAAGGTGTTCCGGGAGTTGCTAAAACTATTACAGCTAAATTGTTGTCAAAAACGCTGAATATTGGTTTTAGCCGAATTCAGTTTACTCCGGATTTAATGCCATCTGATATTTTAGGAACTTCGATTTTTAACCTGAAGAATTCTGAGTTTGAGTTTAAGAAAGGACCTATTTTCTCTAATCTGATTTTAATTGATGAGATCAATCGTGCTCCTGCTAAAACGCAAGCTGCTCTTTTTGAAGTTATGGAAGAGCGCCAGATCACAATTGACGGATTTGCGTATCAGCTTGAAACTCCATTTTTAGTTATTGCAACACAAAATCCAATTGAGCAAGAAGGAACCTATCGTTTGCCGGAAGCACAATTAGACCGTTTTTTATTCAAAATCACGATTGACTATCCAAAACTAGAGGAAGAAATCCTGATCATACAAAGAGAACATTTGTTGCAGGATCATGGAAAACTGGAAGCTATAAAAACCATACTTTCGGGAGCTGAAATAAAAGAATATCAGGCTTTGGTCAAACAAATTAGAGTAGAACAAAATCTATTGGAATACATTGCCAGAATTGTGGTAAATACGCGCGAAAATGCCTTTTTGTATTTAGGAGCTTCGCCTCGTGCTTCGATTGCGATTTTGAATGCGGCAAAAGGTTTCGCAGCCATTCGAGGACGTGATTTTGTTACACCTGAAGATATTAAAGAAGCAGCAACTCCGGTTTTGCAGCATCGCGTGATTGTAGCTCCGGAACGTGAAATGGAAGGAATTACAAGCTCTGAAATTATCAAACAAATTATTGAAACTGTAGAAATTCCAAGATAGTTTTAAGCCGCAGTTTTAAGTCGTTATATTTTAAATAATAATCTTTTTTTTAATGAAATTTTCTAAACTATTATTTTTATCACTTTTTTGTATTTCATTGGTAAGTTTTAAACCAATGGATGTTAAGCCTTTGAAAAAAATAAATGCATCAATCTATTTTTTAAGTGATAAGCAGCAGCTTGAATCCTTACTCAGAAAAACTTATGAATGGATTGAGACTAAAAGTTCGAAGATGGACTTTGATGTTGTTGAAAATAAGAAAGGAGACAAATACATTGGCCTGAATTTAAAAGCACATACCAAAAGATTAGAAGAACTAAAAAAAACGAACTTTTTTGCACAAGAATTTCTTGATAATTACAATAAGATCGGGTTAAAAATTGGCGACAATCTTAAAACTAATAAAATGGAATACCTTGTTGGAGATTTGCCTCCTTATGGCAATGATGCCAATATGTGGTGTGATTGCCAGGACAGCCCTGACGAATATTGGAAAACCATGAAGATCAGCATCGTGAAAATAGATAACAACAAAGCTACTTTAAATTGGACGTGGACGGAATGGAAGGATAAATCTAAATATAACGTAAAAGCAATTAAAGAAAACGGTATCTGGAAAATCTCCTACTTAGAAGGATTTGATTATAACAGCCTGACTAAAATATAGAATTAAGAAATTAAACTTTAAATATTTTTTAAATTGAAATTCATAAAAAGCCTTTACCTCAATAACTTCTTCTTCTATGTGCTTTTAGGCATTATTGGATTGTTTGTCTGCGCTTTTATTTTTCCTAATTTATACAATGCCGTTTGGTTTGTAGTTTTGGTTTTAGTTACTTTTTCAGGAATCGATATTCTGCTTTTATATATAACCAAAACGGGAATAGAGGCAGAAAGAATAACACCGGAAAAACTTTCTAACGGTGATTTGAATCCTGTAAAAATTCAAATAAAAAACCACTATACGTTTAAGATTTCAGCTAAAATCATAGACGAAATTCCGTTTCAGTTTCAGGTAAGGAATTTCAAAATTGTAAAGACAATTAAAGCTTCTGAGCAAAAAGAATTTGGATATGATTTACGTCCAACAGAACGTGGCGAATATTATTTTGGCTATCTGAATATCTATGTTTCTTCTCCTTTAAAATTAATTTCCAAGAGATATTCTTTCGATAAAGATAAAATGGTTCCCACCTATCCGTCTTATATTCAATTGAGAAAATACGATTTATTGGCTTTTTCGAATAATTTATACCAATACGGAATCAAGAAAATTCGCCGAATTGGCCATACCATGGAGTTTGAACAAATTAAAGAATATGTTCAGGGCGATGATCTCAGGACTTTAAACTGGAAAGCGACGGCAAAGAAAAATTCACTGATGGTCAATCAGTTTCAAGACGAAAAATCCCAATCGGTTTATATGGCGATCGATAAAGGCCGTGTCATGCAAATGCCTTTTGATGGATTGAGTTTACTGGATTACGCTATAAATTCGACTTTGGTTTTAGCAAATGTTATTTTGAAAAAGCAAGACAAAGCAGGTATTTTTGCTTTCTCTAAAAAAGTAGAAAACAGAGTTTTTGCAGAAAAAAAATCGTCTCAGATGCAAAAAATTCTGGAAACCTTATACAACATCAAAACTGACTTTTTCGAAAGTGATTACAGCCGTTTGTATGTAGACATCAAGAAAAACATTAACCAAAGAAGTTTAATCATTCTATATACCAACTTCGAAACCATGGACGGTTTAAATCGCCAATTACCTTATTTAAAAGGAATTGCAAAAAGTCATTTACTGGTTGTTGTTTTCTTTAGTAATACTGAACTGAATGCGATTATCAACAAAAAAACGGATACAATTCAGGAAGTTTATGATAAAGTAATTGCCGAAAAATTCATGTTCGAAAAACGACTTATCGCAAACGAACTTAAGAAATACGGAATACATTCTGTTTTGACACAACCTGAAAATCTTACTTTGGATGCAATCAATAAATATTTAGAAATCAAAGCGAGAGGAATTTTATAGAAGCAAAAATGATAACGCTTTTTTTGTCTATATTATTAAAACATCAAGTTCCTGACATCAATTAAAAATAGTTAAAAAATCTTTGAATCTTTGTTCTTTTGAACCTTTATAACTCTAAAAAAATGAAAAAACTGATTTTAATTCTATTCGTTTTTACAAGTCTTTTGTCTCATGCGCAAAAGACAGAAAATATCATTATTATTACTACTGACGGTTTTAGATGGCAGGAAATCTTTAAAGGAATAGATCCCGCAATTGCCAATGACAAAAAATTCAATCAGGGAGACAGCACTTATATTTATAAAAAATATGCCGCTGCTGATTTTACAGCATCACGTAAAAAAATCATGCCTTTTTTATGGTCTGAAATTGTTACGAAAGGTCAGATTTACGGCAATCGTGATTTAGGAAATAAAGTAGATGTTTCAAACCCATATTGGTTTAGCTATCCGGGATATAGCGAAATTATGACCGGAAACGTTGATGTTGCTGTGAATTCTAATAGTTATAAAGCAAATCCGAATGTCAATGTTTTGGAATTCCTAAACCAACAACAAAAACTAAAAGGTAAAGTTGCCGCTTTTGGCGCATGGGATGCTTTTGACCGAATTTTGAATGAACAAAGAAGTGGTTTTCCGGTAATTTCTGCCTTTGATAATGTGGGAGGAAATAAACCTACAGCAACTCAGAAACTATTAAACGAAATGCGTAATAATTCGTTTAAACCCTTTCATGAAGATGAATGTCTGGATGTTTTTACACACTATCAGGCATTGGATGAACTGAAAACAAAGAAACCAAAAGTACTTTATATCGCTTATGGAGAAACTGATGAATGGGCACATCACGGTCACTACAGATCGTATCTTGATGCTGCAAACCAAGTCGACAAATGGATTAAGGAAATCTGGGATTTTGTACAAAATGATCCTCAATACAAAAACAAAACTACTTTATTAATCACCGTTGATCACGGCCGCGGAGATAAAACAAAAGCACAATGGACAGATCATGGAGCTGATGTTCCGGGTGCATCTGAAATTTGGTTTGCCGCAATTGGGCCAGAAATTGCACCTAAAGGCGAAATAAAAACAGAATCTCAATTGTATCAAAAACAGATCGCACAAACCATTGCAAAAATTATGGGATACACATTTACAACCTCACATCCTGTTGCGAATGAGATTTCAGAACTGCTTCAGAAATAATTAAATCAATCCAAAATAATAATCAACCAAAACCAATTTATTCAAATGAAAAAAACACTATTGTTTCTTTTTTTAATGACCATTTTCACACCTCTTATTGCCCAGGAACCTAATAACGATGAGCTTTTTGAGAAAACATTAAATTATCAATCAGGAAAAATTACGCTGCCGGAAGGAGACGGAACACTAAATGTACCAAAAGGTTTTAAATTTCTTAACGCAGAACAAACACAAGGAATTTTGACCAATTTATGGGGAAATCCGGAAGATAAAAGCGTTTTAGGCTCTCTTGTTCCTGACGGAAAAGGAGTTACACACAGCAATAGCTGGATGTTCGTCATTAGTTATCGAGGAGATGGCTTTGTCAAAGACGATGATGCCGGAGATATTGACTATGATGATTTGCTAAAAACAATGAAAGAAGATGTAACAGTAGAAAATGAAGAACGCAAAAAAGGCAATTATCCTGAAGTACAATTAGTAGGATGGGCATCAAAACCTTACTACGATAGTAATTTAAAAGTTTTGCATTGGGCAAAAGAACTAAAATTTGGAAAAGACGAAGCAAATACTTTAAACTATGATTTGCGAGTTTTAGGACGAAAAGGAATGTACAATATCTCTGCCGTTGCAGGAATGGATCAACTTGCAGAAGTAAAAGCCAGTATTCCGCAGGTATTAAAAAGTGTTGAGTTTAATGACGGACACAAATATCTTGACTTTGATGCTGATACAGATACTGTCGCAGCATGGACTATTGGCGGATTAGTTGCCGGAAAAGTTTTAGCAAAAGTAGGTTTCTTTGCTATCATTGCTAAATTTGGTAAAATCATATTTTTAGCTATTGCAGCAGGTTTTGCGGCCATGAGAAAGTTTTTCTTTGGCAAGAAAAATCAGGTAACCACAAGACCACAAGAAGAAGAAACGGCATTATTAGAAGAAAATAATCCTACAGAAGAATAAGTTTTTTTGCCACGAATTTCCGCTAATTTTCACCATCATTACGCAAAATATTAATTCGTGAAAATTCGTGGAATTCGTGGTATCTTTTTTTATAAAACAATGATAAATTAACACAATGATAGATTGGGATGAAATAAAATGGATTTTTGAGCCAGATGGAGCATTGATCGATATTTATGTTCAAAATGTAAAAATTGAAGATTGGAAAATTTTAATTAATTACCTCAATGCAAACCACATTGTGAATATGGTCTGTCAGGAGAAAATAAAGAGGTTAATAAAATTGATTTAGAATATTTAATTCAATATCTGAATGATAAAACGGGAGAATTTGAAGCAATAATTTCATCTATCATAATTGACGATATTATCATAAATCTTCATTTTTTTTCAGTTGAGGAAATTGAATTTGATATTGATCCGAAGGAAATATATTCATTTGATAATTATAAAAAGATTTTAGGTTTCATGAACCAAGTGAGTAAAATTTTAAATAAACCATTGATTTTGACTGGTGAAAACCAAAGTGATTTTCCACTAATAAATGTAGATTTTTCAAAAAACTTAATAAAGACTTTGACAAAAAAAGAAGCCAAAGAATTATGGAAGCAATTTAAACCTAAGAGATTTTAAAAACCTCGAAGGATGCAGACAAAAAACTTTGAACCTTTGGTGCTTTGTACCTTTGTACCTCTTTAAAAAATATCATTACCTGTAATCCCCATCCATCTTAAATGAAGAAAATACTATTGTTTTTATTTCTATTTTTTGAAATAATAGTTACAGCCTAAGCTCAAAATGCCAATTTTGAAAAGCAAATTGATGCTCTTATTTCTGCTAAAACAGAAAAACCTTTTAACGGAATAATTTTTATTTCTCAAAAAGGAAAAACAAAATATTTTAAAGCTTTGGGTTATTCTGACCTGAACAAAAAAGCATCTTTACAGCTTAATGATCAATTTGTAATTGGCTCTATAAGCAAACAATTTACTACCGTTCTCTTACTTAGAGAATATGACAAAGGACGTGTTGAACTATTTGTACCGATTCATCAATATTTACCTGAATTAAAACAGTCTTGGGCAGATACAGTTACGGTTCATCAATTACTGACACACATGCATGGCATCGTTGAATTAGATAAACCAACTGCTTTTAAACCTGGAACTCAATATGCTTATTCGCAAATTGGTTATGATTTACTCGCTAAAATTATTGAGAAAACTTCTGGTGAATCATTTGCAGGGCTATCAAAAAAAATGTTTGAAAAATGTGGAATGAAACATACTTTTCATCCTGACATTAAGCAATATAAAAATTTAGTTAAAGGATATACGGAAACTGAAAATGGTACAATTGAACTCGAAAATAAAAGTTTGCAAAATTATGCCGCTGCCGGCTCTTTTATATCAAACTGTAGTGATTTAAACTTATGGAATGAGCAATTCTATGGTGGAAAATTATTAAAAAAAGCAACCTTGAAAATGCTGGAAACGAAGCAAAAAAATGCGATACGTAATCATCCTATTTTCGGAAAAACGCCATATGGCTACGGGATAACAATAGATACAATAGATGGTATATTACAATATGGACAAACTGGGTTTTGTCCGGGATTTGTTTCTATGAATTATTATTATCCTAAAACTAAAACAAGTGTTATTGTACTTGAAAATATTGCCTACTATCCTGATGAAATAAAAAAGACCTTTTATTATCATACCGAAATCTTAAAAATAATAAGACCCAAGTTGAAAGGATAAATATTTTTAAACCTAAAGACTTTGAAAAACCTCGCAGGACAAAATCTTTGAACCTGTAAACCCTTGACGCTTTTTAAAAAAAATCTCAGTATCTTAGCGCCTTAGAAACTCAGTATCTTTAAGAATGAAACAAATTACTTCAATACAAAATCCGTTTATAAAATCACTCGTTTTACTGCAGGAAAAGGCAAAAGCCAGAAAACAAACCGGAACATTTTTGATTGAAGGCTTACGCGAAATTTCATTAGCAATAAAAGGCGGTTACGAAATAGAAACCGTTCTGTTTTTACCGGAACTGGTCACTGAAAATCAGATCAATAAATTGGTTAACACGCCGGTTCAGTTAATCGAAATCAATAAAGAGGTTTACCAAAAGCTAGCCTATCGCGATACAACCGAAGGTATTCTGGCTATAGCCAAAACCAAATCGATGTTATTATCTGATTTAAAATTATCAGATAATCCGTTGATTATTGTCGCCGAAGCACCTGAAAAACCAGGAAATATTGGAGCCCTTTTGCGTACGGCAGATGCTGCAAATCTTGATGCCGTTTTGATTGCCAACCCAAAGAGTGATTTATACAATCCAAATATTGTGCGATCAAGCGTTGGTTGTTTATTTACCAACCAAATTGCCACAGGAACAACGGCCGAAATCATTGCTTTTCTAAAAGAAAAAAAGATTGATTTTTACTGTGCTACATTACAAAATTCAACCTCTTATCATACACAGGATTTTACAACTCCAACCGCTTTGGTTGTAGGCACAGAAGCCACAGGATTGACACAGGATTGGCGCGATGCTGCAACTCAAAATATTATTATACCTATGCAGGGCGAAATCGACAGTATGAATGTCTCCGTTGCGGCAGCTATTTTAATTTTTGAAGCCAAACGCCAGCGAGGATTTAACTAAAAAAATCACATCATGAATTACAAATTATCTCTTTTAGCATTATTATTTAGTTTCTCCGTTACGGCACAAATAACCAATCAGGAAGTAGATGAATTGGTAAATCGTACCATAAAAGCTTTTGATGTTCCCGGAATTGCAGTTGCAATTGTAAAAGACGGAAAAGTAGTTCTTGCAAAAGGATATGGTGTAAAATCAGTTGTAACCCAACAAAAAGTAGATGCAAATACACTTTTCGGAATTGCTTCAAACAGTAAGGCTTTTACAACAGCTGCACTTGCAATGCTGGTTGATGAAGGCAAGATAAAATGGGATGATAAAGTAACCCAATATCTACCGGATTTTAAAATGTCTGATGATTATGTAACCCGAGAATTCACAATTCGTGATTTATTAACACACAGAAGCGGACTTGGACTTGGTGCGGGAGATTTGATGATCTGGCCTGACGGAAGTGACTTTAAAGCACAAGATATTATTCATAATTTAAGATATTTAAAACCCGTTTCCAGTTTTAGAACTAAATACGATTATGATAATCTAATGTATATTATTGCCGGCGAAATTATTCATGTTGTCACCGGAAAAACCTGGGCAGATTTTGTAGAAGAACGCATCATGAAACCTTTGGAAATGAATAACAGCGTGGCTTCTGTAAAACGTTTAAAAGACACAACAAACGTAATTACACCTCACGTTCCGCTTGATGGCAAACTAAAAACCATCAAACGATATGAAAATCAGCTTTTTGATGGCGCAGCAGGAATTTATTCAAGTGTAAATGATTTGAGCAAATGGGCTATTTTGCAAATTAATAATGGAAAATACAGCGACAATAAACAATTATTTTCAGAGAAAGAACACGATGAAATGTGGCAATTGCAAACCATAATTCCAACTAAAACAAAACCTCCTTACAATACTCATTTTAACGGATATGGCCTGGGTTGGTTTTTAAACGATGTAAAAGGATACAAGCAAGTTTCGCATACCGGCGGTCTGGAAGGAAATGTAACCCAAACCACTTTAATTCCTGAACTAGGTTTAGGAATTATCGTTTTGACCAATCAACAATCCGGAGCCGCATTTACAGCCATAACAAACACTATCAAAGACAGTTATCTAGGCATTAAATCTGATGATTATGTAACTCTTTACAGCAATAGGATGAAAGCCAGTGAAGCATCTGCAGATAAAGTTACTGATGAAGTTTGGGCGACTGTTGTAAAAAATAAAAAAGATAAAATAAAAGTTGATTTCTCTAAAATTACCGGAACTTATAAAGACAATTGGTTTGGAGAAGTTACCATTACCGAGAAAAAAGGAAAAGCCTATTTTGCATCAAAACGTTCGCCACAACTTGTTGGTGAAGTTTTTTTCTATAAAGACGGAAACTATCTCGTAAAATGGAATAACGCTTTTTTTCATGCTGATGCTCATTTACTTTTCAAATACGACCAAAACGGAAAAGTTATTAACCTAAAAATGCTTCCAATTTCTGAGTTAACAGATTTTAGTTATGATTTTCAGGATTTAGATTTTACGAAAGAGTAATTTCAAAGTTTCAGGTTTCAGGTTTCAGGTTTCAGGTTTAAAAGTGGGCGAGAAAATAGTGCTCAAAAACCTGAAACCTGAAACTTTAAACAAAATAAACTCCTTCTAAAATCAACTCTCCATTCCCTTGCGTATATTCAAACTAATTCTTATTTTTAGTACTTGAACCATGCCGTTATGATAGAAATAGATATTGAAAAAGAAAACAAAGCAATTGCCCAAGAGTACAAAGAATTACTTCGAATCAGTTATCAGACTTTAAGTCCAACCGACAAAAAACTTATCCGTAAAGCATTTGACGTTGCTGTTGATGCACATAAAGAGCAAAGACGTAAATCTGGCGAAGCGTATATCTTTCATCCTATTGCAGTTGCAAAAATTGTAGCTTCTGAAATTGGTTTGGGAGCAACCTCTATTGCTGCGGCTTTATTGCACGATGTTGTAGAAGACACTCCTATGACAGTCGAAGATATTGAGCGATTATTCAACCCAAAAGTAGCTCAATTAGTCGAAGGCCTGACGAAAATTTCATTGGTTCAAAAAGATCTGAATGCTTCGATGCAGGCAGAGAATTTCAGAAAAATGATCCTGACGCTGAACGATGATGTTCGTGTAATTTTGATAAAACTGGCAGATCGTTTGCACAATATGCAAACTATGGATTCGATGGCAGAATACAAGCAGACTAAAATTGCCTCAGAAACACTTTATATCTATGCTCCTCTCGCCCATCGTCTGGGACTTTATAATATCAAAACCAAATTAGAAGATTTAGGTTTAAAATATACAGAACCTGCTGTTTACAATGATATTGTCAGCAGAATCAGAGAAACGAAAGAAGAACAAGATGCTTACATCAAAGATATTTCTGAAGTTTTAAAGAAATCTATGGATAATGAAGGCATCGATTATGTAATTAAAGGACGTCCGAAATCTATCTATTCGATTCGTCGAAAAATGCGCGCTCAAAATGTAAGTTTTGACGAAGTTTATGACAAGTTCGCTTTAAGAATTGTCTATAAATCAGACCCGCACGATGAAAAATTTGTCGCTTGGAAAATCTATTCGATCGTAACAGATCATTACAGACCAAGCCCGAGTCGCTTGCGTGACTGGATTTCTTCGCCTAAATCAACTGGTTATGAAGCTTTGCACATTACCGTTATGGGACCAAAGGGCCGCTGGGTCGAAGTACAGGTTCGAAGCGAGCGTATGGATGAAATTGCAGAGAAAGGTTACGCTGCACATTATAAATACAAAAATGGCGCAACCGAAGAAAGCGGTTTGGATGTCTGGCTGAATTTGCTTCGTGAAGCACTTGAAAATCAGGAAACCAATGCGGTAGATTTTGTAGAAGATTTTAAAATGAATTTATATTCAAAAGAAATCTTTGTTTTTACACCAAAAGGAGAAATTAAATCACTGCCTAAAGGCGCTACTTCACTTGATTTTGCTTTTAGCATTCACTCCGAAATTGGAATTAAAACCAGAGGAACCCGTGTCAACGGACGTTTGGTTCCCTTAAATCACGAACTAAAAAGTGGTGATCAGGTCGAAGTTATTACCTCTGCAAATCAAAAACCAACCATAAACTGGTTAGAATACGTAACGACTTCGAGAGCCAAAAATAAGATTAAAAACGTTCTAAACGAGAACACCAAAAAAATTGCCGAAGAAGGAAAAGAATTACTTACCCGAAAACTTCGACATTTAAAAATAACAATCAACGAACAAGTTATCAATGAACTGGTCAACTTTTTCAAACTTAAAACCAGTTTAGATTTATTTTACAGAGTTGGACTTGGAGCAATTGAAAATCAACAATTAAAAGATTACGCTGCGCAGAAAAGCAATAGTTTTATCAATTTCTTTAAAAATAAAATTAAACGAAATAAAGAACCAACTGCCGCAGAAGACATTCATAAACCTGTCATGAGCAGTAATTATGATATGTTGGTTTTTGGTACTGAACATGACAAACTTGATTATAAACTCTCGCCATGTTGCAACCCAATTCCGGGAGATGACGTTTTTGGATTTGTAACAATAAACGAAGGAATAAAAGTTCATAAAAAAGATTGCCCAAACGCAATCGGAATGCAGTCAAATTACGCTTATAGAATTATGAGCGCCAAATGGATTGATTCTTCACAAGAAGAATTCAAAGCCATTATCAATATTACCGGAATGGATGTTTTAGGACTTACCAATCAATTGACAAGAGTAATTTCGAACAATATGAGTGTGAATATTCAGAGTATTTCGCTGAGTACAGATGCCGGAATTTTTCATGGACAGATTGCAGTAATCGTTCAGAACAATACGATCTTAAAGAAAATGATCAATGCCATTAAAAAAATTGACGGGGTAGACAAAGTTACAAGAGAATACAGAACCTAAATCAACACTTTCCATTTAGAAACGGAATATAAATAGGATTAAATAATGGCAAACGATGATTTAGAAATTCCAAAAGTACATTTTGATCAAAATGGTGAACTTTTAATTATTGCTTCTGAATCTTCCTCAAAAGATGATTTTGATTTTTTTCAAGGAAAATCAAATATTCGAAATAAAAAATTAAAAAAGAGATTTGCAAATTGTACGGAATGGATCGAATTTCCCTCAACTCAGGAAATGTATAAGATTTTGAACGGAATTGGTAATATCGATAATTTTCTTACCACATTTGATGGTGAACCTTTTGAAGGAATGACGGTTAGATTATTTAATCCTCGCACAAAATTGTGGAGTATTTATTGGTCAGATTCAAATACAGGCGTTTTAGACAAACCGGTAGTTGGTTCTTTTGAAAATAAGATTGGACATTTCTATTCTAAAGATGTTTTTGAAGGCAAAGATGTATTACAGGTATTTCGTTGGGATGCCAGAGATAGTAAAAATCCAGTTTGGAGTCAGGCCATGTCTGATGATAAAGGAAAAACATGGGAATGGAACTGGTACATGTATATGTCTAAATAGACAAATGTTAGTTTTATCATAAATAAAAATAATTATGTTAATTAAGTTAGTTTGCGTAACGGAAATTTTATCAGCTCAAAAGCCTGCAAATAGTGCCTTATTGCTGATCAAATACCTCATGAACGTTAAACTTTAAACCCGAAACTTTTATTCATTAAAAATAAAAAATTATCTTTGCAGGATATGACACTCATTTCAACTGACAACACTAAGAATCAAGAAATTGTAAAAAATGTTTTTACAATGTATCTTGAGCAAAAAGGGCATCGCAAAACTCCTGAGCGTTATGCTATACTTCAGGAAATTTACGATAGCGAAGAACATTTTGATATAGAAAACTTATATATCAAAATGAAAAACAAGAACTATCGTGTGAGTAGAGCTACATTATACAACACGATCGAGTTATTGTTAGACTGCGCTTTGGTTAGAAAACATCAATTTGGGCAAAATCAGGCTTACTACGAAAAATCATATTTTGATAAACAGCATGATCATATTATCATGACTGATTCTGGTGAGGTAATCGAATTTTGCGATCCAAGAATTCAAACCATCAAAAAAACAATCGAAGAAATATTTGATATCGAAATCACGAATCATTCATTGTATTTCTACGGAAACAAAAAGCAAAAACAATAATCCGGAAAGGCATTATTTAAAAAATAAAAAAAAGAAAATTAACTACATTAATCAGTAGGGCAATTTAGATTGCCTCAACGCAAATTAAAACAGAATGACCGTAGATTTATTACTAGGATTACAATGGGGAGATGAAGGTAAAGGGAAAATTGTTGACGTTCTTACCTCTAATTATGACATTATTGCACGTTTTCAAGGAGGACCAAATGCAGGACATACTTTAGAATTTGACGGAATCAAACATGTACTTAGAACCATTCCTTCTGGAATTTTTCATAAAAATTCAATAAACATCATTGGTAATGGTGTTGTAATAGATCCGGTAGTTTTTCAAAAAGAAATTGAAGGTTTAGAGAAATTCAACCTTGACATCAAAAACAAATTGATCATTTCAAGAAAAGCACATTTAATTTTACCAACTCACCGTTTACTTGATGCTGCTTCTGAAGCATCTAAAGGAAAAGCTAAGATTGGTTCTACCCTTAAAGGAATTGGTCCAACTTATATGGACAAAACCGGTAGAAACGGATTACGCGTTGGTGATATCGAATTAGAAGATTTTAAAGAACGTTACAGAGCATTAGCAGACAAGCATGAAGCAATGATTGCTTTTTATGATGTAGCGATTCAATATAACTTAGCTGAACTTGAAAAAGAATTTTTTGAAGCTATCGAAGAATTAAAAAAATTAGATTTTATTGACAGTGAAGAATATATCTACCAAGCACAAAAAGCAGGTAAATCTATTTTATGCGAGGGAGCACAAGGTTCTTTATTAGATGTTGATTTTGGAACTTATCCTTTTGTAACTTCATCAAATACTACTGCTGCCGGAGCTTGTACAGGCTTAGGAATTGCTCCTAACAAAATCAAGGAAGTATACGGAATTTTTAAAGCGTATGTTACCCGTGTTGGTAGCGGACCTTTCCCAACTGAACTTTTTGACGAAGTTGGTGCTACAATGGCAAAAGTTGGAAACGAATTTGGATCTGTTACAGGAAGACAAAGACGTTGTGGATGGTTAGACCTTGTGGCTTTAAAATATGCTGTTCAGGTAAACGGAGTTACACAATTGATGATGATGAAAGGCGACGTTCTTTCAGGATTCGAAACTTTGAAAATCTGTACAGAATACAACTATAAAGGACAAAACATTTCTCACTTTCCTTATAACATCGAGCCGGAAAACGTAACTCCTGTTTATAAAGAATTTAAAGGATGGAAAGCTGACTTAACAGGATTGACCACTTACGATCAATTACCAATTGAGCTAAAAGAATATATTCAGTTTATTGAAGAAGAAGTTGGAGTGCCAATTAAGATTGTATCAGTTGGCCCGGACAGAAAGCAAACAATAACAAAATAATACATCTAAACGCTCTGATAACCAGAGCGTTTTTTTATACAAAGATTTCTAATTATGAAAAATCCAGAAATTAAAATTACTGACACAACATTACTTTCAGATAATTGGTACATATTAAACAAGGTCACTTTTGACTACCAAAAGAAAGATGGCAAAGTAGAATCTCATATTCGCGAAGTATACGACCGCGGAAACGGAGCTGCTATTTTATTGTATAACACTGCAAAGAAAACAGTTATCCTGACAAGGCAATTTCGTTTACCAACCTATCTTAACGGAAATAAAACCGGAATGATGATTGAGGTTTGTGCAGGACTTCTCGATCAGGACAATGCAGAACAAGCCGTTATTCGCGAAACCGAAGAAGAAACAGGTTATCGCTTACAAAAAGTTCAAAAAGTAATCGAAACTTATATGTCACCAGGTTCCGTAACAGAGATCCTTTATTTATTTGTGGGTGAATACGACGAAACCATGAAAGTAAATGATGGCGGAGGATTAGATGCTGAACAGGAAAACATTGAAGTTCTGGAATATACTTTTGATGAAGCTTATGCAATGATTGAATCCGGCGAAATTACAGATGCCAAAACTATTTTATTGCTGCAACATGCTAAAATAAAAGAATTGATATAAGATTTGTAATACACGATTACTTAAATGAAAATCAAACAAACAATTCAAGAAATTGTGTAATTCATATTAGACACTAATAAAATAACTTTACAGTAATAAAAAACCAGTTTATGAAAAAGTTATATTACACATCAAATATCGTACTTGTATTAATATTAGTTTTATTAGGTTCATGTAAAAAAAATGAATCAACTGAAACCTCAAAAAAAATAAAACCAAAAAAGGTAATTGAACATATAAAGCCAAAATCTGTATCCTATCATTTTGAAAAAACAAAGGACTGGCTAAAAGCAAATGAATCTGACAGTACAAAACTTCGTATTGCCTATGCCATAAACAGAACTGATAAAGCAAACTTTGCAAAATTGGATTCAGTTGTTGTTCCTGCAGATTTTACTGGCGATAATGTTTATTATCTGCCATTTCCTCTACATATAAAAGCTTTAGAAGAAGTTTCAAAAATAATTATCTTCTCCTATCCTACACAAGCATTTGCTGCTTACGAAAATGGAGAATTAGTCCGTACCGGGCCATCAAATATGGGAAGAAAAAAAGACCCTACTCCAACCGGATTATTTTTTACCAATTGGAAAGCAGAAAAAACAACCAGTACTTTTAATGACGAATGGGAATTAAAATGGAATTTTAATATCGAAAATAAACTGGGTGTCGGTTTTCACGAATACGCATTACCAGGTTATCCAGCCTCACATTCTTGTTTACGACTTCAAGAAAATGATGCAAAATATCTTTATAAATTTGCAGATGAATGGATTTTACAAGACAAGGAAAATGTAAAAGTAAAAGGAACTCCGGTAGTTGTTTTTGGAAGTTATAACTTTGACGGACCAAAACCATGGTTCGAATTAGTAAAAGATCCAAAAGCTCTTGACATTTCTGAAGCTGAAATAGAAACACAAACTCAACCTTTTATACAAAAGATTTTGGAGAATCAAAAAATTAGAGAAGCAGAACAAACTGCAACTCCCTAAATATTGTTATTAAAGAAAAAGCTGCTAATATAATTTTGACGAATTATATTAGCAGCTTTTTTATGTTTTATGGTTTTATGCTACGAAGTTTTTTTTAGAATTTCAATTACATTTGACTAAAGCCTATTTCTTTATCCCCTTTCGTCCTCCAGCTAAAGCTGACGACTATTCAGCTAAAACCCAATTTAGACATACTGCTTTTCGTCTCAACTGAAACCTTTGCTCCTCTGTTCCTTTGAACCTTTGAACCTTTTTTTTATAATAAATAAGCGAACGTTCATTTATTATTAATATCTTTGTACCATAATTAATTCGAACAATGAGAACCAGAGACACTAATAAAGAAGAAATTGTAAAGCAAAAAGCAATCGAAATGCTGGTTTCACAAGGCGTAGAAGGTTTTGGGATGAATCGTTTAGCCAGAGAATGTGGCGTTTCTGTAGCGACCCTTTATATTTATTATTCAGACAAAGAAGATCTTATCCGTAAAATTGGAATCGAAATTGGAAAAAATTTCTTTAATGAAATGTTAGTTGGTTTTTCTTCAGAAATGTCGTTTGTAGACGGTTTACGCAAGCAATGGGATAACAGATCTAAATACACACTAAATTTTCCACTTCAAACGGATTGCATCGAACTTTTGAAACATTCTACTTATGGTGATGCCATTTTATCTGAAATCACAACAGACTTTAAAGATGAAATGACAAAATTCATTACCAGGGCTATCGAAAAGAAAGAACTTCTCCCTATCACCTTCGAAGTTTTTTGGAGTATTGCTTACGGATCGCTTTACTCTCTTTTGGAATTGCACAGAGAAGGAAAATCAATGTCCGGAAAACCTTTTGCTTTTACAAAAGAAATTAGCAACGAAGCATTTAATCTGGTTATTAAAGCATTAACTCCCTGATAAAAATCGATCGTAATATCAATTGCAATATTAACCTCAATTTTAATGTTAATTTAAATATCAAAATAAACTCAATCACAACAATATCAATTAAATAAAAATCAAATGAACACTTCACTTATAAAAAATAAAAAGGTAGCCATCATTGGTGGCGGACCTGTAGGTTTAACAACAGCCAGAATATTACAAATAAACGGAGCTGAAGTAACAGTTTACGAAAGAGATTTAAATGCTCAGGCAAGAACTTCAGGCGGAACGCTTGACATACATGCAGATTCAGGACAAAAAGCAATCAAAAAAGCGGATCTAATGGACGCCTTTTATCAGTACGCAAGACCAACCGGAGAGAAAATGGCCGATATGCATGGAAATATTACTTCAGAAGAAATGCCAACTGAAGAAAATGGATATCAAAGACCTGAAATTGATCGAAATGATTTGAGAAAAATCATGCTCGAAAACCTTGAGGAAAATACTGTTGTATGGGACAGTCAATTGACGGACATTCAAAAAATCGATGAACAGTATTATCTGGAATTCAAAAATGGCAATAAAACAATTGCTGATTTTGTAATTGTTGCAAACGGAGGAAGATCAAATGCCAGAAAATTTGTTACGGACAAAGAACCTCAACTTTCAGGAACTTATATTATTCAGGGAGAAATAGAAAATCCGGATCGTGATTATCCTGAATTTAAACCTAAATACGGTGACGGAAACGTAATGGCAATGGGGGAGAAAAAAATGTTTTATACCCATACTTTACGCGACGGTTCCGTGCATTTTGGAGTTTCTTTTAAAGCTGATGAAAATTGGGTTTTAAATAACGAAATTGACTTTGAAGACAATGCTGCAGTTATTGCTTTTTTACTGAAAAAATTTGAGAACTGGAACGAGGATTACAAAAAATTCTTCGTTGCTTCAACTGATTTTACAGGATTGCCTTTGCGCCTATTTTCTCTTGAAGAAACCTGGAAAAAACATTCAAACATAACCCTTGTAGGCGATGCGGCACATGTAATGCCACCGTTTGCAGGCGAAGGTGTAAATATGGGTTTGATGGATGCTTATCAGTTAACAGAAAACCTAACAAACGGGCAATTCGAAACCTTGCAGGACGCTATTGACGATTATGAACAAAAAATGTTTGGTTATGCACTGGAGGCACAACGCACCACCTATCAAATGGAGGAATTACTTCATTCTGACGTGACTACTGAGAAAATATTAAATAGTCGTGGCGGAGTTTAATAATTTTCTTTCTTTGTTATTTATGTTCATTTCGACGAAGGAGAATCACACTCCATAATAGACAAAGATTGGCGACTTTCTTTGCGGAATTTCTAGTGTGATTTCTCCTTCGTCGAAATGATAAGATTATGCAAAACCTATCGGCTTTAAAATCGGATAGGAGCCTAGGGATTAATTCCCTAGGCGGCCTTCCACACCACCCGGCATACGGATCCGTACCAAGGCGGTTCTTAATTTACGATACATTTTAAGATAGATACCTAACCTAAAGTACTTCCGTGA
>NZ_JBNNFM010000016.1:0-120571 GCF_050267765.1 Flavobacterium sp. NPDC079362 | reverse complement strand
GCTTATAACGGATATTTTTAAATCCTGTTATAAGCGTTTTTTATTGTCTAAAAAATAAACCTGATCAAAAATAAGGGATGTTTTTCAGTGCCCTCCTTAAAAAATCAAGGCTTTTTTTATTCTCTATTATTACTATATAGATCTGCCAATTTTTGCAACTAATTTTTCTTTGATCAAATCAAATTCAGAATCTCTTTCTGATGTGTATAAATATAATATCAATCTGGCATTACTGTCTACAGAACGACTAATATCCGGAAAACTGTTATTAATGAATTGCGTACTTTGAGAACTATAACCATTATAGGATTTATCAATAAATAGTTCCTTAGATTTTAATGTCCAGTCATCAATATTAATCAGATCTATTTCGTTTTGATAATCTGTTAACGCTTTATTTATAATTCCATCAATTTTTCCTTTCTCTTTTTTAAAATCTATATTAATCATTCCTCACTATTTTGGTTATTACATGTTTAGTTTTTTATAAATATATAATATTGAACAAAACGTTTGATATAATTTTTGAAAATATCTTTTTACTGAAGAACTGTCAATCTCCTGCTTTTGATTGTTTTATATTGCCAAAAACTTGTATTCAAGAGTAATCACAAAAGCGTACGAAGCCTTAAAAAACGGGCTGAAAGCCTAAAAAAAATTAGCGTAATTCAATGCAGTACGAAACTAAATTAAGTGAGATCATTGCCCTGAAAGGACAAAAGCAAATAAACAACATCGATTATAAGAAAAAATAACTTTGTCAGAAAATAACAATATAATCTAATGAAGGTTTTTACGATTAGGCTTTTGTCCTTACATAGCTAATACAGCAATCGTTTCTAATTCATAGTGCTTTTCACCATGCTAGTCCTAAGGGTTTTTTAGAGCAGATTTCGAAAAGAGCAAGATCAATTCTACAAATCAATTTTTGTTTTACTATAAACAATTGGTTCTGTATCAAAAACAAATTCATCTAATGCTTTTCTTTCTTCCCAAATTTCCTCTATTTGATATTCTTCTATTTCATATATTGGATCGTAACCATGTTTAGGAAAGTCTTTAAAATGATTCATTGCATCATCTAACGGACGCAAAATATATTTCTTTTCAAAAACATTTTCCAAAAAGAATTTAAAACCACTATACCTTACGTATGTTTCTACAAGAAAAGCATCTTGTATTAATTTTTTTTCGATTTTTAGATAGCTTTTTACTTCATTTGATTTCACAAAACCAAACTTCCTTAATTCTTCAAATCTAGAATTTCTGTCAACTAATTCACAGATATTGTCTTCGTCTGTTTCATAAAGTTCATACTGTTGATCTATATATGTGGCATATTTTCCTCGTCTATATTGTTTTTCCATCGCTCTTTACTACTTTTCATTTTTTTCTGATATACTTTAAGGCCATACATTATTTTTAACAACTAATATAATCTCATTGTAGTTTTCAAAAACATCAGGCGAAATAACTAAAGTCTTATTATTTTCTAATTCCAGAATACTTATAGTATAACCATCCGTTAATTGTCCGGCTTTACCTTGTTTTGTAATTTTCCTTTTCTTTAGACCAATTATACTTGTAAAAGGAATATACTGTTTTCGACCAGAAATTAATAAGACTTTTTCAATTCCCTGATCTGTAACAATTAATTTAAAAACCTTAAACAAATCCCACGCTGCACAAAGAAATAGTAATAAAAACACAGACGATACAATAAATACAGGATTTTTACGAAGTTGTGAATATTGCGAAATACTGTTTAGGAATAAGTACAATGTAGCAATAAAAACCAGAAAAGCGATTGCTATTCTTACCCAGAATAATTTCCTGAATTTTGATTTAATCTGCATTATTATCTATCTTTTTTTTAAATTTAGATTTAAATTAATTTGATTGTGCTCACGAGCGAAACTCCATAAATCTTCGAAACGCTTTAAAAAAGAGAACAATTATTAAATTTTAATCTTCAAAACCTGCTCTATTTTTAATAGTCATTATGATCTCCTTATAATTTTCATAATGATCTGGCGAAATGATTATGTTCTCCTTATTATCGAGGATAAGTGTACTAAAATAAAAACCATCAGATATAGCAGCTCCTCCCCTGTTTTGAAGTTTAATTTTTCCTTTCTTGATCATATAAATAGTTTCAAAAGGAATAAATTTCTTTTGACCTGTAATTGCCATTGTTTTTTCGATTCCGGTTTCGGTAATCGTTAATTTACAAATTTTAAAAAGGTCTGGTGATGCATAAATTAAAAATGCAAATACCATAAAAACTATAACCGTAAGAGGATTTATTGGTGACTCTTTATTCCCCAAAAAAGCATATAAAATATAGATTAAGGTTATAATGAAAAGCAGACAACCAAATATTATTCTTCTTCCTAATGCTTTTCTAAATTCTGAGTTAATTTGCATGTTATTTTTTTATTGTAATGTTTTTTGTTCTTAATAATTGATTAATTATTTTCTTTAAAATATAATAACGTTTTACAGCTTTATGTTTTGATCAATTATGTATTTCCTCATGCGCATAAAGACTCTAATATTGAGATCATCTTTAACTCCAACTCATATTAATCGAAACTGTATCTTGTTTAATTTTTACTCTTCCTCCATAAGAATTAATTTCTCCAGGATGAATTTCATAAGTCCTAATGTTTAATTGAATTTTTGGAATATTGTTTTTTAATCGTTTGCTTTTACGTATCCATTGTTCTAATTCAGATTTTGAACTTGTAAATTCAATTATGAACTGTTTTGTAAAAGAACTTCCGTGCTTTTCAAGATTAATAATTTTAGCATTTTTAGGAATTTCTTTTAATCCACCCCAAAGTAAAGCAGACTTAATTGCTTCTTCTTTTTGCCAAGGCATAACATAGGTTGAAAAATAGTTCAAATAACCTAATAAAATGATCACGAATACCAAGAAATAAATCATTTTGTCCTTTATCATTATTGTTTTTATTGATATATAAAAGTTTCATTTATAAATTTATGTCATTACTTATTCTACAATCCAATTTCATCTATAGAATCCTCTGGCTGTTCTTTTGTTCTAATTAATTTTAAACTCCATTTAAACATAAACCTTATTATTACGATCAATAATACTATTACAAGTAAACATCCAAAAGCGTAACCTATTCCTTCCCATACATCACTCTTAATTTCTTTTATAGTGTCTAAAATAGCTCTCAGGAAAGTAACTAATGTGGCAAATGACAATACTAATGTGGCTATAAATAAACAAATACCGGATATTTTTTTACTATTTTCATGAATCTTTAAGGTTGTTTTTAATAATTACCGTTACATCAAATCCGATTTCTCTTTATGAAACCCAAGTGCCCTCAATCTCATCGATAACCCATTTGTCTTTTATGTTTTTGATATAAATCCTAAAACCATTACCACAATGTCTTTCGCAGGTAAATCCTGCATTTAACACTCCAAACTTTTTAGTTTTGTCAAATTGTATTCGTGAAAAATAAACTACTCCTGAAAAAACAAAATCATATTTGGTACGCCAAAACTCATATCTGTCTTTTGGAAATTCAGAAATATTTCTAAGCTGGAATTTACCTTTAAGCGGTATATTTTTAAAATCTATAGTATAAACTGTGTCAGCTTCTATTTTTGGATAAAAAATTTTGGTACCCTTGAAATGTTTTTCCAGGTATTCTTTTAAATCTTTCGAGCTATTTTCTATTTGCGGATTAAATGCTACAATTAGTTTACAAGTATCTTTTTCAATTGCTTTCTGGGTATTCTCCCACTCTATTTTCTTTCGCTTATTTTCTTCAATACTTTTTATTGAATCAAAAAGAGGCGGCGGGCCAAACATTCTTGAATCAATACAAATCTCATCTATTAAATCAGGAAAAAGAGCCGTCATTACATCTTTCTCATATTCTAAATCACTTACTTTCTTCTCGCAACCTAAAAAGATTACTACAGTCAATGATAAGAGTATTTGTAATGGTTTTATCATAAGTGTTGCATTTTTTTCTTTTTTATTATCTAAACAATGTTTCCGTATCTAATATAAAAACTATCTACCGCTATAAATCAACCATAACAACCAAAATTTAAGCTTTGCATTCTTCCACCTTTTGCTTCTCCAACTAAAATAATAGTCTTGTCTTGCAAAATTTTGCTTTTACTTCTAATTAATTCTTTTAGGTTTAAAGTTTTACAATCCTTTGAATAAATAAGTGATTCTGAGTCAATTTTATAAGTTCTTATTTTTGGGTTTTCATTAATAACGACTCTTTCATCAACATTTTTAAATTTTATCTGAACAAAATCAAGATCAATAAACACCTCACCATTTATTTCGTAAATATTTTTTACTAAAGCATTTATTTCGTCTTTGTCAACTCCTAAAACAATTTTAGTTGAAGATTTTGAACTTTTCTTTTCTGTTACTGACTCTGTTTTGATCAGATTCTCTTTAGCATTACTTTGGTTTTCCTTTATCTGGTTACATGAAAAAAAGAAAATAAAAGCGAAATACATCAATACATTTCTTCTCATGAATATTAAAATAAACTTAATCGCATTTTACCTTTTTATAATCTCCCGTTTTGTCATCGTATTCAAGGCAGGTTTGTTTTATTAAAACCATCTTATCATTTACCACTTTATACTTTGCAGTAGTAACACTTCGACCTGCACAACACTGATTACGCTCTTCAATTCTTTTGGTTTTACTGTCAAACTGTAATGAAGTACCACTAAAACTGCTTTCGAAATATTTGCCGGTCTTTGGGTTATATAAAAAATACAATCTTGAAGTATTAGGCCCCGCATAACTTGATTCGAAGACAGAGAAATCTTCGATACCATCGAAGTTATAATCTCCGGTATTTATATTGTTTAGTCCCCAAAGCTCGCATTCTAAAGCAATTTGCTGAATTAGCTTGTCGGTCTTTTTCTCCAGAATTTTAACTCCGGTTACTTTCGCATATCCACCTTTAATTTTCGAAATAATGAGCTTAAAGTATTTACCTTTTAAAGAAACCGGTTGCAAAATTTCTATGTTTTTCCATTCTGCTGCATCTCCATATTCAACTTCGAATGTTTTTGATAAGGTAATCTCAAGCTCTTTTTTTGTATTCAGATCCGTCCATACTCCTTCTAACTTCTTGCTTTTGGGATTAAAATTTTCAAAAGTCATTTTAGCAGTGTTCTTGCCTGTTTTATCTTTTTCATAGAACGTTAATATTTTCTGCTTTAAAATTCCCTTTATTTCGATAGGAGTATCATAATTAGAATAGGCATAAATGGCATTTCCTGATCCCTCGGAGTTAAGATCTGTTATAAATTCTATTGGATACTTATCTATAAATCCTGTATAAGATATTTGAGCAGCTAAGTCAAGGGAAACTAAAAAAAGTAATGCTGTCAAAATTTTCTGTGTGACCTTGGGGGTTATTACATTCATATAATGTCAGGTTCGTTTTATATTGGCTTGATTATTTAGCATTGCGAATATAATACTATTTGTATTACATATTAATTTTTGATAAATCCAAATCATATAACATTATTCAAAAATCCTGTAAGGCATTCTTCACACAATCTGAATAATTTTACATTATAACATTTAAACTATTAAATCATGAAAAAACTACTATTAGCCGGAAAAGTAATTTTAGGAGCAGGATTATTATTAGTATCCCTGAATTCTTGTAAAAATGAAACAAAACAAGAAGATCCAAAAGAAGTTGCAGAAGATGCAAACGAAGAAAAATTCGACACTATTAATAATAAAGAAGATGACTCTCAATTTTTAGTAGATCAAGCGGAAGTAAATCTTGCTGAAATCGAAATTGGAAAACTGGCGCAAACAAAAAGTACAAATCCTGAGGTTAAGAAATTTGGAAAAATGCTTGTTGATGAGCATACCAAATCAGCTTCTGAAGTAAGTGCTTTGGCAAAAACTAAAAACTTCACTTTACCTACTTCGATTACCGAAGATGGAAAAGAGGAATACAACAAACTAAACGAAAAATCTGGTCTTGACTTTGATAAAAAGTTCGCTGATATGATGATCGACGGACACGAAAAAGCAATTGACAAATTGCAAAAAGCAGCTAAAGATGCAAAAGATCAAGATGTTAAGCTTTGGGCATCAAATAGTATAGCACCGCTAACAGCTCATTTGGAGCATGCGAAATTGCTAAAACAAGACTTAGATAAAAAGAAATAAATTTAATTGGTTATTATTTATTTTCAAAAAAACCCCTTAAGAGTTGAATTGCTTAAGGGGTTTTTCTTTTTTAGGTTCTGAGGTGCTAAGTTGCTAAGGTTCTAAGTCTTTTTTCTTAGACTTAAAAAAGACGATCAATTTACCGTAGGAGATGCGTTACAGTGCATCTTTTTTAAGTTTAATTCTTAATCAAATCGTATAAAATGTTAATCTGTTAAAACATTAAAGGTTAAAACTTAGCAACTCAGAACCTTAGTAACTTAGTAGCTTAAGAAATATCGCCCGCAATAATTTTTCCTTTATAAAAAACGCCTTCTCTTTTAGGCAAACGCGCAACGGCTTCGGCAGAACAGCTTGCTTTTACCAGAATAAAGTTAGCTTCGTTGTCAACTGCTGGCCAAACTCGTACTCCTGAATCATTAAGTGGCAAAATTTCATCTTTTGTTGCAATGTGCAAAGCTCTGCTTAAATTGTATTCATCTGTCCAGCCATATAATTGTGCGCATAATTTTGCTTTTTCGAGCATATCGCACGTCCCAAAAGGCTGCCAGTGATCGACAATACTATCTGTTCCTGTCATGAGTTTTACACCGTACTTTTTCAAGGTTGGAATTGGCATTATGGTTTTCCCAATCGGAATTCCGGAGACTACTCCTATTCCCAGATTTGCCATTTGCTCTGCTATTTTTTCCAGATCTTTCGGATCCATTTTGGCAAGAGCAAAACCGTGACTTATATAGGTCTTTCCTTGAAGTTGTTTATTTTCTTCTGTTTTTTTAATGATATATTCAATCGCAGATTTCCCTGATGGTGGAGATTCATGCAAATGAATATCTATTCCTTTATTCGTATCGATTGCAATTTGAAACATAGTATCTAATGATTTCTCCATATTACCATCGACATTGGTTGGATCAAGTCCGCCAATAAAATCAATTCCCATACTGGCTGATTCCCTTAATAGAGATTCAGATTGCGAGTATAAGATTCCGTGTTGCGGGAAAGCAACAATTTCCCACCCAAAACTATCTTTGTTTTTATCTAATGCGGCAAGTAAATGTTCTAAACTCTTCAATCCGCTTACAGGATCAATATTACATTGGCAACGTGCAAAATAACTTCCCTGACTTTGCATGAGTTTAATAGCTTCTTCTGCTTTATGCTGAGAATCGGGTAATAATTGCGGAATCAACTTTTGCTCCAGCGTAATCATATCTTTTACCGTATATCCTTTTCTTGGCGCTGCATTCCAGGTCCCGTTTCCATAATAGGTTTTATCAATATGAATGTGCATATCACGCAATCCTGGAAGCATCAAAAGTCCTTTGGCGTCAACTGTTTTCAACTTCAAAGCAGACTTTCCTGTCGTGATACTTTTAATTTTTCCATTGGCAACATGAATTGTATAAAGTGCTGTTTTAGTAGCAATTACTTCATTTTTTTCGTTGTATTCAAAACCATCTTCTAATCGCACATTAATCAAAAGATATTCGTTTAAAGCTGTTTTATTTTCTTGTGGCAATACTTGCGCAACTGCATTGCCGCCAATTCCTGAAAACAAAGCTGCACCGGTTGCTGCGGCTCCTAATCCTAAGAATTTTTTTCTGCTAATTTTATGCTCTTCCATAAATTATATTTTACCTTCTTTGAGTTTGTTATGTGTTTTTGCAATACCATTCTAATAAAATTAGAATATATTACATTGCAAAAATCGTTATAAACTTAAAACAGGAACGGTAATATTGCGGATAAGGATGGTAAAAATTATAACTTTTTGAAATCACCGGGAGTTTTTCCTGTATATTTTTTAAATACTTTAGTAAAATAGGTATTGTCATTAAAACCAAGCTGATAGCCAATTTCTTTAATAGATAAATGGGTACTGGTTAGTAACCGTTTGGCTTCGAGAATGGTTCTTTGTTTTATCACATCGCTTGCTGGTATCTTTAAATATTTCTGCGAAAGAATATTAAGGTAATTAGGTGTAATATTTAATTTGTCAGCATAAAAATTCACTGATGATTCCACATTATAATGATCATCAATTAAAGCATGAAATCCTTTTATTATTTTCTCCGGTTTGGTCGAAGAATCGTGTTCCGGATATTGAACCAAATATTCTTTTTGCAATAATTTCAGCAGTAAATGCAAACGCAGCAAAACTATTTCTCTGTTTAGCAAATCATTATTAGAAAGTACTACTTCTATTTCATGTAAATGATCTTTAAATTCCTCAAATTCTTTTTGAGTTAAAGAAATACAAGACGGAACACTTTGCTCAAAAAATGGAAATGCTCCTAAATTCGAAAAAATAGTAATTACATCTGCCGAAACCATTAATTGAAACCCTGAAGTATCAACATCGAGCGACCAGTTATGTACCTGACCGGGCCTTATAAAATAAACCTGATAATCGTCTACTTTATATTGTGTAAAATCGACATTATGAACACCTGAGCCTTTCTCTACAAAAAACACAAGATAAAAGTCGTGTTTATGAGGCTGTTCGAATTCGTTTCGTCCCTTGACACTATGGCGAAATAAGGTAATACCTAAAGTTTCTTCTCCAAGTATATTGCCAACGGATAAAATAGGAATCGAATATTTTTGCAAAGAAAAAAGTGGTTGATTGTTCACTTTCAAAATTAATAATTAAATCGTCTCCGTTTTTTAAAACAATAAAAAAAGGTCTGACTATTTTCAAGTCAAACCTTTTTTTTATTGTTTATGCTTGTTTTTTTAGCTCGCGCAATCCTGAAATCTATCGGGAGCAAAGTAAAAAACCTTTGAACCTTTGTTACTTCAAAGAAGCCATATCAATTACAAAACGGTATTTAATATCTCCTTTTAATAATCTTTCGTAAGCATGGTTTACCTCATCAACGCCAATTAATTCGATATCTGCGGTAATGTTGTGTTCTGCACAAAAGTCCAGCATTTCCTGAGTTTCAGCAATTCCGCCAATTGCAGAACCTGCAAAACTTCTTCTTCCTAATATTAGACTGAACGAAGTTACAGGAAGCGGTTCCATAGGCGCACCAACTAAAGTAAGAGTTCCGTCTACTTTAAGTAAGTTTAGATAAGAATCGATATTATGTTCTGCAGATACACAATCTAAGATAAAGTTTAACGATTTTGCATATTTTGCCATTTGTTCAGGATCTGTAGACAAAACTACTTCGTCTGCACCCAAACGTTTTGCATCTTCGGTTTTAGATAATGAAGTTGTAAAAACTACCACATGAGCGCCCATTGCTTTCGCCAATTTGATTCCCATATGTCCTAAACCGCCAATACCAACGATTCCTACTTTTTGTCCGGGACCAACATTCCAGTGCTTTAAAGGAGAATAAGTTGTGATTCCTGCACATAATAAAGGTGCAACTCCGGCAAGATCAAGTTTGTCTGAAATATGCAATACATAATTTTCATCGACTACAATACTTTGAGAATATCCACCAAAAGTCTGACCGCCTAAATGAACGTCAGGAGAATTGAATGTTAAAGTACTTCCTTCATCGCAGAATTGCTCTAAATCATTTTTGCAATGCTCACATTCTCTACAAGAATCAACCATACAGCCTACTCCGGCCAAATCGCCAACTTTAAAATGCTTTACGTGATCGCCAATTTTTGTTACTCTACCTACAATTTCATGTCCCGGAACTATTGGATAAACCGTTCCGTGCCATTCGTTTCTGGCAGAATGCAAATCTGAATGGCAAATTCCGCAATATAAAATCTCAATTTCGACATCGTGTGATAATACCGTTCTGCGTTGTATGTCTAATGTTTGTAACGGTGCTTCGGCAGCTTCTGTGCCAAAGGCTTTTATGTTTTTTGTTTCCATTTAAAAATATTTGTTTAAAGTTTCAGGTTTTCTTTGTTTTTAGATTTGAAAAATGCCACGAAGGCGCTAAGACACGAAGGTTTTTGTTATATTTAAAATGACGTTTTTTTGCTTTCTTTGGGTTAATTTCACGCAGATTTAATATGATTTAGGTAGATTTTAATTAAATAATATCTGCTCAAATCTGTTTAAATCTGCGTGAAAAAAAATAATTCTCGCAAAGGCGCAAAGTTTTCTTTTAATAATACACTTTTAAGTTTTGAGTTTTTAACTTAGTAACTTAGAAACTTAAAAAATCTATTTTCCAAAACTAAAATACTCTTCATCTGTTACACTCTCTAACCAGATTCCTTTTCCTTTGTCGATTTCTGTAATTATGCTAATGTGCGAGAATCGGCTAAAAGGTGTTGCACCATACCAATGTTCTATGCCAGGTAAAATTGTAATTACCTCATCTTTATGAAGCAGACGAATTGTAGCGCCTTTTTCCTGAAAATAACCTATTCCGTCAGTAGCGATAAATAATTGTAAACTTGCATTAATATGCCACTTGCATCTCGAACCGGGCTCAAAAGAAATTTCTTTAATAACCGTATTGTCCGGATGAATATTGCTGGTTTGTTTTTTATAAGAAACATCACCAGTCATGAAGGTATTCGGGATTTTTCCCTCTTCAATAGCAGAAGTATAAAGTGTTGACATAAAATAGATTTTTTGAGATTGGATTTTTATTTAAATAAGATCTAATAAAACCGTTAATTAATACTTAGATCTCGCCAGACAACACTACTACTGTAATTATTTAAAGTTATTGTATTGTTCGTCTGTTACTGGTTCAAGCCAGTCTACAATACCTTTTTCGGTATTGGTACTTATAGCAATATGAGTAAATTCACTTTCTGGAGAAGCTCCATGCCAATGTTTTACTTCAGGCTGAATATTGACTACATCGCCCTCTTGCAGTAATTGAATTGGTTTTCCATCTTCCTGATAATATCCTGTTCCTTGTGTTACGATCAGGATTTGTCCGCCGGGATGTGTATGCCAATTATTTCTTGCTCCGGCTTCGAAAACTACATTACCAACAGCAGTATTTAAAACGGGATCATTGGGAACGAGCATTTTTACCCACGCTTTTCCTGTAAAGTAATCTGCCGATGCTAAATCTCCTTTTGGGAAAATGGTTTCGTTTAATTGATTTTTTGTTGCTTTCATAATTATTTGTTTTTAATATCAGTGCCAGAAACTAAATTAGAAAGCTAGAATGCGCTTTATAGAAGTTGTATTTAGTTAGCGAAAAACCGATAAGTAGTTAATACTAATTATTTCACGGCAAAATTACTTTAGCAATGACAATCAGAAATAACGATAATCAAACAAAAAATTAAGAATATGAAACAATTTTACATTCTTAACGATTTGGGAATTGTTCCGGTAAGTCTTTTGAAATAATTATTAAAATAGCTTGGATATTCAAAACCCAGTGAATATCCTATATCTGCAATACTCCAATCAGTATGTTGCAGCAATGCTTTGGCTTCGCCAATGATTCTTTCGGTAATATGTGCCGTGGTAGATTTTCCTGTAATTTCTTTTACTGAACGGTTTAAATGATTTACATGTACAGCAAGACTTTGTGCATAATCCTGAGGCGTTTTTAATACTAAAGGCTCATTTTTTGTTTCTATTGGAAATTGTCTTTCCAATAATTCAAGAAATAAAGAGGTAATTCTGGAAGAAGCATTTTTATGTTTAAAGAAATTTTCTGTAGGTTGCATTTTCATCGATTCATGCAAAATCAAATTGATATAATTACGGATTAAGTCATCCTTAAAAACATAATCGGTTTCTTGTTCTTCTATCATTTTCCTGAACAATGAATCTATAAACACTTTCTGATCAGTTGATAAGGCAAAAATTGGTGTTCCGCCAATTTTAAACAAAGGAGATTCATGTAGACTTTCAGAACGATCATTAGCTTTTAAAAACTCTTCGGTAAAAACGCATGCATATCCGTGAAAAACCGATGAAATAATTTCCCAGGAATATGGAATATGTGGATTTCCAAAGAATAATATTGTGCCATCAGTTTCTATACCACGATCTGCATAATGAATCAAACTTTTACTCGTGTTAATGCAAATCTTGTAGAAATCCCTACGATTATAGGTCGGAATTTTACTTATATCTTCATTTACTTCGTACACTTTAAAGCCTTTCAGTTTTAAATCGTTAATACCAAGTTCCGCAGCCTGAGATTCTAATTGATCTTTCATATTGCAAAGTTATGAAAATCAAACAAACAATATCGTTTCAGGTTTCAAGTTTTTTTAGTTTCAGGTTTCAGGTTTCAGGTTTGAAATGAGAATAAAAAATTAACCATAGAGTTACACAAAGTTTTCTATAGTAGATTGTCTTGACAAACACAAAGAACGCAAAGCTTTGTCAATTAACTTAGCTAACTTTCTATTTTAAAATTGTAAAAATAGTATAAGACTTTGAGTCTTTGCGCGATTAAAAAAGACTTTGTGTAACTTCTGTGGTAAAAATAATATGCTTTAAGTTTCACGGCAATGTATAGAAAACCTGAAACAAAATAAACCCGTAAAAAATTGTTTAATTATACCAATCGGTATATATTTGCATTTAAATTTACCAATCATGAGTAAAGCTGAAAAAACAAAGCAATTTATTATCGAAAAAACTGCCCCTCTTTTTAATATGAAAGGATACAGCGGAACTTCGATGAGCGACATTACCACCGCTACAGGGCTTACAAAAGGGAGTATTTATGGTAATTTCGAAAATAAAGATGAAGTTGCTATCGCCGCCTTTAAGTTTAATGTAAAAAAACTTCAGGATACTTTTGCAAGAGAAATTGAAAAGCAAACTACTTTTAAAGATAAATTACTGGTTTATCCCCGACTCTATTCTGATTATTCTGATTTAAGATTAACACAGGGAGGCTGCCCAATTATTAATACAGCCACAGAAGCTGATGATACTCATCCTGTTCTTAGAAAAAAAGTCGAAAACACTATTCTGGCCTGGAAAAATAAATTAGTCTACTTTATTGAACAGGGAATTATTGCAGGAGAATTTAAAGCCAAAGAGATCGATCCTGAAAAAACGGCATTGACTATAATTGCTATTATCGAAGGAGCTGTAATGATTTCTAAAATAACCGGCAACTTATCTAATTTATCTACTATTATGCTTTCGCTTAATAGGATTATTGATGATCTGGAATAACATTTTTTCACAATAAAATATACCAATTGGTATAATAAATAATCTAATATAGATCAAAACAAAATGGAAACAAAAACAAGATTACAAGTATTACAAGATCACATTGACGGAGAATTTACTGCGTCACCGTCGCCCTTTATGCTCTGGATGAAACCTATAGTAGTTGCTGCCGAAGAAGGTACAGTTACTTTTAAATATTTGGTTCGCGAAGAAATGTCTAATCCTGTCAAGAGTTTGCATGGCGGCGTAACGGCTGCAATTGCTGATGATTGCATTGGAGCTACGATGTTTTCTCTTCATGAAGAAACTTTTTATACTACAATTAATCTTGTTGTTGATTATTTTGCTCCTGCTTTTGTTGGTGATACGATTATTGCCAAAACAGCGATCATTAGAAAAGGAAAACAAATCGTAAATGCACAATGTGAAATCTGGAACAAAGATCAAACCAGATTAATTGCAAGAGCAACTTCTAATCTTCTTAAAACCAATATTATCAAAAAAGAATTGTAAATATTTATAACACAAATTCTGTCGGTTTTCATATAAATCTATGAGTGAATAATTTTTTACGCAGATTAAGCAGATTTTTAAAATCAGTAGCTGTGATTTTTAAACACATACAAACATAGATTTTGTAAACTTAAAAAAAGGCGTTTCACTTTACATCAATTCACATAGCTATGTGAAAGAAACGTATTTCTTTTTGACACCTCTTTATTTCTATATAACCTATGTTTCTATGTGTTTAAAATTTTACGCATTACTGCCTAATATTTAAATATTTTTTTTTTATTAAAAATATACCAATCGGTATAAAAAAATTATTATGACACCATTACACCGAAAACTACTTATTTTCACAGTCATTCTGGCTGCGATTATGGAATTGATTGATATATCGATCGTAAACGTAGCGTTGTCTCACATGAGCGGAAACCTAGGCGCAACGCTGGAAGATACTTCTTGGGTAATTACTGCTTATGCTATTGCAAACGTAATTATTATACCTATTACAAGCTTTTTGAGTGCCAACCTTGGTCGACGAAATTATTATATTGGATCTGTTATTCTCTTTACTTTCTGTTCTTTTATGTGCGGACATTCTTCGAATATCTGGATGCTGGTATTTTTCAGGTTTTTTCAGGGAATTGGCGGTGGTGCCTTATTGTCAATATCTCAGGTTGTAGTTTTCGAGCTTTTTCCAAAAGAGAAACAATCGACAGCAGGAGCATTATTTGGAGCAGGAATTTTCATAGGCCCCACAATAGGACCTACTCTTGGTGGTTATATTACCGAAAACTATGATTGGCCGTGGATCTTTTTGATCAATGTGCCAATTGGGATTCTTGTAATGATTTCTTGTTATTTTCTATTAAGAGAACCTGCTGTTAAACCTGAAATAACCAAAGTCGACTGGACTGGAATTGCTTTATTAGCAATTGGAGTTGGCGCATTACAAACTGTTTTAGAAAGAGGCGAAGTCGAAGATTGGTTCGAAACCAGATACATTATTGCACTGACTATTATCGCAATTTCTACATTATTAACGTTCATTTATTGGGAACTGACAATCGAAAAGCCGGTTGTGAATCTTAGGGTGCTAAAAAGCAAGTCCTTAAGTATAGCAGCAATTCTAACCTTTGTAACGGGATTTGGTATGTTTATTTCGATATATATCACTCCGGTTGTGGCACAACGCCTTTTGAGTTTTTCTCCTTATCAAACCGGATTGCTTTTACTTCCGGGAGCTTTAATGGCTTTACTGGCTTTAAAATTATGTGGTACATTATTACAAAAAGGAGTTTCTCCTGTTTTAATTATTGCTACGGGATTTCTATTGTTTATTTATTTTAATTGGAGAATGTCCGGAATGACTTTAAACACAAGTGCTTCTGAGGTGGCAACTTCTCTTATTTTTCGTGCCTTAGGTATGGCGTTACTAACTGTTCCGCTTACAATGCTGGCTGTTTCGTCTCTTGATGACAAAGATGTCGGTCAGGGTGCAGCACTTAACAATATGATGCGACAATTGGGCGGTTCTTTTGGCGTTTCGATCATTAATACCTATGTTGCGCACCGATTTTATGCACATCGAAATGAACTTGTTTCAAATATTACGTCCTATAATATAACCGCCGTGGATAGAATAAATGCCTATACAAAATACTTTCAAAACAAAGGTTTTGCTTATAATGAAGCAAAACTAAAAGCACTTAAATTAATGGAAAATGTCGTACTGAAACAATCTTCTTTATTGAGTTACAGAGATGCCTTTTTTCTTGTTGGGTTGTTTTTTGTGGTGACATTACCGCTCCTTTTATTTGTAATGAGCAAATCGAAAAAACCAAAAACGAATATGATTATTTCAGATCATTAAATTATTTAAACACATAAAAATATAAATTAAAGATTGTAATAGATGTCACCCCGCTGGGGTTTTATGGAACCTAATTAATATTTTTCTATAAATATGACATCCCGCTGGGATTTATTTGCCCTGTCTATTAATGATAACGAAGCATTATATTGACAATAAATTAATCGTTAGTATTGGCAGAACTTCTAGGATTATCATATTAATGGAAAATGTCGTTCTAAAACAATCTTCTTTATTGAATTACAGGGATGCTTTCTTTTTTATTGGATTGTTTTTTGTGGTGCCATTACCGCTCCTTTTATTTGTAATGAACAAATCGAAAAAACCAAAAACGAATATGATTATTTCAGATCATTAAATTATTTAAACACATAAAAATATAAATTAAAGATTGTAACAGATGTCACCCCGCTGGGGTTTTATGGAACCTAACTACTAATTTTCTATAAATATGACATCCCGCTGGGATTTACTTGCCCTTTATATTAATGGTAACGAAGCATTATATTGACAATAAATTAATCGTTAGTATTGGCAGAACTTCCAGGAGTATCATATTAATAGAAAAATATCATAATCTATATTAAAATTCCAGAGGAGCGATATATTTATAGAAAACAGATACAGCATTTCGTTAAAGCTCCAGCGGAGCAACATATTTATAGAAAACAGCAAATATTCTTATCAAAGCTCCAGAGGAGCGATATATTTATAGAAAACAGATGCAGCATTTCGTTAAAGCTTCAGCGGAGCAACATATTTATAGAAATCAGCAAATATGCTTATCAAAGCTCCAGAGGAGCGATATATTTACAGAAAACAGATACAGCATTTCGTTAAAGCTCCAGCGGAACAACATATTTATAGAAATCAGCAAATATTCTTATTAAAGCTCCAGAGGAGCGATATATTTATAGAAACAGATACAGCATTTCGTTAAAGCTCCAGCGGAGCGACATAAATTTTACAAACTATTTCTTCTGATTAACATTCAAAATACCAGACTTTAATCCTTTCGCGGAAGCCGATAAAGCTACTTCATTTCACTTTCCTTTTTTTGTGTATCGTATAAATGTCCTAATGAAAAATGCCAATCTTTGTCGATTAAAATCAATTCTCTATCTGATTTATTTTGAGCCAATGAACTAAAAGTGACTAATAGAATAAAATACAAAAAAGTTTCTTTGTGAGAAATAGTTTTCATAAGTAATGCAATTAGATAGTGCGATAAAAATATGTCTTTTAAACGAAATAAATTAATAGACTTTTATCAAAATCTGATCGTCAGTTGTATCATTACCAAGTCTTTTTTGAAAATAGAACGTATTATTTTCACCTTAAATATTCTTCTAATTTTTCTCTTTTACTAATTGAATTACAAGCAAATAAATTGCTTTGTTAAAATTTAGAATCATTCTAATGCCTCTCTTTTATTAAATTATTTTGTTTTGATGTAATTTTATATTGAAAATTAACTTAAACAAAAAAAATATTACAATTATGAGTGTTATTAAAGATGAAAATAAACTTATTAGCACCATTAAACGTGTCGATCAAAAAATCGACAAACTTAATGATCAAAAGATCATTGCCTTTTTTGAAGCTCTAGGTTTAACAGAAAGAGAGGATATTCCTAAAAATTTCCTCGAATGGGAGACTATACTTATTGTCGTTCCGGATCGCCATATATCGCACGAATTAAAATATTACAAATATTCGATTGCAAGACTTTCTTTCGTCACAAATCCGAATGCACAGGAAATTCATGTTTTCGATTTTAATGAATGGAAAAATGTTACCCGAAATAAAACGCAATTTCAGATTAGAGAAATGCTGAAAACAACTTTTGGCGGTGTTCGGGATCATTCAGACAGACTAAACTGAGGTTATTGGTTTGTATCTCGTTTTTCTTGTTGATCATCTTTGTCAAAATTTAAAATTTTGACAAAGATTCCTAATCCTAGTCTATTTTAATTTCAAAAATCCTGACAAATTTTTGCTCTAATTTCTTCCACTTTCTTTCCTCTTTCCATCTCGAATAGAAAATAATTATAAGCATAAACAAACTTACAATTGTAGTTGCCTTTCTAAGTCCTCTTCCAAAAAAAAGGAAAAATACATTTAGTGCTATCAGAAAAACTACTGGAGAAAATCTTACCCAAAGCAACTGAAACTTGCTGTTAGGTTCAATAACATAGCTTATTTTAAGCACATTATTGACATTCTTGTATTTTCCTCTTATTATAAAATAAGTTGGTGATGTTGGTGAATTTAAAGTCAGACGAAAACTTTTATCATCAAAAAGTCCATAAAAAGGCTTTGTTCCGCCAAATCGGGGAAATATTCTAAGCAAATTTAATTCTGCTTTTAGAGAACCTATTTCTGTATTATCCTTTAATCTTGTTCTAAATTCAGATAAACTGAGCCTTGATTCCATTGAGCCATTTTATTTTGAAAGCAATGTTACATTTTTTTAATGAGTTCTTTTACTCTTGAAAGAATATAATTGGCTTTTTCGTCAAAAACAACCATATCAAAATCGCCGCTTCCTTCTACAAAATGTCCTTCTTTTTTAGTATCAGAATATACCTTTTCGAAATACAGATCACGTTTCTTTATCCAGTCTAATTGTTCTTTTTTTAATTTTGATTGCTCTTTAGAACTTAATTTAAGTTTTAGGTTCTTATAGGAAACATTCAGCAAACTATCTGAATCATTGTAATACTCAATAGCACAATTCTTCATTCCGTTTCCGCTGTCCAGACATTTCTGATAAGAAGTTTTCAATATACTGACTGTTTCCATTGTTTGCGCATTACAATTGAACGAAAACAGTATAAAGAATAATAGTATCGATTTTTGAATCATGATTTATTTTTAATATTTAATTTATTACATTTTGTTCGAAAACATATTTATTAGATTTTCTCTTTTATTTGGATCTACGCAATTCCATTGAGCCATAAACAGCTCCCATCGCTTCAAAAACTTCATTTTGATTTTCGGTTTGCGTCCAGCCTTTTTTCGAAAGTTCAGATCGTACTTCTTCTCCGGTTTTCCCCTTTATAAAATGATAATTACAAAAATCTAAAACTTCAGTCGGAATTTTCCTTAATTGATAAGATGCTATTATTGAAATTAGCTTTAAGTAGGCTACAAAATAAGTTAATACTAACTGTAAGCCCCAGCTTAAAACCAATCCTATCCAACCTGTATTTAAGGTTTTAATGGTCAATCCTTGCAAAAGCCTAATTTCTATAAATTGTAAAAAATTAATTCCTTCTAAGCTGTTTTCCCTTAAAATAATTTCATATTGAAAATATTGATTCGAAAAATAGGTTAAAAAAACCATTCCATACAATAAAAAGCGAATTTTAGCCAACTCTGTAAAATTTGACCATTGAATCAGATACTTTAATGAAAAAGCAATTGCCAATCCTACTAATACCTCAAACAATCCAATCAAATAAATTCCGTACACAGAAATTTCTGCAATAACAAAACCAAGTCCTAAAGATATTAAAAGGCCTCCAATAACCAAAATTGAGAAATTTTTATTTCTGGGCGTAGTTGGCTCTGCCAGTTTTTCAGGAATGATATAATCATCCCAATTATTCTTCTTTTCAGTTTCTCTCTCCAGTTCATTTAAAGCTTCCCGATCAAACTCTTTTTCCGTCTCTTTAAAAACATGAATAAAGAGTCCTACTCTTTTAGAATTCCTCCCATTATCCCAGATTTCATTTCCTAAGGATTGACTTTGCACCACTACATTTCCATGATTAAAAGTAATTGTAATTGCTTCAGTCCACTTTTCAATTCCTAATGCCAGTTCTTTTCTTTTTGCTTCAACTGAATTGTCATCTTTAAAAACCACATCCCATCCCAATTTTAAAACTGCCTTTTCTACAATAGGAATAAAAACAATTTTACTCAAAGAGGTACGAAATTCTTCTCTATACTTGGGCGTCCAGTTAAAGCTATGCTTTCTTTTAATTGTCCTTTCGTAACTCTTTAATTTTTCTTCCATAGTTTTTCAGATTCTAAATCCTCTCTTGCAATTGTATCAACTTATTATAACTCTATTTCAACTTTATTGTGCCTCTAACAAACTTTTAATCTTTTCATTCAATGCATTACCATGAATGTTTTTAGCTAAGATAATTCCGTTTTTGTCGATCAAAAAGTTTAATGGTACTGATTGAAGTTTATAATCCCCTACAACAGGAGAATTCCAATATTTCAAGTCACTAACATGTGTCCACGTCAATTTTTGTTTTGCGATTGTAGCTAACCAAAGTGACTTTTTAGTATCCATCGAAACGCTGTAGACAGAGAACTTACCTGTATAGGTATTGTTTAGTTTTATCAATTCCGGTTGTTCCTTAATACAAGGTCCGCACCATGAAGCCCAAAAGTCAATTAAAACTAAATCTCCTCTGAGAGAAGAAAGCGCCACATTATTTCCTTTTGTATCGGGCAAATCTATTTCAGGAGCAATATTACCAACATCAGTTCCTACGACCTGGGCCGTTGAAGTTGTTGTTATACAAAATAAAAATCCTAGAATAAGTAAAGTTTTTTTCATAGTTGGGTTAAAGTTATTTATTTGGGGGCATTTTAGTCTTGTAATCCCGATGGACATCAGTATTGCGAGATTAATTCTTCACAAGCAAATATAAATTTTCTTTATTAAAATCCTCCACTGTTTCATACAACTTCCTTCTCCTTGATCTTAAATTTTTGCTAAATATCTTTCTTTAAATTGACATATCGGGAAAAGTCGATATATTTACACCATGGAACATCTAGAAATTTTTAAAGCACTCTCTAATAAGTCCAGATTGCAAATGTTGGAATGGCTAAAGGAACCTGAAATAAACTTTCCGGATCAATTGCAGCATGCAGGATTTGAGCACGGAGTTTGTGTGGGACAAATACAAGCCAAAGCCGGCTTAACGCAATCGACAGTTTCTGAATACCTGTCTATTCTACAACGTGCAGGATTTATAGAATCTAAACGCGTTGGTCAATGGACTTACTATAAACGCAACGAAGGTGCCTTTGAAGCACTCAGTAAATTAATTCAATCTAATTTGTAAATTACTATGAGTACAAACAACCTGTTTTCGCCATTTAACTTAAAAACGTTAAATCTTAAAAATAGAATCGTAATGGCGCCAATGACGCGCTCATTTTCTCCAAACGGAGTTCCAACTGATGATGTAGCTTCTTACTACCAAAAAAGAGCTGAAGGTGAAGTTGGATTAATATTATCTGAAGGAACTGTTATTGACAGAGCTTCTTCATCAAACGACGCTAATGTTCCTCATTTTTACGGCGAAGCTGCTTTAAATGGATGGAAAAAAGTGATCTATGAAGTTCATGCTGCCGGAGGTCAAATGGGACCACAAATCTGGCATATGGGAATTATGGACAATCACCATTCAGGATGGGTTCCACCAGTTCCTTTTGAAGGACCTTCCGGATTAAACCGACCTGATTTTAGAAATGGTGTTACTATGTCTGAAAAAGATATTGAAGACACTATTATTGCTTTCGGAAAAGCTGCTGCTGATGCTAAAAGACTAGGTTTTGATACGATCGAAATTCACGGAGCACATGGTTATTTAATCGATCAGTTCTTTAGAGCTGAAACTAATTTACGTGATGATATTTATGGTGGGAAAACGCTGCCGGAACGTAATCGTTTTGCTATTGAAGTAATTAAAGAAATCAGAAAACAGGTTGGGAATGATTTCGCTTTAATTATGCGATTTTCTCAATTCAAACCTTCTGACTACAACTATAAACTAGCTAAAAATCCACAAGAATTAGAAGCCTGGCTTACGCCGCTTGTTGATGCCGGGGTTGACATTTTGCACTGTTCTCAACGTAGATTCTGGGAGCCTGAATTTGAAGAATCTGATTTAAACTTTGCTGGTTGGGCTAAAAAAGTTACAGGGGCACCAACTATTACTGTAGGTTCTGTTGGTCTCTCGGGAGATTTCTTTGGTGCATTTGCAGGAGAAAGTTCTCAACCAACATCTCTTGAAGAATTAAACAGACGTTTTGACAGAGGTGATTTTGATTTAGTTGCCGTTGGAAGACCTCTTTTATCTGATCCTAACTGGGTGGCTAAAATTAAAGCCGGTAAAACAGATGAATTGAAAGGTTTTAGCAAAGAGGCTTTGGGAGCTTTAGTGTTAGAATAAGTTTTTAAAAAAAGTTCAAAGGAACAGAGGGACAAAGTTTTTCTGATTGAACTAAAATATAAAAAGGGATAAGCTTAATTGTTTATCCCTTTTATTTTACACAAACTTTTCGGTATCTATATCTTACAGGCCTACTTCTGTCTGTATACGCAAATTGCCCACAGATAAAACGGGTTGTACGGATGAAACACTTATTCAAAATCATCTTTATCGTCTGATTCAAAAAAATCATTTGGATCAAAAGGAATATCATCATCGGGATCTTTGTCGTGCGCATTTACACCTGGCGGATTGAATAATCCCTAACTGTCTTTAATATAATTCCATTGATCAAAACTGGCAACCCAATCAATAAACAGTAAGCGAAATTCATCAATAGTGCTTCTCAACAAATCGATATAATCATTATCTGTAATGCCTTCTTCAAAACGTAAACTACCTGCCTGAACATATAATTCTCTTGCGGCCTTTCGAATAATAGCCGCATTTTCCATTCTTAGATCATATACATCTGCTGCTTCTGCACCGGCAATTTTTACAGGAATAATCATTGCATTTTTACGCATAAACTGGACAGTTGTTTCTTGTAAAAATTCATTATCCGGTGGAATAATCTGGACAAGTCCTTCTGTAAGTTTAAAAATTTGTTCTGCCTTTATATAAATTGGCATTCTATCAGTGTTGTCTGGATTTGACATTTTTTTTTGCAAATAAATTTAAAACATTAATAAATACAAATAATAAGAAGTTCTTTTCCTCATTTCTTCAAATGCTTCCAAAATCTTTCTAATCTTTGTAATCTGTGGCAAAAAATGCTCTTAAACTCTTAGTTTTATTTTTTGTTTGTCGATATACCTTGCGTAGATGCACTGCTGTGCATCTCTACGATTATACATATCTACAATTGTCTACTTTTTTTAAATTGTTTATTTCTACATGAAACTATAAATACAAAAGGGATGAAAACATGAAAGTTCATCCCTTTTCTGAATATCTATAACTAACAAAATTTTAGAAATTCAAGATCTTTCTGTAGTTCAAAGGGACGAAGTTTTTCCTTTGAACCTCTGAGCCATTGAACCTCTGAACTTTATTTTAAGAAATTTTTCTTTTTTGAAATTTATTCTGAAGCCAATTACGCACTGGTTCATCGTAGAATTTCAAACATAAATACGCTATTGTGATACTGGAAATTAAAACTCCAATTCCAATCAGGTAACCGTCTTTTAGAGGAACTTTATTATCGATTACCCAAGCTGTATACCAGTAAATTAGTGGGTAATGTATGATATAAATTGGATATGAAATATCTCCCAATGCTTTGCATATTTTAACCGAAACTGCATTTTTTATTTCGCCTCCTGCTCCAATGGCAACAATTAATGGGAAAAAGAAAATAATCACAATTGATTCATATAAACCATTCATCCATAAAGTGTTTTCGTCTCCAATTCTTGGTATCGAAAAAAGAACTACAATTAAAATACTGCAAACCCAGAAAGCTCCTTTTATATGAATTAACTTTCCTAAACGTGAAAGCAAAACTCCTGCAAAAAATGGATATAATAAACGGGTAAAACCAACATTCATTTGCTCTAAGTTTAAAGACCAGCCGCCAATAACATCTCCTTTTGGTCCAAAAACGGTATAATTAACCAGCATTGCTGCGAATATAAAAACAAAGATTCCTAAAACCTTATTCGAGAATTTACGAAAGAACAAGGCATACAAAATATTAGCAATATATTCGAAAAAAAGTGACCATGCAGGTCCGTTGAGCGGATGCATTTCGCCCCAGCCTCTGATTTCCATCGATGGCGGAATTGGCAGTAATGTAAACCCAATTATCATTGTTAAAATCACTTTCCAAGGTGCCATTCCTGCAATTTGCGGAAAAACATCTGATGCCTGAAAATAGTAGAAAATGGCTCCAATAATCATTCCCATAATGACCATTGGCTGCAAACGAATTAAACGTCTTTTATAAAATTCCCATTGGGTTAACTTTCCCCAGCGATCATCATAAGCATATGCTACAACAAATCCGGATAAGAGAAAAAAGAAATCGACAGCCAGGTAACCGTGATTAATAATTTGTTTAAATCGGCTTCCTTCATTAAAGGCTTCTAAAATATGAAAGACAACTACTAAGATAGCAGCTACTCCCCGCAAGCCGTCTAAAATTTCATAATGTTTTTTTGGTTTAATATCAACAGAAATTGAACTCATGTTGTTTTTTTGTGGTTAAAGGTTAGTTGTTTTTTTGGTATTAGCTAAAATAATATATTTTCTAAACAATCTCAGTTTTGTTAAGATAGATTAACTGCAAAGTTCACAACGTTTTTTGCGAAAAAATGTAAGGAAGAATTTTAAACAAAGTATAAAATAATCTCATCATCTATTTGCTCAATTACTGATGACTTTTAAGCCATTCTAATCTGCGTTGATCCGGTAAATGTGTTACCTTAAAATTTTCGAATTTAGCTTCGAAACCTTTTCCGTCTGGTGATGCGGCCATTAAGCCAACCATAATTGGTGTGTTGTCCTGCAACGGCGCATTTCTGGTCATAATATAATTTTTGTCATCATAAGAAAAGAAAACCTCAACGGCATCTAATCTTCTCACGACTTTTATCCATACAAATGGCGGTGCTTTTTCTAAAGTAGTCACACTCCAATCGCTTTTATCATGCGTCACAACTGTACTGATATTAAATTTTCCATCAACAAATTCAACTCCCGTTTTAATGTAGTTTTTTTCATCGATACGAAGCATTAATCCCATTTGGTCAAAACGGGCAATATAGTTGCCGGTTAATTTTACTTTAGCTTCAAATTCCCCTCCATAAGTCGCAAAATAAAATGGGGCATCATCTACGGTAAATCCGTAATGTGAAATACGCCAATAGTCACTGTTGGCTGTGACATTCATGATTAAAGCATTATTTTTAATTTCCCATTTTTCAGGTTCATTAAACCATTGCATTTTATTTAAAGTCTGCGCCGAAAGATTTTGCGCCAAAAACAAGGTCATAACGCTAAGTACAATTTTTCTCATTTAAATTAATTTAACAATTAATATCTTTTTTGAACCATTAAGAGATTAAGAAAATTAAGTTACAATGCTTAATCGTTCAGAATGTCTTAATGCTTTTTTTAAGCTTAGTAACCACAAAGCTTAATGAAACTTAAAATCTTAATGATACATACTTTTTTAGTCCAGTAACCATAAAGCTTAATTTTCTTAATCTCTTAATGGTAAAATCATTTTAAAAGTAAAGCTGCAAATTTTTACACTTGCAGCTTTACAACCAACCAATTTAGAAATAATGAAATTATTTAAGTGAGAACCCCACTTTAGATTTTATATCTGTAGAAGATGCCCCAACGATTGCTTCAAAAGCTCCCGGTTCAGCAACCCAGTCGTGTTTTTTATCATCAAAAAAGCTTAATGCTGTTTTATCTACTGTAAAAGTTACTGTTTTTTCTTCTCCTGCTTTAAGCGCAATTTTCTCAAATCCTTTTAATTCTTTTATCGGACGTGGTAATGAAGATTTTAAATCACTGATATAAAGCTGTACTACTTCTGAACCTTCTCTCGATCCTGTATTTTTTACTTTAACAGAGAATGTAATTTGATCTCCAGCAGCCATTTGTTTTTTGTCTGCTGTTACTTTTCCATATTCAAAAGTCGTATAACTTAAACCGTGACCAAAAGAGAATAATGGTTTTGCTTTTTGTTTGTCTGCCCAACGGTATCCAACAAAAATGCTTTCATTGTATTTTACTTCGTCACCACCAGGAAATTCTCCTAATGCATGAGCTCCGTTATCTGCTAATTTTACAGGAAAAGTAAAAGATAATTTTCCTGAAGGATTTACATCTCCAACCAAAACATTAGCCAACGCACTTCCTGCTTCTGTACCTAAAAACCATCCTTGTACAATTCCCGGAACTTCTTTTACCCACGGCATCGCCACAGCATTTCCTGAAATATTTACAAAAACCACATTTTTATTTACTTTAACCAAGTCAGCAATTAATTTATCCTGACCGTATGGTAAACCCAGTTCTTTACGATCATGTCCTTCTGCATCCTGATTATCACTTTTATTCAAACCTCCAATAAAAAGAACAATATCAGCGTCTTTAGCTATTTTTAAAGCCTCAGCAGATAATTCTGCAGGAGAACGTTTTTCTTCTAAACTTACTTTTGCTACTACTCCATTATACTCACTTGTTGGATCTCCAACATAACCACGAGCGTAAACGATTTCAGCCTGGTTTCCAATTCTTTTCTTTAATCCTTCAAGTGGCGTAATTTCATATCTTGCTTTAAGCGAAGAACTTCCTCCACCTACGGTCATCATTTTGATTGCATTTTCACCAATAACTGCGATTTTCTTTGTTTTAGAAAGGTTAATTGGTAAAATATTATTGTTGTTTTGTAGCAATACAATTCCTTCTTCGGCTATTTTACGGCCAGCATCTGCATGCTCTTGTGTTCCAAAAGAACCAAAAGGTCTGTTTCTGTCCATTGTAGTTAAGAAAGACAAACGTAAAATACGACGTACTTTTTCGTCTAATTCTTTAGTTCCAACCTGACCTCTGGCGATCATATTAGAATATGGTTTTGCCAGGTAATAACTGTCGTAAGCATTACTGGCACCTTCAGTAAGTCCGTTTGTCCATGAACCAAACTCCATGTCCAAACCGTTATGAATTGCTTGTTTTGTATCATTAACTCCACCCCAATCTGACACTACAACTCCTTTGAAACCCCATTCTCCGCGAAGAATATCATTCAATAAAAATTCGTTGTGGCAACATTGCTGTCCTTTGTATTTGTTGTATGAACCCATAATAGCCCATGCATCACCTTCCTGAACGGCAGCTTTAAAAGCCGGCAAATATATTTCGTATAACGCACGATCATCAACAATTACATTTACTGAGTTACGTTTTGTTTCCTGATTGTTTAAAGCGAAATGTTTTACACATGCAGCAACTCCATTGGCCTGAACACCTTTAATATAAGGAACAACCATTTTTGCAGCTAAGAAAGGATCCTCGCCCATGTATTCGAAGTTACGTCCGTTTAATGGCGTTCTGTAGATATTAACTCCTGGCCCTAACAATACGTTTTTGTTACGATAACGAGCTTCTTCTCCAATCGATTTACCATATAAAGCTGATAACTCTTTGTTCCAGGTTGCAGAAATTGCTGTAAGAGCCGGAAATGCAATACAAGAATCATTTGTCCAGCCAGCCTGATCCCATTCGTCCCATTTTACTTCAGTACGAATTCCGTGTGGTCCGTCAGTCATCCAGTTTTCAGGAATCCCTAAACGTGGTACACCTGGTGAACTGAATTTTGACTGCGCATGAATCATGGCAATTTTCTCGTCGGTTGTCATTCTTTTAAGAGCATCTTCTACACGCTCATTAATTGGCTTTTTATCATCTAGATAAACCGGAACTTTATTCTGTGCATTCACACCGATAGAGCTCAACAAAAGTAAAACAACAATTGTTTTAACGTTTTTAAACATAACTATTAATTTATTAAAGCATTTAATATACAATATAAAAGGGATTATAAAAACGTATAACCCTTTTAATAATACCGTAAAGCTAAAACGTTATAGTTCGTTTTGAATTTTTAAACGAAAAAAAGTAGTAAAACAATAAATCAAGCATTTGATTTACAGATATTTAATTAAAAATATACCCCGAAAAAAGTAGTGATTTTAAAATAAAAAACTACACTTTTAATGATATTAAACCAATTTTAATGACCATTTCTTCAAAATCATTTCTCGAAACTGCAGCTTTATTTCGGGCTCTAGTACGATAATTATAAATTGTGCTTAAAGAGTAACGAAGAAAGGCTGCGATCTTTACGCTGTCATTAATTCCTAATCTAATCAAAGCAAAAATCCGAAGTTCAGTGTTGAGTAATTCGCCCTGCTTTAAAACGATCTGTTCTTCCTTAATTAAAAGTGCATTGAAATCTTTGACGAAAGTGGGATATAAATTCAGAAAGATAATATCAAAATTTTTATACAATTCTTCGAGTTCATTATCAACCAAAGTAGTTGATTTTAGCATTTTATAAATCTCATCAAATTGTTTTGCATTCGCCTTTTTATTTAAAATAATGCGATAATTTTCCAACTTATTGATGTAAGTGGAACAAAGGCTGAAAAAGTGCGCTATATACTCTTCCTTAATATGATTGGATTCTGATAATTGCGCATTACGTTCCTGCAGCTGATTATTTGTTTCTGTAATATCTTTATTTAATTCGGCTAATTTCTGACTGGTTTCATAAAGTTCTCCTCTTATTTTAGAAACTTTTTTCATTTGTTTGTAAACGTAGATAACGGCTACGATCAAAAATGCCGAAAGCAGACTAATGCATAAAAGATACAATTGAAGTTCGGTTTTTCGCTGTGCTTCTCTTTCTAAATATACGGTATTGATAATCGAATAAACCTGTGACATTAAAAGCGTACGAAACTGAACATTGCAGTACAGTGCATCTTCGACAGCTGATTGCGTTAATTTATATGCCATATCAACATCGCCAATTTCATAAAAAACCTGTGCTAATTCCTGAAGCGATGCATTGTCTTTATTGGCATTTTTTAAATCTGAAGTGGCTGAAAGTGCGTAATATTTTTTTCTTGGCTCGAGCTGATGTCTTTCTTCATAGATGCTTCCCAAAAGATAGGTAACCATAGCATATTGCGGATTATCTTCTTTGATGGTATTGAATAATTGCAACAATTGCTTCTCAGCAATGGCAAGCTTTTTCTGAGACATGACTTGTTGAATCTTTGTGATCTGATAGTTTAGTGTATTAGGTTCTAAAACTGTCAATAATGAATCACGGTATTTTCGTATTTGCTGAATGTACTTTACATCATAACTATTAGCAGCGTAATGTTCGAAAAACTCCCGATATGCTACGTAATAATTTTGAAGCAGGGATTTTGAAAGTGTTTTTTTATCTATGCTTTTTAACAATGCTTCAGATTCACGGTATTTTCCAGAAGAAGAATAAAGTGTTACGAGTTGCAGGTTCGCTAAATTTAGTAATTCCTGATCATGAAGTTCATTGGCGATTTTAAGGTTCTTTTTTACATAAAAAATAGCCGAATCTGAATTGAATTTTTGATATTCTGTATAAAGAGTTTTGTTGTAATTATACTCTTGCTCCCTGGTTAGATTTTCTGACTTTATTTTTTTAAAATTCAAAATACGTTCTTCTTTTAGACGAACATAATTGCCTTTATTTCTCAATGCATCATTTAGTTTTGCCAAAATAGTATCTGTACTATCCGATGAATAAACAGGATTTGCCAATAGAACTAAAAAACAAAGCAACAGATAATTTTTCAAACCAATTTGAGATATAATGAGATTTCACAAATATAAGAAAGTGTGAATACAAAAAATGATTTTTTTATAAGTCGCAAATTTTAAATTTCGTAACAAGTAAAAGAGACTTTAAAAAAACAAACACAAAGAAACCTCCTTACACCAATTGGATTTTTGTAAATTTGATTGTACTCAATTTCTATAATCTAAAAATACATCTACAAATGCCTCATTTTATCATTGATTGCTCAGAAAATGTAATTCGTCTAAAATCTGCAGAAGACATCATGCAGGATGTTTTTAACGCTGCATTATCAACTGATCTTTTTACGGAGTCTGAAATTAAAGTACGTATTAATCCCTTTGCGTATTATAACAACGGCAATTCCTTAAACGATTTTATTCACGTTTTTGCGTACATTATGGAAGGCCGAAATACAGATCAAAAAGCAAAACTCTCTAAGGCAATTGTTATTAAGCTGAATGAAGTACTTCCTGAAATTCCGGTAATTTCGATTAATATAAAAGATTTTGAAAAAGCGAGTTATTTTAATAAAACTATGATCTAAAAAATGACAACTCGAGTTTGTCATAAGCAGTAACGAATTTATTGCCACAGATTAAAGATTAAAAGTGATTTCACGTAAAATAAGCACAACAATTGTCTTTTCGACCGAAGGGAAACTAGAGATAGCGAACAGACGAAGTAAATCACACGCGGGGACAACGCACTGTTGCCGAGCTATTTTATGTGATTTCTCCCTTCGGTCGAAATGACAAAAAATGCCTATATCAACTTTGAGCTTAGGCTTCGATAAAGTTCCTCACACCCTTGGTTTAAAACTTTGACAAAGCCCCAATAAAGATCTGTTCTATTATTCTATCCTCTTTATTCTATTCTCTTTATTCTATTCTCTTTATTCTATTCTCTTTATTCTAAAATCTAACTAACAGCAATTGGAGCCGCTAAACAACTCTCAGGAATATCAAACGCATTGACTAATGAAACGGCATCTGGTCGAATATCCCAACACAATTGATTGACCATTTTGCGAATCGCTTTGGTTTTTACGGCTTCCATATAACCATCTTCAAGATACCAGGCTTTGTTTTTTTCTATTTGCGAAAGTGCATATAAATGATTCAGTTTTGTTAATATTTCTTTCGATTTAATGTCTTCGACTTCTTTTATTGCTAACTGAAATTGTTCGAGAACGACTCTTTCTAAATATGCCTGAGCTACATCGATCATCTGGTGCTGTACAACATTAAAAGCGTCGTAAGGTTCTAAACCACCGTCAACTAATTTTTTTATACGTCTTGCGGCAGATGCAAGAATTGTTTTTTCTCTATGAATAAAAGCCTGCAAATGAAACCCTTCGTCTAATAAATGTTCATCGTCTGTTTTGCGGGTTGCAATTGGATTTTTTTCTGTAATGGCCGTTTTTGCATTTTCATACACATAATTAATAATTCCTGCAGCTCCCATTTCACCAAAAGATTTTCTGAATTCTGATAAACGGTTTTTAGCTACTAATTGCATCAAAACGGTATTATCACCTTCAAAAGTCGTGTATATTTCGGTATCGTTTTTTAGGGCATCAATTCTATTTTCAGATAAATATCCTTTTCCGCCACAAGCTTCACGACATTCTTGTAGAATATCCCTTGTACTCCAGGTCGAATAAGATTTCATTCCGGCTGCGAGAGCTTCGATTTCCTGCATTTCGTCTTCGGTTTTATTCAGGAAACGATTTGTAAGGTATTGCAAAGCAAAATGAACGGCGTAAGTTTTCGCTAATGGCGGAATTAATCGGCGTTGGTGCATTCTGTAATTTAAAATCGGAACTTCTGATCCGCCTTCAGGACCAAATTGTCTTCTTTGATCGCTGTAACGAATGGCAATTGTTAATCCGGATTTGGCTGCAGCCAAAGCAGAACGCGGAATCCCGATTCGTCCTCCGACTAAAGTTCCTAACATAGTAAAAAAACGTCTGTTATCACTTGGAATCGGGCTTTCGAATTCTCCTTTATCATTTACAGAAGCGAAACGATCCAGCATATTTTCTTTCGGAATCAATACGTTATCGAAACTAATTGTTCCGTTATCCACTCCGTTTAATCCCATTTTATGTCCGCAATCACCAATAGTGATTCCGTTTAAGGTGTTTCCCTTTGTATCTCTTAGCGGAACTATAAATGCATTCACTCCATAATCATGTCCGTCGATAACCAATTTAGCAAAAACAGTTGCCATTTGTCCGTGAACTGCGGCATTACCAATATATTCCTTTTGGGCATTTTTATTTGGTGTATGAATTGTAAACGTTTGCTCATTATGATTATAAGTAGCCGTCGTTTCCAGCCCTTTTACGTTTGATCCGTGATGAGTCTCGGTCATGGCAAAACAACCAGGAATTTTAAGGGAACCAATATCTTTTAGATATTTAGCATAATGTTTTTCAGTTCCTAATGACTGAACGCTCATACCCCATAATCCAAACTGAACACCAAATTTTATCACGAGACTTAAATCATGATAGCTTAAGGTTTCCATAATCGCAAAATAATCGGCTATGTTTTCTCCTCCGCCATGTTGCTTTGGATATGCCATATTTCCAAGATTTTCATCTGCTAAGATCTTACACCAATTATAAACTGTTTGGCGATAGACATTAATATCTGTGGAGGTTTCGTAAGCAAATTCGGGTCTTGAAATAACGGACTTTACTTTGTTGATTATTGCAGCTTCTTTACCGTTTAAAATGGCTGTTATTTTTTGAATATCAAAATCAGCATTGGCTTGGGAATTTGCCGTAAACGAACTGGCTTTTGTTTTGAAGTTCTGAAGTGCTTCTTCACCTAAAATTCCAAGATCATTCTCTAATTTTATAAAACTGGATTGTAAGGTCGAAATATCTACATCTTTTTCTGAAAGTGCTACTGCAATATCAAAAATAGATTTTATATCTGTTTTATTCTGAATGCTTTTTTCAATATCCAATTTCCATTGTGTGAGTTCATTTCGCGAAGGCGGATTCGATATGTCTAATCTTGAAAGCAATTCTTGTTTTTCTTCGGGCGAAAGCCAACTTAAATCAGTAATAAATTTCTGAATGGTTGTAAACTCTTTCTGGGTCAGCAAATCATCTGACCATACTAAATAAAATAAAGGAATAAAGGCTTGAAGTTTGGTATTTTTCATATCAATATAGTTGTTCAGTTTATATTTTTTCTTGCCAACGTTTATTGCGCAAAAAAGCAAGAAATGAAAATAGTCATTCCTATTTAAATATCCTGTTAAGATTGTGGTAATTTTAATTCCAGCTATTGAAAAACAAAAAAAAGTTTACCACGAATTACAGTAATTTACGCGAATTTTTTTCTTAATTAACTTTAGAAATTAAACGTAAATAATGAAGCTTCGCTTAGATGCGGCAAAAAAATTTACACAGATTTTGCAGATCAGTCAGATAAAATAATTCGTGTAAATTAGTGTAATTCGCGGCAAAAACCTCTACATAAAAAAAACAGGAATAAAAAATTCATTCCTGTTTAACATATCCTCACGATTCTCGCAATTTATATTTTAAAAACCACTAAAAAATATAAAAAACTCATGTTATTTAGAATCTTTGGATATTGTGGCAAACTTTTGCTTGATTGCAAAAATATGATGTGAATTAAAAACCAAAACTGCCATAAAAACAATTCCGTATGCTATAATTTGTATCAGTCCAAATTGTTCTTTATAGAGAAACATAGCCAAAAGAAAAGCAATCATTGGGTTAATATTTAAAAGCATTCCAACCGTTGAAGAATTAATTCCTGAAAGGGCATATAAATTAAGGAACAATGGAAAAATTGTAAACAGAATTGCAATGGTTTCGATACAGAAATAAAACTTAAATTCTGTGGGAACAGGTCCGCTGTATGATGGAAAAAAGGGCAGCAAAAACAAAGCGATCAGAGTTATATGAAATGTAAGGACTAAAAATTTATCGAAACCTTTATTTACTCTCTGACTTACTAAATAACAAGCATAGGAAAAACCTATAATTACACTAAAAAGCATGTCTGTAATATTAGCATAAGATAAAAGAACACATCCGGAAATGCTTAAACCAACGGCAATCCATTGTGTTTTACTTAGTTTTTCATGCAAAATGAAATAAGCTAACAATGTGGTTAAAATAGGACAAACCAAATAAGCCAAAGATGTGGCTTTTACGCTAACATGGTTCATCACGTAAATAAATGTAAACCAATTTGTCATTATAAAAAGGCTTCCTCCTATATTCAACAAAATAGTTTTGCGTTTCTCTGCTTTTGGCAATTCCTTAAAAGTTTGAATGGCTTCTTTTATTTTTTTTCTTTTAAAAGCAAAAGCTATAAGCAACATTAGAGCACTACAGCTGAAAACACGATAGAATAAAATATCTAACGAAGCATATTCATGTATAGGCTTTAAAACCAAACTGAAAAATCCCCAGATTACGAAACAAGTTATGGCAGCTATATAGTATTTTGTTGTTTTCACGAATATTGTTTTTGATTTTCTTATCAACGCAAATTTCTAAAAAATAAAACAGCAATACAGATACAGTTTTAGTAAATTGCACCATAACAGTTTTTTTTTGAAATCTTCAAGATTATAAATTATAAACTGAAATAAACGATACCACATTCTATTAAAAAAACAAATATTATTTCTGGATGAAAAACTCAAATTACTTGTATCTGCAGTTTGCTGACCGGATCGAAAAGCAAATAAAATCAGGCGTTTTAAATGTTGGTGACAAACTCCCTTCGATACGTGAAGTATGTGCCGAAACAGGATATAGTATGAGTACGGTCAGCAAAGCATATTACGAAATCGAAAGCCGATCATTGATTGAATCCCGACCACAATCCGGTTATTATGTAAGTAATATTTCGGCAAGGACAATTCCTGAACCTTCACCAAGCAGTCCTGTTTTAAAATGCCTTAATATTGACAGGGAGGATCTGATCGATCAGGTTTATGGTAATATGACTGATTCTAATATTACGATGCTTTCTTTGGGTTTTCCGTCAAACGAGCTTCTTCCTATCGCCAAATTAAACAAAGGAATGATTCAGGCAATGCGGAATCTCCCTAATAGCGGAACGGGTTATGAACAAGTAAAAGGCAATCCAAATTTAAGACGTGAAATTGCCCGATGGTCGTTTACCTGGGGAGGATCATTAACCGAAGAAGACATTATTACAATGCCGGGCTGTACAAGTGCTATATCACATTGTCTGATGACTTTGACAAAACCCGGAGATACGATCATTACAGAAAGTCCTGCGTATTTTGGAATTCTTCAATTGGCAAAATCATTAGGATTGTACATCATGGAGTTGCCTACAAATATGACTACGGGAATAGAATTGGACGCGCTAAAAAAAGCACTTTCGTCTAAAAAGGTGAAGCTTTGCTTATTGATGAGTAATTTCAGTAATCCGTCCGGAAGTATGATGCCGGCCGAACATAAAATAGAAGTAGTGAGATTGATGGAATTTTATAATATTCCGCTGATTGAAGATGATATTCACGGTGATTTGTATTTTGGCGCGAGCCGGCCAACGAATTGCAAAACTTATGACGAAAGCGGAATTGTTCTTTGCTGCAGCTCTGTCTCTAAAACATTGGCTCCGGGATATCGCGTTGGTTGGGTTTCTCCGGGGAAATTCAAAAAACAAATATTGCGGAACAAGATTTATCATTCGCTCTCCTCTCCTACTATTACACATCAGGTTGTGGGTGATTTTCTTAAAAATGGACGATACGAAAATCATCTCAGGAAAATACGACAGATATTGAATCACAATTGCAATAATTATATCAATACGATTCTGGAATCTTTCCCAAAAGGAACAAAAGTGAGTCAGCCTCAGGGTGGTTTTTTTCTTTGGATAGAACTTGATAAAAGTATTGATACAGCTGCTTTTTACCATTTGGCAATGCAGCACAATATTAGTATTGCACCAGGAAGAATTTTTTCTTTTCAGGATCAGTTTTCGAATTGTATGCGGCTGAGTTTTGGTTTACCGTGGACAAATGAATTAAGGGAATCCATTCAAATTTTAGGAAGATTACTTCATCGATGATCTAAAATTCATTTAATAAAATACACACAACGTAACCTCAACACAAATTGATAATTTTCTTTGTGGCATTTCTGGTGTGATTTCTCCCTTTGGTCCTAGTGACAAAATTGCATTGTAAACATGGTATACTTTATTCATAAAAAAAGCCAGACAATACTTCTAAAGGTATTGTCCGGCTAACAAATTGAAACCAAAATCAATTTTAATTATAAAACAAAGTAAGCGTTGTTTTCCGCTTTTTTAATTTCGGGTTTAAGATCAAATTCTTTGATAATGTCAAATTCACTTTGATACTCGTTTAACATTTGCATTAGATTCTTTTCGATTGTATTCGAAATAGTGGTTACAGGAGTATCTGTTGGCCTGTTTTCGAAAGGATCCTGTAAATGGATTGCCATTTTTTCGATTAGAAAAAACATTCCTGCAATTACTGTAATCAACGGAATTGCAAACCAACTCAATAAACTAATTAAACCAAAAGGCAATAGTAAAATGAACAAACACAATGTCATTCTGATATACATACTATATGTTGTTGGAAAAATGGTATTTTTAATACGCTCACATTTTCCCATTGCATCACATAATCTTGTCAATGTCTTATCAATTTCTACTTGTTGATAAGCATTTAGTCGTTTGTCTTTTCTCGCAATTCTAAGATCTCTGGCGTGCAACAATAATATTGCGTTTGGAATATTCTGATGATTTTTTACAAAATTCACTTCTTCTTCGCTAATCAATTCTTTAATTGGTTTTATAGCATCTTTGTTACGCAAAGCCTGCCCTAAACTATAACACCATGCAATTTGTCTCTTAGTAAAGTTTTCTTTGAACTCATTTGCTTCTACCGAAAACTCAGGATCCTTATAAAAAGTCAACATTTGCCTTACTAAAGTTCTGGATTCGTTCACAATAGATCCCCAGATAATTCTTGCTTCCCACCATCTATCGTAAGCCTGATTAGATTTGAAAGCCAATAATAAAGATATAATTGTACCTACCATTGTAGGTATTGCAATTGGAATATCAACGGAAACATTGATGAAATAGTGATGAAAAATTTCAAACAATATAGTGTAAGTCATTACCAAACCTAATTCTACTTTAATTTTTCCGAGAACGTACCTCATGGGAATTCTTTTCTTTAATAACATATTTTTCGGTTTAAAAATTAAACTTGTATTTTTTTAGCAGTAATTAGTTTTTAAACCAATTCTTCATACAGCGATAAGACCGGAAGTCCCAGCTTGTCGTTTACATTCTCTTTTTTCGTTTTTTTGAACTTGATTTTTTCTCCTTTACGGGTTTCTACCAGCAAATCGATGTCGTATTTTGAAATTGCCTCTGTTAAGTAAGGAGCAAATTTTTCGTAGTTGTCGTCGAAATTAGAAGTTTGGCTTACAATTTCGAATGAAAAGTTATCATTCAAAAATTGCTGTACATCTTTTACATGCATATTAGCATGAGCGTTTTCAATATAAAGTGCTTTATTGAAATCGTCTTTGAACTGCTCTGAACCTAAATGTAAAATAGGACATTTTTGATTTCCTGCCAATTGAACAAGATATTGGTGAATTCTTTTTGTTTCTTGTTTATAAGAATGGGTCAGAATTACTAATTTTACCGAAAACACATCAATAATGTGTTTGAAAACCGGAGATGAAAGTCCGTATTGATTGTGTATTTTTATTTTGCAATTTGGAGTATGTTCGATGATATATCGACATGTTTCAAGTACTATTTCCTGACTGGCGGTTAGTCCGGTGCGCATTTCGCGTAAATAACCTGAAGATGAAAAAGTATCTGGAGTATCTGAAACCATCATTAAAATGATTTCGCAACCTGATGATTTTGATTGTTTCACTGCTGATTTTACAGCACAAATAGTATCATCTTTTAGAGTCGTTGGTATAAGGAAATTTTTCATATGTATAATCGTTTAGTTTATACATACAAAATAACTCTACCAAAATTAGAGTGGTCTTAATATAAAATTAGAACTTTCTAAGATTCAACATTAGAATTTTTAATATTAATCTTTTTTATCTTCGACTTCTTGAAAATAATCGTTACAATAGTTCCTTTATTTTGCTCTGATTGCACTTGTATTTCACCATCATGCATACGAATAATTTTTGAGGCTAACGGAAGCCCTAAACCATAACCTATATATTTGGTTGCAATTTTGCCTCTAAAAAAAGGTTCATATAAATGCGGAATATCTTCTGGCGGAATACCAATACCTATATCATTAATGGCAATTTTTATCATTTCCTGATTGGCTGAAAGCGTTACGAACACTTCATTATTATCAGAATACTTGACACCGTTTGTAATAATATTATTGATTGCAAGCTCTAAAAGGGGTTTGTTGCACGGAATTAATAGTAAATTAGAATCGTTTGGAGCAAAATTAAGTTTGATACTCACACGATTGTCAGGATAAATCTTATCCAGATCTGATTTTACATCCATCAACAATTCGTCTATTCTGGCAATATCCAATACCTGTTTCTTACCATCGTAACCAGTTTGGGTTAGTTTTAATAAACTTTCTGTGAGGTTTCCTAATTTAGATGCCTGACTGTAAATATTTTCTAATGACTGAATATATTCCGGAACTTCTCTTTCTTTGAGAAGCATAATTTCAGACTCGGCAATAATCGTTGTTATTGGCGTTTTTAATTCGTGAGAAGCATTATTTATAAAATTAGCCTGGATTTCAAAAGAAGTTTCCAGACGATCCAGCATATCATTAAAAGTTGCTGTAAGATCTGAAATCTCATCTGAATTTTTTACTTCCGGCAATCTATTATGAAGATTAGAAGCGCTTATTCTATTTACTTCTCTGGTTATTCGTGCTACCGGATTAATTACTCTTTTTGCAAGGAAACGTCCCAAAAAGAAAGCCAGAAATATAAAAGCTATACCTCCAAAAAACATAATCTTTATGATATAAATAGTCGTTGTGGGACCTTTTTGATCTCTGGCACCAACAATTACAATATATCTCTGACCGTTCTCAGTAAAAACCTGCCCTAAATAATACTTATTATTTATTTCAAAATAGTCTTCTCCTGTTTTTAAAACATTTGTATAAAACTCATTTGGCAAATCTAATTTTGTATTATAATCAAAACTATTGGCGCTGTTTATTTTAAGAACAAATTCTTCTTCTTCGATAAGTTCTTCAAGACCGTCCTTTTTCAGGTTTTTATAATACTTAATCTTTTCAGGATCATTTTGAAAATGAATAGAAGCCACAATTTTTGCTCTGTCTTCTAATCGTTTTAGAAAATGGTAACGATTATTTTCCTGAAATAAGACAAAAACCACAATACACAATAACAGTGTACTAAAGGTAGAAAGTGCTACATATGTAAAAGTAATTTTTTTTCTTATATCCATTTTATGGCTTTATGACATAACCTAAACCTTTCATGGTATGAATAAGTTTGGTTGCAAAAGGTTTATCTATTTTTTTTCTTAAGTACGTGATATAAACATCGACAACATTGGTGTTCATGTCAAAATTAATATCCCAGACATTATCTAATATTTGATCGCGGGAAACGATTCGTCCACTATTTTTAGCCAGGTAATACAGTAATTTAAATTCTTTAGCGGTCAAAACAATAGATTCACCATCTCTTTTTACTGTTTTGGCTCGTGCATTTATCTCTAAATCTCCTACCGTTATACTGTCTATTCTTTCTGTATCCTGATGCGCTCTTCGATGCAAAGCATTTACCCTGGCATCCAGTTCTCCAAATTTAAAAGGTTTAACCAGATAATCATCTGCACCAGCATTAAGTCCGGTTACAATATTTTCTGAAGTTCCAAGCGCTGTCAAAAGCAATACAGGAACAAAATTTTTACTGGCACGCAGTCGTCTGCAAATTTCGATTCCATTAATATCAGGTAACATTACGTCTAAGATGACAACGTCAAAATTATAATTATGGAGCATTTCAAGAGCAGTTTTACCATCCATTGCTACACTAACTTCATTATTGTTTTCCGCAAACCCTTTTCGTAAAATCGATAAAAGATTTGGTTCATCTTCAACTATAAGTAATTTCATATTTATTAATTGGATTAATAACAAAAATAGGGATTGAGTTTAAAATTAGAAATTACATAGACATAAATTATGATTTAATTAAGAACAATTATCATTGGTAACATCAAAAAAAAAGCATTCGTCGACGGCGAATGCTTTCTTTGTTGCAAACAACATTATACAATTCAAAACGTTTCACCTGCATTCAGATAAAAACCTTTCGAATTATTACCCCACGCATAATCTACAATTAAGTTTGTTCTTGTTTTTTTATCAATTAAAATGCGCAAACCAATTCCGGCAGAAGGCTGAACAGAATTAAAAAGCGAAACTTTGTTATCTATATTACTCGCTGTTACAAAATTGGTAAAAACAGTGCCGCTAAACATCTGATCGCAAGTAATTGGAAACCTGAATTCTGTTGAAAGATATATTAAACCATCTCCTCTAAACAATCCTTGCGTATACCCTTCTCCGCTTCGGCTGCGTTGATCCCAGCCAATTGCGGGTAAGTTTAAATATGGTACTTTTCCGCGCGTTACAAATTGTCCGTAAGCCCAAATTGCTAAAATATATCTTTCATTTTTAGCTGAGACAGGAATAAAATGTCGATATTCTGCATACAAAACATTACTATACTGCTGATTATTAAACAAAACAGGATTAAAACGATAATTGATATTGGCAAACCATCCGTGGGTCGAATTTACCTGATTGTCTCTTGAATCATATACCAAATTAAGACTCATTCCGCTTAAAAAATATTCTAAATTATTAAATCCATGTTCCTGACTGTAGGTATAATGATACGTATATTTTGCATTTTCGACATCTAAATTCTTATCATTAATACTCGAATACCAATCTAGATTTATTCCTCCTCCAACATAAAAGTTTTTGGCGACTTCAAAAGATACTGTCTGATGAAATTTGAAATAATCATAATCCATAGGTTGTGCAATAGAATCGACGTTAAAATGATTTTGCTTGCTGTGATGCGGAATTATATCGGTTCCCAAGCCGTAATTAGGCTGCGAAAAAATATACAATCGATAATCCCCGCTCAGGAAAATCTTGTTGTTGTTGAGCAGAATATTATTTTTTACGTTTACGAGCCATTGCTTTTTCGTAGTATATGTTATGCCTAAATTGGCGATAGAATATTTATCTGATGCTTGTTTCCCTTTGAAAGTATATTGCGCGACTCCGCCAAAAAAGAATCCGGTTGCGGGCTGAGATCCAATTGCGGGAATAATAAGGAAAAAATTGTTTTTTGTAGGTTTAACAGCGTATACTGAATCTTTCTTTTTGAAAATTTCGAGAATAGTTTTAGGCGAACATAATTCTGAAGTAGTACTTTCTGTTTGTCCTGTTGAATTAAGAAAAATAAAGAAAAGCAACCCTAAGATTTTATATTGATTAAAGTAAATATTTTTTAAAAATTCTACCATTTTAAAGTTTTAATTTTCCGAAAAAACCTTTAATCCACATGTAAATATATGCCTTATTTTCAACACTTTAACAAAAACAACATTAGATTTTACCCAATAAAAAAGCCGCCAATAAAAAAACTGGCGGCTTTTGAAATATATTTTAAAATAATACTTTTATTTCGTGATAAACTTAGGATTAATTAAGTTTTCTAATGAATAAATTTCATCCCATTTTTCCTGTGTGATTAATTTTCTTTCTACCACTACAATTTCATGTACGCTTTTATTCATTTTTAAAGCTTCTCCCGCAATACTGGCACTTACTTCGTAACCCAAAATAGGGTTCAATTGTGTTACAATTCCAATACTGTTCATTACCATATTGTAGCAATGATCTACATTTGCAGTAATCCCAACGATACATTTATCTATTAAAGTCTGAATTGCATTTGAAAGATAATCTAATGATGTAAACATTGCAAAAGCAATTACAGGTTCCATTACATTCAATTGCAATTGTCCTGCTTCAGCAGCCATTGTAACTGTTAAATCCTGACCAATTACATAAAAACAAGTCTGGTTTACTACTTCCGGGATTACAGGATTAACTTTTCCAGGCATGATCGAAGATCCCGGCTGGCGTGCAGGCAAATTGATTTCATTGAAACCAGTTCTTGGCCCTGAACTCAATAATCTTAAATCGTTACAGATTTTAGATACTTTTACCGCTGTTCTTTTCAATGTTCCCATAATCTGAACATAAGCTCCGGTATCAACAGTAGCTTCAATTAAATCTGGTGAAAGCGTTAACGGAATACCTACTTCTTTGGCTAAATAGTTCACACAAATTTCAGGATATCCTTCCGGTGCGTTTACTCTTGTTCCAATTGCAGTAGCTCCCATGTTAATTTCTAAAACCAGGCTTTGAGCTTCTTTCAACCTTTTAACATCTTCTCCTATAGTAGTAGCATAAGATCTGAATTCTTGTCCTAAAGTCATAGGAACCGCATCTTGCAATTGCGTTCTTCCCATTTTTAAAACACTTTTGAACTCTTCTCCTTTTGCTGCAAAAGCAACTTCTAAACCTTCTAATGTTTTAATAAAACTTTCCATTTTCATGTAAAGTGCTATTCTAAAAGCCGATGGATAAGCATCGTTTGTAGATTGAGAACAGTTTACATGATTGTTTGGATGCAAAAAGTTATATTCACCTTTTTTATGCCCCAGATATTCCAGACCAATATTAGCAATAACTTCATTTGCATTCATATTTACCGATGTTCCGGCTCCACCCTGAATTAAATCGCTTACAAATTCCTGGTCAAATTTACCTGCAATAACCTGATCACTTCCGTAACAGATTGCCTCGGCAATTTTTGGGTCAAGTGCTCCACAATCTTTATTTGCTAAAGCTGCTGCTTTTTTTACATATCCCAAAGCCTTAATAAATAAAGGTTCTTTTGAAATTGGAATTCCGGTAATATTGAAATTCTCTACAGCTCTGAAAGTTTGGATACCATAATATAAATGATTAGGAATATCTAATTCCCCTAAAAAATCATGTTCTTTTCTTGTTGATCCCATATAATATAAGTGTTACGTTTTAACTTAAAAATCAGTGTAAAGCTACAGCAAATTAATATTATAATAAAACATTTTAAATTAAATATTAATAAATTTTTATAAATATAAAGCTTAAAAATTAAACACTTATCATTTTAAGGCTTTAAAAATATCATATTCATAAAAAACAGGCATAAAAAAAACGTCTTGATTTATAAAATTACATGACCAATGTGCTTATTTTATCAAGAAAAACCAATTTTAGAAAGTGTAAAAATTAATGCAGTTTAGTGCTCTGTTTTTGCAAGGTAATTATTATCTTTTCGCTCTTAAATAATTATGAAAAATTGCCTTGAAAAAAGAGTCCGAATATTTTCTTGATAAAGAATACAATACTATTACTTATAACAGAGATGATGCGAATTTCAAGGATTTTGAATGCTGCGTCTTTAATAATTGTAATTTCTCTGCCTGTACTTTCTTAGCAGTAACTTTTATTGACTGCGTTTTTAATGATTGCATTTTTAACGAAGCCAAAATAAATTACGTGGCTTTTAGAACAGCTACTTTTAATAGATGTGAAATCAAAGAAGTGAATTTTGCCATGTGCGACAAACTCATCTTCGAAGTAAATTTTTATGATTGTATTTTAGATTTTTCGAAGTTTTATACCTTAAAAATAAAAGGGACTACATTTACTAATTGTAGTTTGATTGCCGTAGATTTTATGGCAACAGATCTTACAAGCGTTCTTTTTGATAATTGTGACTTGTATCGCTCAGAATTTGATAAAGCGATCGCTAATAAAGCCGATTTTAAAACAAGTTACAATTATACTATTGATCCATCAAAAACTAAACTGAAGAAAGCTGTTTTTTCTTTGAAAGAGGTAAAAGGCTTATTGTTTAAGCATGATGTTGTTGTGAGTTAAGAGCAAAAATCGTACACGAATTTACTTCGTCTGTTCAACTTTCTGTCTTGAGTCACGAATTGTTACGAATTATTTAGTGAAAATTAATTTCAAAAAATAAACCAGACATTAAGAATTAGTGATAATTCGTGAAATTCGTGTTTACTTTATTACAACTTCTTCTCCATAACATAATCTTCCATCAGGTAACCATTTCCGATTTCAATATCTACTTCTTGAGCAACTTCAAAACCTATTTTTTTATAGAAACCTAAAGCGGTATTAAATCGGTTTACGTTTAACAATAATGCTTTTGAATTGTTATTTTTAGCTAATTTTTCAATCTCATCGACCACTTTTTTACCAATTCCTTTTCCTTGCGTTTCTGGTAAAAGATATATTTTATGAATTTTAGTTGCTGCTTGTCCGTTATAATTATGTTCTATTCCGATAAACCCAATATTAGCTTCATCCTCATCAATCATATAAAACAACTGTACTTTTTTATTGTACTGTTCCGTTAAAGCTTCCGTAGAATAAAAAAGCCCCAACATATAATCTAATTGTTCTTTTGACAGAATCTCACCATAAGTAATTGGCCATGTAATGTTTACTATATTTTGAATTTGTTTAATGTCGTTTATAGTTACTTCTGAAATCGTGATCATGTTGTATCTAAAATGTTTTATTATTTTGTAAAAATTTGATTTTCCTGTTCGCTTACTCTTATAAAGGTGGTTCGCTTTGTAAGTTCTTTTAATCTGGAAGCTCCAACATAAGTACACGTACTTCTTAAACCTCCCAAAATATCCAATATTGTATTGATAACCTGCCCTTTAAACGGAACCTGAACTGTTTTACCCTCACTTGCCCTGTATTCTGCCACTCCTCCAACATATTTATCCATTGCTGTTGTCGAACTCATTCCGTAAAATTGTTTGAATTTTTCGCCATTTACTTCGATCAATTCTCCTCCGCTTTCATCATGTCCGGCAAGCATTCCTCCCAACATTACAAAATCTGAACCTGCGCCAAAAGCTTTGGCAACATCTCCCGGAGTTTTACATCCGCCATCGCTTATAATGTGCCCGCCCAAACCGTGAGCCGCATCGGCACATTCTATAATAGCTGAAAGTTGTGGATATCCAACACCTGTTTTTACACGAGTTGTACAAACAGAACCGGGACCAATGCCAACTTTTACAATATCTGCTCCGGCCAGTAATAACTCCTCAACCATTTCGCCGGTAACTACATTTCCGGCAATAATGACTTTGTCCGGATATTGTAGTCTCGTTTGTTTTAAAAACTGAACAAAATGTTCTGAATACCCGTTTGCAACATCAATACAAATAAATTTAAGTAACGGATTGGCTGTGATAACATGACCAATTTTAGCAAAATCTTCTTGTCCTGTTCCTGTACTAATCGCTATATAATTGTAGAAATCAGGTGTAACATTTTGTAGAAAATCATTCCATTGCTGAAGTGTGTAATGCTTATGAATAGCGGTAAAAAGTTTTTCTCCGGCTAAAACCTGAGCCACTTCAAAAGTCCCCACAGTATCCATATTAGCGGCCATAATAGGAATTCCTGTCCAGGTTGCAGTACTGTGCAAAAATTTAAAATTTTGCTCTAACGAGACTTCTGACCTGCTTTTTAATGTAGATCTTTTAGGCCTAATCATCACGTCTTTAAACCCTAATTTCAAATCAGTTTCTATTCTCATGGTTTTAAATTTTCGTTACTCCCAAATATAAGAAATTTTAGATTATTAAAACTTTGCGATTGGTTGGCTCGCGGATGACACGGATTTTAAACGGATTTTTTTTATTTAGACTTTACGTAAAAGGTTTCAATAGCAACGTGTTTCGACTTCGCTCAACGTGACAAGCGCAAAAACTAAGACTGAGACTGAAAACTTTCTCATTGGAACGCGTTTCGACTCCGCTCAACGTGACAAACGTGAAAACTGAAAACCGAGACTGAGACTAAAAACTAAAACCCTACCCGTGAATCGTTTCCCCTTTTCCGTAGTTGGTAATAATTGATTCTTCGTAAGCAAGCCATTCCCTCCATCGTTTTTCAACGTCGATTCCTACTCCGTATTTTCTGGCATAGGTAATAAAAGTAACATAATGTCCGGCTTCACTCTCCATCAAATCTCTGTAGAAAACAGATAATTCTTCGTCTTTGATATTTTCAGACAAAACTTTGAAACGTTCGCAGCTTCTGGCTTCGATCATTGCCGAAAAAAGTAATCTTTCAACAAGACCAGAAACTCTGCTTCCGTCTCCGCTTTTCTTCATGTACAAATACAATTCGTTTACGTAATCGTCTTTGCGTTCGCGTCCTAGTTTCAATCCTCTTTTGATGATGATATTATGAACTTGCTCAAAATGGTCGATTTCTTCTTTGGCTAAAGCCAATAAATCTTTTACCAAATCCTGATGTTCTGAGTTATTAGTAATAATCGTGATCGCGTTTGTTGCTGCTTTTTGCTCGCACCAAGCGTGATCTGTCAGGATTTCTTCAATATTTTTTTCTACAATATTTACCCATCTAGGATCTGTTGGCAATTGTAATCTTAGTACGCCCATGGTCTCTTATTTTGTTTTATTTTGTTTCAAGTTTTCTTTGTTTCAAGTTGTTTTAAGAACGAAAAAAGTTTAAAGTTTTGTTATGCGCATGTTTTACGCGTCACAAAACTTTAAACTTGAAACCTGAAACTTGAAACAATTAAGTTTCAAATTTTATTTTTTAGTATACGAAAATTGGTCTTTCGCTCATCATTTCATTTACTTCGTTTGCTACTTCTTCGATAACTGCTTCATTTGTGTGATCAGCAAGAACTTTATCGATTAAAGCTACGATAGTTTCCATATCTTCTTCAACTAAACCACGAGTTGTGATTGCAGCTGTTCCAACACGAATTCCTGAAGTTACAAATGGTGATTTATCATCAAATGGAACCATATTTTTATTTACTGTAATTTCTGCTTTTACTAACGCGTTTTCAGCTTCTTTACCAGAAATGTTTTTATTTCTTAAGTCAATAAGCATCATGTGGTTATCAGTTCCGCCAGAAATAATGTTGTATCCTCTTTTTACGAAAGCATCTGCCATAGCATTTGCATTTTTTTGCAATTGCAAAGCATAAGTAAAGAATTCATCTTTTAATGCTTCGCCAAAAGCTACAGCTTTAGCAGCGATAATGTGCATTAAAGGTCCTCCTTGATTTCCAGGGAAAACAGCAAGATCTAATAAAGCAGACATCATTCTGATTTCTCCTTTTGGATTTGTTAATCCCATTGGATTTGGAAAATCTTTCCCCATCAGGATCAAACCTCCACGTGGTCCACGTAATGTTTTGTGTGTTGTTGTAGAAACAATATGACAATGTGGAATTGGGTCGTTCAATAATCCTTTTGCAATAAGACCTGCAGGGTGCGAAATATCAGCAAACAAGATTGCTCCTACACTGTCAGCAATTACTCTGAAACGCTCAAAATCCATATCACGAGAATAAGCCGAAGCTCCTGCGATGATTAATTTTGGCTGTTCTTTTGTTGCTATTTCCTGAATTTTATCATAATCTAAACGACCAGTTTCTTTATCTACTCCGTAAAAAACAGGAACATAAACACGTCCTGAAAAATTTACAGGAGATCCGTGGGTTAAGTGGCCACCGTGAGATAAATCGAAACCTAATATTTTATCCCCTGGCTGTAAACAAGCATGATATACTGAAGCATTTGCCTGAGATCCTGAGTGTGGCTGCACGTTTGCATATTCAGCACCAAATAATTCTTTAGCTCTGTCTATTGCAATTTGCTCAATAACGTCAACTACTTCGCAACCTCCGTAGTATCTTTTGCCAGGATATCCTTCAGCATATTTGTTAGTTAAAACAGAACCAGCTGCTTCCATTACTTCATCACTTACAAAATTCTCTGAAGCGATAAGTTCTAATCCGTGAATTTGTCTGTCTTGTTCCTCTAGTATAAGGTCAAAAATTTGTTCGTCGCGTTGCATTTTTTCGTTTTTCGTTAATTTCCTGCAAAAATACAAAAAAACGTTTGTCAAACTGCTAGATTATGATATATTTGACATAGAATTTTTCAACAAATAATTAACATTCACATGCCAATAACCGCTAACGATACCAAAAGAAAATCATGGTTAGAAGTGCCAGAAAATAGCGACTTCCCTATTCAAAATATTCCTTTCGGTGTATTTCTTACCAAAGAAAATGTCGTTACAGTAGGAACACGAATTGGCGATTACGCTATAGATTTAGGAGCTTTACAACAATTAAACTATTTCTCAGGAATAGATTTAACAGATGATATGTTCATGCAGGATACGCTTAATGATTTTATTTCTGATGGAAAAAAAACATGGCGTTTAGTTCGAAATCGCATCGCTGATATTTTCGACGAGACTAATCCTCAACTAAGAGATTCAACAAAAGATCGAGATATTGTTATTTTTAAAATTGATGATGTCGAAATGCAATTGCCTGTGTTAATAGGCGATTACACTGACTTTTACTCCAGTAAAGAGCACGCTACGAACGTTGGAAAAATGTTTCGTGATCCTGAAAATGCTTTATTACCAAACTGGCTGCATATTCCGGTTGGGTATCATGGAAGAAGCTCTACAATTGTTCCGTCCGGAATTCCGGTGCACAGACCAATGGGACAAACTTTACCGGCTGGAGAAAAATACCCTGTTTTTGGTCCGTCTCGTTTAGTAGATTTCGAATTAGAAACTGCTTTTATTACGACTGATGTTAATATAATGGGAGAAAATATCCCAACGTATGAAGCCGAAGATTACATTTTCGGAATGGTTTTACTGAATGACTGGAGCGCGCGCGATATTCAGAAATGGGAATATGTGCCTCTTGGACCATTCTTAGCCAAAAACTTTGCTACATCAATTTCTCCATGGATTGTGACTATGGATGCTCTTGAACCTTTTAGAACTAAAGGTCCTAAACAAGATCCGTCGCCGCTTCCTTACTTACAAACTAAAGGTAAAAAAGCTTTTGATATTCATTTAGAAGTTTCAATCAAACCTGAAGAAGCTGAAGAAACTATCGTTTCTAAATCAAATTTTAAATATTTATATTGGTCAATGAGTCAGCAATTAGCACATCATACCTCAAACGGTTGTCGTGTAAATTCTGGTGATATGATGGGTTCAGGAACTATTTCAGGCCCAACTCCTGATAGTTTTGGTTCTATGTTAGAATTGACTTGGGGAGGACAAAATCCGATCAAATTAAAAGATGGCAGCGAGCGTAAATTTATCGAAGATAATGATACAGTAATTATTAGAGGTTTCTGCGAAAATGCTGAAGTACGTCTTGGTTTTGGAGAAGTTGCGAGCCAGCTTTTACCTCCATTTATCAGGCCATGAAGAGCAGATAAATTATCTGAAGAGATATAAAAAATATAAAGCCTCGAAAGTGATTTTCCGAGGCTTTTTGTTTATTCTTTCACCACAGATTAAAGGATTAAAATGATTTTTTCTCATTTTATGTCATTTCGACCAAAGGGAGAAATCACATTCATGAATCGACAAAGATTAACTTCCTTTGCGGAGTTCCTTGTGTGATTTCTCCCTTTGGTCGAAATTGACAAATTCTGGCGTTATACCCCAGAGGTTTTTAAAACCTGTCGGGTTTGTGAGACTAAAATTATTATACAAAACTTTGTGAGGTTTCTCCAAAAACTTTGGGATCGATCAGCTTCACAAGCATACAAAAAAAAACGTAGCAACTTCGTGCCTTCGTGGTTAAACCTAAACCGGAATCTGTTGGCTCAAGCAATGCAATGTCCCAAATCCCCAGATAAAATCAACACAACTTATTCCGATTACTTCTCTGTCAGGGAAACATTCTGCTAATATATTTAGCGCAACTCTGTCATTGCTATCATTAAAGGTAGGAACCAAAACACAATTATTCAAAATTAAGAAGTTGGCATAACTTGCCGGTAATCTTAAATCTTCAAAATCTACTCGTTTTGGCATTGGCAATGCTACAATAATTGGAAATTTTCCATCTTCTAATTTTGCATTTTGCAAACGCTTCAAATTATCCTGTAATGGTTTGTAATTGGCATCATTTTTATCTGTTTCTACAATTGTTACAATCGTATCTTCGTTTACGAATCGGCATAAATCGTCGATATGACCGTGCGTATCATCCCCTTCTATTCCATCTCCTAACCAAATTACATTTGTAACCCCTAAGTATTCCTTGAAAACAGCTTCGTAATCTTCCTTCGTAAAATTCTTATTTCGAACCTGTATAGATGGATGCATCAAACATTCTTCAGAAGTCAATAAAGTTCCTAGTCCGTTTACATCAATCGCACCACCTTCTACAATTACCGGCTTTCCTTTATATACCACTTGTGTTAAGGGAACATCAATAAATTCAGCAATTTTAGACGGAACAAATTTGTCTAACTGATAATTTTTATATTTTGCCCAACCATTAAAATTGAAGTTTAATGCTTCTCTTTTCGAACCATTTTTTACAATAATTGGTCCTGAATCACGCATCCAGCTTCTGTTGGTTTTATGAATGATAAAAGAGACGTTTGCAACATTTACATGGGCTCTTTCTAACATTTCGGCTACTTTTTCTTTTAGTTTTTCATCGGCTACGACCAAAAAAACAGTTTCAAAAGTGGCTACTTTTTTAATAAATTCTACAAAAGCCCATTGAACAGCCTCGTATTTACCTGGCCAGTCGTTGCCATTATGCGGAAAACACAATACGATTCCTTGTTGTTTTTCCCATTCTGCTGGAAATCTTCTATTATTTGTTGACATAAAGAGGTTCTAAATTTGAAAGAGTACAAAGATAATCATTCAAAAGGATTATAAAATAGTACAACTAAAATCATATCGTATTTATATAAATTATCTGATAAAAATTAAGTTAAAGATTAAATAATACAGCCTTAATATACACTCAGGATCTCCTAATTACATTTGGCAAAACTAAAAACACAAAAAATGAAAAAACTAAGTATGTCCTTATTAGCAGCTTTATCGATTATGATAAGCTGTAATAATGACGAAAATTCAAACAACGGAGTACCTGAAGTTGTTGTCAATGAAAACCCGGGAACTTTTAAAGAAATAGGCTCTATCACAATAGGTGGCGAAGGCGCAGCAGAAATAACGGCTTACGACGAAAAAACAAAGAAACTTTTTGCAGTAAATAATAGCGGAACAAACCAAATTGATGTAATTGATTTAACTGATCCGACAAAACCAGTCAAAATTGGTAAAATAGACCTGACTCCATATGAAGGAGCATCTAATAGTGTTGCTGTTTATGACGGAAAATTAGCCGTTGCCTTAGAATCAACTGTAAACAAACAAGGAAATGGAAAGGTGGTAATCTTTAATACTACTGATTATAGCCTAATCAAACAAATTACTGTAGGCGCATTGCCGGATATGGTTACTTTCTCGCCTGACGGAAAATATATTATGACAGCTAACGAAGGAGAACCAAATACTGATTATTCGCAAGATCCAAACGGTACTATTTCTATCATTGAGGTTGCTAACAATTATGCCGTTACGACTTTAGATTTTAGTTCTTTCAGCAGTCAGGCGGCTGCTTTGCAGAAAGAAGGTTTCAGAATTTCGAAGTTCGCAAAAAGTTTCGCACAGGATATCGAACCAGAATATGTTACAATTTCTGATGATTCGAAAACGGCCTGGGTAACATTACAAGAAAATAATGGTGTTGCAAAAGTAGATTTGACTTCTAAAACTATTACCGCAATTTACCCGTTAGGATTTAAAAATTTCAATACTGCAGAAAATGCTATTGATGTTAGCGACAAGGATGATAAAATAGCTTTTAATCCCTGGAAAGTAAAAGGGATGTATATGCCTGATGGTATTAGCCACTTTTCTGCTAATAACGTTCCTTATTTTGTAACGGCAAACGAAGGTGATGCAAGAGAATATACCGCTTATTCTGATATTAAAAGAATGAAAGACATGAAACTTGATGCAACTGCTTTTCCTGATGCCGCAACTTTAAAACTAGAAACAAATCTGGGAAGATTAAATCTTATTGCGGATATGGGAGATACTGATGGAGATGGAGACCTTGACGAACTAGTTGCTTTTGGAGCTCGTTCTTTCTCAATCTGGAACGGAAATACCGGAAAAATTGTTTACGACAGCAAAAATGATGTTGACAAAAAAACGAATGAACTTGGTACTTATGATGACAAACGCAGCGATGATAAAGGCTCAGAACCGGAAGCTGTGGTAGCTGTTAAGATGGGAAGTCAGAATATTCTGTTTGTTGGCCTGGAAAGATCAGATGCTTTTATGACTTATGATGTAACCAATCCAAATTCGCCACAATATTTGCAAACTGTAAAAACCGGAGATGCCCCTGAAGGGATTTTATTCATCCCAGCTTCTAAAAGTCCAACAAAAAGAAGTTTGTTAGTTGTTAGTAGTGAGGGAGATGGCACAATAAAAATATACCAACCAGATTTAAAATAACTTTCACATTTACAAATTCCAAAAGGGGCTAAATATAAATTTAGCCCCTTTTTTTGCCCAAATATTTTGATTGTTTTAACGTATTTACATAAATAAAACCCAAAAGGTGGGAATTATGTAACACCAAATAGAACACAAATTAAAACTCCTGCTATAATTTTGTCAATGAGTTTAAAACGAAAAACTCTTAAATAATAACAATTAAATAAAAATTGGATATCATGAAAAAGAAATTAGCTTCAGTCTCGCTTTTACTACTAACATTCGCTGCAGGCGCGCAAAATATGGCAACGACTTCGACTCAGCCATCAATTGACAAACCTGAATACAATAAATGGTCTGTTGAATTGAATGGCGGGGTAAACAAACCACTTAGAGCAATAACTCCTGGTTATTCTACTGAATCTCTTAACCTGTTTCACGCAGATTTAGGTGTAAGATATATGTTTAATCCTAAATTTGGTTTGAAATTGGATGTTGGTTATGATCAATTTCAAGAACGTGATGACACTCCTGAATTTGATAGTAAATATTACAGAGCGAGTTTACAAGGGGTTGTTAACCTTGGTAGAGCTTTAAACTTTGAAACCTGGACCAATACTTTCGGTTTATTAGCACATGGTGGTTTTGGTGTTTCTCAATTAAGCTCCGACAAAGGTTTTGACGGAAAAGATTACATGGCTCATGGAATCGCTGGTTTAACAGGACAAATTAGAGTAAGTGACAGAATTGCAATTACTGGAGATCTTACCGGTATTGTTAACGGAAGACAAAACCATAACTTTGATGGTCAGGCAACAACTACTACTGGTTCATTAGACGGTGTATTATTGAATGCTTCTGTTGGTTTGACTTTTTACTTAGGTAAAAATACTAAACATGCTGATTGGTATTCAGAAGAAAATGAAAGATTAAATCAATTAGAAAACAGAGTTACTACTATTGAAACTAATCTTATTGATACTGACAAAGATGGTGTTGCTGATTTATACGACTTAGAACCTAATACTGTTTCCGGAGTTGCTGTAAATACAAAAGGACAATCTATTGACAACAATCAAAATGGTGTTCCGGATGAATTAGAAAGTTACCTAGACAAAACTTATGTTAAAAAAGGAAGCGAAAGTACAACTACAAACAATACTGTTGAAGAATTGATTAACGGTGGTTATGTGAATGTATATTTTGACTTTAACTCTTCTAAACCAACAAATGCTTCGTTATCAGGTGTTGATTTCTTAGTGAAATACTTGAAAAACAATCCAGGTAAATCTGCAGATATCATAGGAAATGCTGACGAAATTGGAAGTTCTAGTTATAACACTGAATTATCAAGAAAAAGAGCTGAAGCTGTGAAAAAAGTAGCTGAAAATGCTGGAATTGATTCTTCAAGACTGAATGTAATCGCTAATGGTGAAGACACTTCTGTGAACAAAAAATCTAAAGAAGCTCGTCAAATCGTAAGAAGAGTTACTTTCCAGGTAAAATAATCTTTTTATAAATAATAGTAAAAAGTCCGCTTCAAAATATTTGGAGCGGACTTTTTTTTACTGCAGGAAATAAAAAAAAGGACGAAATTATATTTCGTCCTTTTTCTATTATATATTAATTAACTGAATTAGTCAATTGCTCTTTTTGTAATATCACCGAAAGCATCGATTCTTCTGTCTCTGAAAAATGGCCAGTTCTGACGTACATTTTCCTGAAGATCTAAATCAACCTCAGCAATCAAAATTTCTTCCTGATCATGAGAAGCCTGTGCTAAAATCTCGCCTTGAGGACCTGCAATAAACGACGCTCCCCAAAACTGAATTCCTTCGGTACCTTCGATATATTTTTCTAAACCAATTCTATTTGCTGCAGCAACAAAAACTCCATTTGCAACCGCATGACCTTTCATTACATTCATCCAGGCCCCATATTGGTTTTCTCCGTACTGTTCTTTCTCTTTTGGATGCCATCCAATAGCTGTAGGGTAAAACAATACTTCGGCTCCTTTTAAAGCTGTAATACGTGCAGCTTCAGGATACCATTGATCCCAACAAATAAGTGTTCCTATTTTTCCTTTTTTAGTTTCAATTGCTTTAAAACCTAAATCACCAGGTGTAAAATAGAATTTTTCGTAGAAATGAGGATCATCCGGAATATGCATTTTACGGTATAAACCGGCTTCTGTACCATCTGTATCAATAATATAAGCACTGTTGTGGTAAACTCCAGCCATTCTTTTTTCGAAAAAAGGAACAATTATTACAACTCCCAATTCTTTTGCCAATTCGCTAAAAGCAATAAATGAAGTACTGTAAAGTGGTTCTGCTAAAGCAAAATTATCGACATCTTCACTTTGGCAAAAATAATGACTGCTATATAATTCCGGTAACAAGATTACTTCTGCTCCTTTATTGGCAGCGTCTTTTACCCAACTGATACATTTTTTAAGATTATTTTCGGCAACGTCGTTAAGATTTAATTGTATAACGGCGATTTTATATTTTCTTTTCGGCATGACATAAAATTTAGACTGCAAAAATAGTAATTTTTGGAGGAATGACAAAGAGTGTTTCTTTACTTACTATTATAAAAAAAGAGCTTATTAAGCTCTTCATATTTGTTTTACAAAATCACTTTTTTGTCAGAAATACCCTAACAATACAAACAACTTCATTCTCGGTATTCTGGTTCAATTTCATCTTTTTGATATTGTTCCGTAAAATGAATATCCTTTGTAATTTTTAAAATATCATTTTTTATATTGTGGGCGCTTTGAACTGATTTTTCTTTGTAATAATTAAAAATATTTTTTAAACTGATCTTTTGCTGAATTTGTCCAAATTATCTTTTTAACTTCACTCATTACCAATTCTCAGATTCTATTTCTAAATCTTCCTGCGAAATCACATTATCCTTTTTAATATCTAATTTTGCAGTAGCTAATTCTTCTTTATAAACAGCTCTTGTAATTGGTTTTCCCTCAACAGAAAAAACAACTATTTCTTCTTCCTGATAGCTTTCAATAACCGCTTTAACAACTTTTAAAAGACGTTCGTCTGCAGCATTTATATATTCTAAAACACTATCTCTTAATTCTAAAGCACCCATAATTATAATCTTTTAATAATTCAAAGATAGCTATTTTGACTCATTTTTTTATTTAGTTAATTATAAAATTCCTGCAGATCTAACTTTCATAAAAAAAGAAAGCCATTCTACAAATATTTCAAACATTTGCAAAATGGCTTCTAACCTAAAACCTAATTATTCAATAACCACTTTTGTCGTTATGAATTCCTTATCTGACTTTTTGAATTTGATTTCAAAAGTTCCTTTTGTTGCTGATTTAAATTTGTAAACTGTTTTCTTTGGATCCGGAACTTGTAGTGTACAAACTCCTGTTGGATATTTTGCTTCAACTTGCAATCCTTTTTCTGTTCCAATTGTAGCGTCACTAATTTTACTAAATTCTCCACAAGCATTATCTACGATAAAAGTTACATCATAACTAAGCTCTTCATTTACTTTTCCGGTTTCAGGTCCTTTAACTTCTGTTACTAGCGCCACTTTTGTTGTAGCATCAGGAACACTTGGTTTGTCATCGTCATTGCTGCATGAAATTAATGCAGTTGATAAAAATAATACTACTAAAGCTGATTTAAATCTAAAATTTTTCATATAAAATAATAATTAATTGTTAATTACTATGAAGATGCAGATGGGTTGCTTTGGTTGCTTACTAAAAATGTTAAATAATTCAACAAAAACATTAAACAACTGTATACCAAAACATTAATTAAATAATATTTTTTAAGCAACAACAGTTATTTCTTATAAAAATTATAATTTTCCGTATAGCCCCGATACAAACGGCATCCTTTTTATCTGCTTTTTGCTGATAAAAAGATACAGTTGACAGCGGGACAAATGGTATGTTTAAGAGGATGATTTTGCTCCAAAAAAAAACACCAGCCTTTCGACTGGTGTTTTAAAATTTACGTGACAATTTTATTTTCTATTTCTTTCCAAGTATTCTTTTAACAAGATTTACAATGGCTAAAACTATAAATCCCAAAATAATTCCTATTGTAAATTCTTTTATAATTGATGGCAAGTTTGGTACTAAATCGTGGAAAAAATCAATATTATGAACAAATATCCCTCCTGCTACTAAAATTAAAGCTATTGTACCAATTACAGTTAGGCCTTTAATAACAATAGGAAGTGCCTGTACTAATATATTTCCGATGATTTTTAAAATACTATTTTCTTTTTTGCTGATCTGAATTAGTTTAAGTCCCGCCTCGTCCATTCTAACAATAAGAGCAACAATACCATAAACACCAACAGTGGCAATTACGGCTATTATTGAAACTACTATAATTTGCTGTAAAATAGGCTTTCCTATTACAGTTCCTAATGCAATGATTACTATCTCGACAGACAAAATAAAATCAGTTAATATTGCCGATTTCACTTTTCCTTTCTCAGCTTCCAGAATTTCTTCTTCCGTAAAAGTTTGTGATGTTATTCCTTCTGACTCTTCATGTTTGTGCGGAAATATAAATTCATAAATTTTTTCGGCTCCTTCGTAGGCTAAAAATAATCCTCCTAGTACTAAAATTATTATAATCGCAACAGGAAAAAAGGCGCTTAGCAAAAAAGCAATAGGCAAAATAATCACTTTGTTAAGAAGTGAGCCTTTACTAATTGCCCACAATACCGGAAGTTCTCTTGACGAAGCAAATCCCGAAGCTTTTTCAGCATTTACAGCCAAATCATCGCCCAGAATTCCCGCTGTTTTTTTTGCTGCAACCTTACTCATTACTGCAACATCATCCATAATTGCTGCGATATCATCTAATAGTACGAAAAAACCTGATGCCATTATACTTTATTTGGTTTTAAAAACTACGTAATTGACTGGCTTTGAGTATCCGGTTTACTTTACGAGTTTGATTATTTAAGTGCGCTAATCTAAGACTTTTTTTGTCGACTTTTTTATCTAAAATTTAACTGCATTGTCCCAAAAGTACCCAAATAATTATAAAAACGAAGATTGTACCAAAACATCCTCCACCTAATTTTTTAGCTCCGTAGCCCGCTAGTAATCCTCTAAAAATATTATTCATAGTTCTCCTTTTTTACACTGTTAATCAATTATTTATAATATAAATTTACAAAAGTAAAGTTCATCCTTTAATCTTTGAATGTAATTATATTACTTTATAAAAAAGTTTCATTATTTACTGATTTGATTTCGATAAAGATCAAAAAAAACACCAGTGTTTCCACTGGTGTTTCCTTAATATTAAAAACCAAATAAATTATTCTTCAGTATGTGGATGATTATGAGTCTGGTTTCTGAAAACCAATTGCCCATCAAAAGCATCTAATAAAATGATGCTGTCTGTAGTAATCTTTCCTGCCAAAATTTCTTTCGACAATTGATTCAGCACTTCTCTTTGTACCACACGTTTTACAGGTCTTGCACCAAATTGAGGGTCATAACCTTTGTCTGATAAATATTTGATAGCTTCTGGTGTAGCATCCATGACAATACCTTGTAAGGCAAGCATTTTTGTAACACTCTTAAGCTGTAAACTAACAATTTTAGAAATATTCTCAACTGTTAAAGGTGTAAACATTACAATTTCGTCGATACGGTTTATAAATTCCGGACGAACTGTTTGTTTCAACAATCCTAAAACTTCAGCTTTTGCAGCTTCTGTTGCAGCTTCGATACCTCCTTTTAAATTCTCAAATTTCTCTTGTATAATCTGACTTCCCATGTTGGATGTCATGATGATAATTGTATTTTTAAAATCGGCCAGACGACCTTTGTTATCTGTCAAACGACCTTCATCCAGCACTTGTAATAAAATATTAAAAGTATCAGGATGCGCTTTTTCGATCTCATCTAATAAGATTACAGAATACGGTTTTCTACGCACGGCTTCAGTCAGCTGACCTCCTTCGTCATAACCTACATATCCTGGAGGCGCACCTACTAAACGACTCACACTGTGACGTTCCTGGTACTCACTCATATCAATACGCGTCATCGAATTTTCATCATCAAAAAGATATTCGGCCAGGGCTTTTGCCAGCTCTGTTTTACCCACTCCAGTTGTTCCTAAAAATAAGAACGTTCCAACTGGTTTTTTCATATCCTGCAAACCTGCACGACTTCTACGAACGGCATCACTTACGGCTTCAATGGCTTCTTCCTGCCCTACTACACGTCTGTGCAATTCATCTTCAAGATGCAATAATTTTTCTCTCTCAGTCTGCAGCATTTTCATCACAGGAATACCTGTCCATTTTGCAACAACTTCGGCAATATCTTCTCTGGTCACTTCTTCTTTAATCAAAGAATGTCCGGATTGGTATTCATGTATTTGTTTTTGTAAAACTTCAAGACGCTCTTGCGCTTCTTTTATTTTTCCGTAACGAATCTCGGCTACTTTTCCGTAATCACCATCACGTTCTGCGCGATCAGCTTCATTCTTAAAGTTTTCAAGTTCTAATTTTACTGCCTGAATTCCATCTACTACATCTTTTTCAGATTTCCATTTCGCGTAGATTTCATTTCGTTCTTCTTTCAGGTTAGCCAGTTCCATTCCTAAAACTTTGAGCTTGCTTTCTTCCTTCTCACGTTTTATGGCTTCAATCTCAATTTCCAGTTGCATTATTTTTCTATCCAGAACATCTAATTCCTCAGGTTTTGAATTGATTTCCATACGTAATTTAGAAGCAGCTTCATCCATTAAGTCAATCGCTTTATCCGGTAGGAAACGATTGGTAATATAACGTTGAGAAAGCTCAACAGCTGCAATGATCGCTTCGTCTTTTATCTGAACCTTATGGTGTGTCTCATACTTTTCCTTGATTCCACGTAAAATTGAAATCGCACTTTCTGTATCCGGCTCATCAATTATAATTTTCTGGAAACGGCGTTCAAGCGCTTTATCTTTCTCAAAATACTTTTGGTATTCATCCAGAGTCGTCGCTCCAATCGCTCTTAACTCTCCACGAGCCAATGCCGGTTTTAGGATATTGGCAGCATCCATAGCGCCTTCTCCTCCACCTGCACCTACAAGTGTATGAATCTCATCTATAAACAAAACGATATCACCTTCGGCAGCTGTAACTTCTTTTACAACTGATTTTAATCGTTCTTCGAATTCCCCTTTAAATTTTGCACCCGCAATCAATGCACCCATATCAAGCGAAAACACAATTTTATCCTTTAAGTTTTCCGGCACGTCACCATTAACGATTCTTCGCGCCAAACCTTCGGCAATTGCAGTTTTACCCACTCCGGGCTCACCAATTAACATTGGGTTATTCTTAGTTCGACGTGTCAAAATTTGTAAAACACGTCTAATTTCTTCATCTCGTCCAATAACAGGATCTAATTTTCCTGTACGTGCTAATTCGTTTAGGTTTTTAGCGTATTTATTTAATGAATTATAATTTTCTTCAGCAGAAGCTGATGTAACTCGTTCACCTTTGCGAAGTTCTTCGATCGTAGCTTTAAGCCCTTTTCCTGTAACTCCCTGATCTTTTAAAATCTGAGAAACTTTACTTTTTGAATCGAAGATTGCCAAAATTAAATGTTCGATAGAAACATATTCATCGTTCATTTTTTCAGCTATAATCTCTGCTTCATTCAACGCTTTGTTTGCATCTCTGGAAAGTAAAATATCACCTCCGGAAACTTTAGGAAAGCTCTGAATTGTACTGTCTAGTATTTGTAAAAACAACGGAACATTTACATTTAGTTTTTTCAAAATAAAAGGAGCTACATTTTCATCTACTTCAAAAATAGCTTTAAAAATGTGTTCGTTTTCTATTTGCTGCTGTCCGTTGCGTTGTGCCAATTGCTGTGATAGCTGTATGGCTTCCTGCGACTTGGTTGTAAATTTATTTATGTTCATATGTATACGATTTATGGTTGATTATCAGTTATACTATTTGATATCATTAAAATTACGATTTATTGGGTTAAATTTTTAACTTAAAATGATATAACTTTGCTTCAGATTATTCAAATTATATTCCATACTAAAAAAACAGACAAAATGGCATTAAACATTGATATTTAACTCATTTTTAACGCCAAAAAGTCATTAAACACGTCAAAATATGAGTTTTTTAAATTCAATCTTCGGAAATTCAGACAATACAGACTCTCCAAAAAGTAATGTAAACTGGACCGAATTAACAGATATAGCACAATTAATGGAAATTGCAGCCATTTCAAATGAAAAGCCGGTTATCATTTTCAAACACAGTACACGATGCAGTATTAGCCGAATGGCTTTGAAACAATTTGAACGTGAATTTGATTTAAATGATACTGTTGATGCTTATTTTCTCGATTTGATCGCACATAGAGATATTTCGAACGAAATTGCAAGCAGATTTAATGTATATCATGAATCCCCGCAACTAATTCTCATCAGAAATGGAAAGGCAGTTTATGATGTTTCTCACAGTGATATTGATGCTGTGGCATTAAAAGCTAAGGTATAATATTTTTCTCACATATTAAAATGTTTTTAAAATCATTAAATATGTGAGAAATTTTGTTTCCTTAAAAAGTTCCTTCTGAACCTCCTCCACTAAATCCACCACCACCATAATTCATAGGCGAATCTGGAGCTTTTGCTTCTGGCTTCATGCCAAATGCTGAGGCAACAATTAAAGCTTCGGCATTTAAAATTGCATTAGAATTATTAATTCTGTCCGGTTTAAATGTCAATCCTGCTTCATTATCTTTTAGTTTTCTAATCGAAAAGTAAGCCAGCGCAAATAAAACTAATCCGCCAAGGGTTAATGCTACTTCTATTGGTAAAACAGAGTAATAATATCGGATTGTATAGATGGAAAAACCTATGGCTAAAAAACTAATCCAAAGCATGATTCTATCCTTTGTCTTTAAAGCCTGAATCAAATATAAAACCGGAACAATAAAGGTAAAAGCATAAAAGAAAAAAGAAAAAGGAATATCTTCTCCAGGACGTACTTCACTTCCTAAAAAATCAATAGAAAGTTCTCTTACTACCAAATAATTACAAGAAAGATAAAACAATACCAAACAGAAGGTATTGGCTAATAAAAGTCCTTTGTAATAATAACTTTCTTTTAGATTGTTAAGTATTCTTTTAGTAAAAAAGTAAAAACCTGCCGAGATTAACATAGCTGCAAATGGTAAAATCATTTCTCCGATACTGCCCAGTTCAAACATTCCGTAAAATAAAACTGCTGACGCCGCCAAACAGAAAACCAATAAAGACAATAAATGCAAATATCTTCTGTACATAAAAAAAGAAGCTACGGCTACAAAAATTGCAACTTGTATTTCATAGCCCTCTGTAGTTATAGCAATAGCAAATCCTACATTTAAAAGGGCTCCCAAAATAAAAGCATCGTCTAAGCCATGTTCGTAATATTTTTGCTGGGCAAGAAACTCTGCTCCTGCAAAGCCAACAATAGCAAAAAGATAACAGCATATGCTAAAAAAAGTACGTTCAGAATAAGAAGAACCTGTTAATCCCATTAATGCAATTACACCACATATTGAAAGGTACAAGAATGCTCCCAAGAGAAAAAATCCTATCCGAACTAAAATATTACTTTGTCTCTTAAAAGCCGGCAACTCTTTTTTTATAAAAACTTTTTGTTCCTTGCTGATAAATCCAGCTGCCTCTAATGAATTTGCTTCTTCGACTAAAGTCAAATTATCTAATAAATTTTTATCGTATACTATCATGCTGCAATTTCTTTATTGAAGGTTTTAATCAATTTTATAAACATTATTATAGAACCTATAAAATATACAGGAAGAATTAAAATTAATAATTGCCAAAAATCAGAGAAATCGACAGCTTCGCAAAGCCTGAACAAAAAGATATTTAGACCAATATAAGCGTAAATGATCATAAATACATACAATGACATTGCCTTCATTTGATGACTTACTTTATAAAAGTAGAAAGAAGAACCAGCTAAAATGAATGCAAAAACGATCCAAATACCGTAATAATAATATATTAAATTATTGATTGACGCAATACTTATTATATGCAATGCAAATGTGAGGTAGATAATCTTAAAATGTGTTTTTAACTGAATTTTTGAACTATAAATGGTCCACAAAATCAATAATCCACCTAACATAACTGCAGAATAACCTAAACTTTGTCCTGAATAAAAACGACTGTTATTTAGTAAATCCTGAGGAGTAACCGAAAGTCCTACGTAGGCTGCCAAACCAGTGATTGCAATCGCTAAAACACTTTTATTATCAAAATAATAAGCGCAGAAGAAACTGACGACAGTTGGAATTAATGTCGCTAAACCATAATGAGTTCCGAAAGCTTCATATTGAAACTGCAAATAGCCTATAAAAACACATGTTAGAATATTAGCTGCTAAAACCAGATATTCTAAAACCGGATGTTCGAATGCAGTCTCCTGTTTTTGAAATCCTTTTGAATTTTTAAAACAGAAATAAAAGCAAACTACGATAACAATTAACAATAGTGAAAGAATTGCAATATGCCCAATACTGTCAATATTATTATAAATTAAAACTCCAATTCCTGAAGTAAATAATAAAACGGACAAATAAAGAAACAACTTCAATTCTGCATTTAGCGAGAAAATATTCAAATTGCGATAGGACGTTATTTCCTCATATTGATTTTCTGTTATAAGATTTCTCTCCAAGAGCGCTTTAGTAGCCTGATCATCAAATTTATTCATATTTATATTTGTAAACGTACAAATCAAAAATAGTCTTTTTTTTGTTTGAACAGGGCCTTAAGAGTAAAAATATACTTACTAAAACATTGTTTCATTTTACTTTAATCAAATGTCAATGTAATATTTTTGCAAAACAATTGTTTATAAACTTTATTAAACTAAATTCGTGTAATCGATTACATTTAACTATCTAAATAAAAAAAACCACAAAAACTAACTTATAAAATGAAAAAAAATCTCTTTTTACTCTTTCTGCTATTGAGCATAACTAATCTTTTTGCTCAAAACTATTGTATGCAATCGCCGGAAGGTTTTGGTGCCGCAACTACCGGAGGAGGAACTGCAACTCCTGTTACAGTGACGTCTTACGATGATTTGCTGGCAAAAATTAAATCAAATTCACCAGAAGTAATTTTAATTTCAGGAACAATTACAATTCCCGGCGGAAAACCTATCCAACAAATAGTGACTAATAAATCAATAATAGGATTACCGGGCGCAAGGCTTGTAAATGAAAACCAATCGAACCCGGGAGCAGGAATTTTATACTTGAAGTTGGGTTCTGATAATGTCATTATAAGAAATTTAATTTTTATTGGCCCTGGTGCTTATGATATTGACGGACAGGATAATTTGACAGCAGATTGCACGAATCTTTGGGTAGATCATTGTGAATTTCAGGATGGTCAGGACGGGAATTATGACAATAAGGGAAAAACAGATAATGTGACAATTTCGTGGTGTAAATTTACGTATTTAAAAGGACCAAAATCCGGTGGTTCAGGCGGAGCTGATGATCATAGATTTAGTGATCTTATTGGCTCAGGTAAAAATGATTTTCCGGCTGATGGTCATTATAGCATCACTTTTAAAAATTGTTACTGGGCAGACGGCTGCAAACAAAGAATGCCTCGTGCCCGAAATGCAGAAATTCATATTCTGAATTGCTACTATAACACGTCAGAATCTGGCTCTTTGGCTATTGGTTTAGGCGGAGGTGTTAAAAATGCAACTTGTTATGTTGAAGGTACTGATTTTGCACAAGTAGATAAAGTGTTTAAAGACTACATCAGTACAGATGGTGGAACTGTTGGAATCGCATTCTCTAATTGTCGTAAAGCTCCAATGGATTTTGGTACACCAGTAAATAAACCGGATTATAGCTACACCACTATTCCTCTTGGAAAAGTAGAAGAATATGTAGCCAATACATCTTGTGGCGCGGGGGCAACACTTCAGGTAAGTGCTGCAGGTATAATATCCAGTTCCTGCAATAATAAAAGCTAATTAAAACTTATTTATACAAAAAAGCCGATTTGTATCAAGTACAAATCGGCTTTTTTGTTGTTGAAAATACTTTTAAAAAGCTGCTTTCATTTTATCTTTGATAGCATCTAAACATAAATTATTGATACTTCCTTCGTGCGTGTGTTTGGTTTCTTTAGGAGATTGATATGTTCCGGCTTCCAATTGTTCTGCAACGGCTTTATATGCGTCTCTAAACGGCATCCCGGCAACTACCATTTCGTTTAGTGTATCTACTGTAAACAGATAATTGTATTTTTTATCTTTTAGAATATTATCTTTTACTGTAATGTCTTTTACGGAGAAAATTGCAATATCTAAACAAGCCTTTAGGTTTTGAAGCGCTGGAAACAAACCTTCTTTTAAAAGCTGTAAATCTCTGTGGTAACCACTTGGTAAATTATTCGTGATTAAGGTGATTTCGTAAGGAAGCGCCTGAATCTTGTTGCATTTTCCTCTGATTAATTCAAATACATCAGGATTTTTCTTGTGCGGCATAATGCTGGATCCTGTTGTAAGATGTGCCGGCAAACTGATAAAATCAAAGTTTTGACTCATATACAAACAAACATCCATAGCAAATTTTGACAAAGTTGCTGCAACACTGCTCATTGCAAATGCGACTGTTTTTTCTGCTTTTCCGCGACTCATTTGAGCTGCAACTGCATTAAATTTTAAGGTTTCAAATCCTAATTCCTGGGTTGTAAAAGTTCTGTTGATTGGGAACGAGCTTCCGTATCCTGCAGCTGAACCTAATGGGTTTTGATCTACAATTTTTAAAGCTGCGTTTAACATCGTTACATCATCGATAAAACTTTCGGCATAAGCAGAAAACCACATTCCGAATGACGATGGCATGGCAATTTGCAAATGCGTATATCCCGGCAATAAAACATTTTGATGTTTCTCTGCAGATTCCATCAATAAATCAAACAATGTTTTCACTTGTTCTTTTAAAGCTTTTAATTCATCTTTAAGATATAAATGAACATCTACCAGGACCTGATCGTTACGAGAACGCGCCGTATGGATTTTCTTTCCTGCATCGCCCAATTTTACAGTTAATAAATATTCTATCTTGGAATGTACGTCTTCGAAACTGTCTTCGATTTCGAAATTTCCAATCACAATATCAGCTATGATTTCGTTTAAAGCATCTACTAAAGAAGTAGTTTCCTCCTGAGTCAATAAACCAATTTGCCCAAGCATTTTAGCGTGTGCAATAGAACCTAAAGCATCATATTTTGCGAGAACCAAATCAAGTTCACGATCGTTTCCTACTGTAAAATGCTCGATTTGTTTGTCTGTTGGTATTCCTTTTTCCCAAAGTTTCATAACTTAGATTTTTAGACTTCTTAGATTATTTAGATTTTTAGACTTCCTAGATTATTAAATCTTATAAAGTGTATATTTTCTAATTTATTCTAATGTCATTGTTTATACTTATGGTGTTTCTAGCCCCGATAGCAGTGGAAATCCTTTTATTTTTTTCTTTAAAAAAATAAAAGATTGGAACGGATAGCGGGAAATAGCTCCTAATTAATATTATAGTTTAAAGAAATCTGTTAGTATTTTGATATACAAGTCGACCCCTTCTTCGATTTCGTTGATAAAAATAAATTCGTCTGCTGAATGTGACCGCAAGGTTTCGCCTGGTCCTAGCTTTAATGACTGACAGCTCAAAACAGATTGATCTGAAAGTGTTGGCGATCCATATGTTGTTCTTCCTAAAGCGATTCCCGCTTGTACTAAACCGTGGGCAACCGGAATAGACGATGCGTTTAAATGCATTGACCTTGGCGTTACTTCGGCATTTACATTGGCTTTTACAACTTCAAGGATTTCAGTGTTTGAATAACAATCATTGACACGAATATCAACTACCAAATCACATTCTGATGGTACAACATTGTGCTGTTTTCCTGCGCTGATTTGTGTTACGGTCATTTTTACAGGACCTAAAACATCTGATATTTTATCGTATTTATAGTTTTTAAACCATTCCATTACCGGAATTGATTTATAAAGCGAATTGTCCTCATTTTGGTGTGCAGCGTGGCTTGCTGTTCCTTTTACTTTTACGTCAAGAACCAATAAACCCTTTTCCGCCACAGCCAATTGCATTAAAGTGGGTTCGCCAACAATTGCGCAATCTAGTTCAGGTAAGTGTTTTAAAACGCTGTTTAAACCGTTTTTACCGCTGCTTTCTTCTTCTGCCGATGCTACAATTACAAGATTATGTGATAAATTCTGATTCTCATAAAAGTGAACAAAGGTTGCCAATAAAGAAACCAGACATCCTCCGGCGTCATTGCTTCCTAATCCGAATAATTTGCCATCTTTTTCGATAGCTTTAAAAGGATCGTTTGTATAGGCCTGATTTGGTTTTACAGTATCGTGATGAGAATTTAGTAAAAGTGTTGGTTTATTCTCGTCGAAATATTTATTGAAAGCCCACACATTATTATTTTCCCTCTCAAAAGGAATTTCATTCTGATTGAACCAATTTTCGATTAAAAGTGCTGTTTGGTCTTCTTCACTTGAAAATGAAGGGGTTTCAATCAGGCTTTTTAATAATGCTATGGCTTCTTTTGTAAGCGTTTGTATATTTTTCATAGTGTGTAGGTTCTCTGCCACGAAGGCTCAAAGTCACAAAGTTTTTTATTGATTCTTTTGATCAATTTTGCGACCATCTAAATTTGCGCAAATTTCTTAAATTAATATTTAAAATGCCTTGCGTAAGGCTATTTTTTTGCCACAGATTAAAAGAATTTTTACAGATTTTTCTAAATCATTTTAATCTTTTAATCTCTGGCATTCTCTTTTTATAACGTAATCGTTGTGTGCGGAATATCTGGATTTTGAAGCATTTTGTGATGCCCAATTTTGATTTTCTGAACGCCTCTTGATAAACTATTGAAGCAATTATCCAGTTTGGGAATCATTCCGGAATGGATTACTTTTTCGGTTTTAAGTTTATTATAAAGTTCTTCATTGATTTCTGTTATTACAGAGTTATCATCTTCTGAATCTTGCAAAACTCCTTGTTTTTCAAAACAGTATGTTAGCGTAACATCAAAAAATTCAGACAATGCAATGGATAGTTCGCTTGCAATGGTATCGGCATTTGTATTTAATAACTGTCCGTTTTTATCGTGTGTAATGGCGCAGAAAACAGGAATTATCCCTGCTTCAAGCAATGTTTTTAGTAAACTTGTATTGACTTGTTTTACATCGCCTACAAATCCGTAATCGATCGTTGGGTGATTTCGTTTTGTCGATTGAATCAAATTTCCGTCAGCTCCTGAAAAACCAATTGCGTTATTGTTTTTTGCCTGCAATTGCGCCACAATATGTTTATTAATTAGTCCGGCATAAATCATTACCACAACATCCAGCATTGGAGCATCAGTAATTCGGCGTCCGTCAATCATTTGAGGAACCAAACCAATACTTTGAGCCATTTTTGTAGCTGACTTTCCTCCTCCGTGAACTAAAACTTTATAGCCTTCGATTTTAGAAAAATCAGTTAAGAATTGTTCTAACTCGGTTGGATTATCGATTATGTTTCCACCAATTTTTATTACGGTAACTTCCATTTTTCTTAAGGTTCTAAGGTTCTAAGGTACTGAGGTTCTAAGAAACTTAGCATCTTAGCAACTCAGAACCTTAGCGACTTTATTACAATTTCTTTAAAATCTTTTGTAAAACTAATTGTGCTGAATACGTTCTGTTATTCGCTTGCTGAATTACGATTGAATTCTCACTATCAATAACTTCATCAGTTACAATTACGTTACGACGTACAGGAAGACAATGCATGAATTTTCCGTTATTGGTCAATGCCATTTTTTCGGCTGTTACTGTCCAGTTTGGATCTATGTTGGTTACTTTTCCGTAATCGTTGAAGTTACTCCAGTTTTTTACGTAAACGAAATCGGCATTTTCGAACGCTTTATTTTGATCGTATTCGATTTTGCAATCTTTTGTGATTTCCGGGCTTAGTTCGTAACCTTCCGGATGTGTGATTACAAAATCCATGTCTTTTTGCATTTGCATCATTTCTACAAAGGAATTTGCCACTGCCTGAGGCAACGCTTTTGGATGTGGTGCCCAAGAAAGCACTACTTTTGGCTTGTGTTTCGTTTTGTACTCTTCCATTGTAATCGCATCTGCCAATGATTGCATTGGGTGACGAACGGCACTTTCCATGTTTACAATTGGCACTGTAGCATGTTTCAGAAATCCTGAAATTACCGTTTCGGCATAGTCTTTTTCTTTGTCTACTAAACCTGCAAAAGCACGAATGGCAATAATATCACAATATTGAGATACTACTTCTGCAGCTTCTTTGATGTGTTCTGAAGCGCCGGAGTCCATAATGGCTCCGTCTTCGAATTCTAATGTCCATCCCTCATTGGTGAAGTTCATCACCATAACATTCATCCCTAAGTTTATAGCCGCTTTTTGAGTACTCAAACGCGTTCTTAAACTAGGATTGAAAAATAACATTCCTAAGGTTTTGTTTTTACCTAAGGCTTGATTTTTAAGTGGGTTCTTTTTGATTTTTAACGCACTTTTTACCCATTTTGATAATGAGTCGATATCTTGTATTGAAATATAATTCATGTCTTTTTGTATTGTGTTATTTAGACGCGGATTAAACTGATTCGCTAAAGCGAAGACGCGGATAAAAACTGATTTTTTCTTTTTTTACTTTCTAATTTTTCTGTTATTTTCAAAAAATTTCCGTTTGAATTCCGGTTTCTTTCCAAAATTCAGGAGTAAACCGACCTCGCAATTTGTTCCTCTTAAATAATTTAAAATTTGGTTTTCAAATGCCGGAGCAATGCTATCAGCCACTTTTAATTCAAGAATAACTGAATTTTCAACAATTAAATCTGCATAATATTCTCCCACTTCAATTCCTTTATAATAAACTTCTATTTTTCTTTGAGCTTCAACATTTAAACCTTTACTTTTTAATTCCAAGTACAGGGAATTTAAATAAACCTTTTCTAAAAATCCATATCCTAATTCATTATAAACTTCATAAAAAGTTTTAATAATGACATCCGTTAACTCTTGATGAAATAATTTCATAATTTCAAAAATTTGAATGAAATACACTACATATTAATCAAGCACAAATATAAAAATCCGTTTTTATCCGCGTTTTCGCAAAGCGAATCCGCCTCATCCGCGTCATAATCAGACTATTTTTGTAAACGCAATTTCATTTTGCAATGCTTTTAAAATAAAATTATCATTTAATCCGTTGACAATCCAGGTTTCGATGTTGGCTGCTTTTGCAATTCCGGCAGCTTCTATTTTCGACTGCATTCCGCCTGTTCCGTGTGATGATTTTGAATCTCCAATTTCTTTTTCTAATACTTTTAGATCATTTACTACTCTAATCGTTTCAGGGTATTCATCATTGAAAGAATCTTTGGTATAAATTCCGTTTGTATTGGTCGCAATAATTAGAATATCAACTTTTAGCAGTACTGCTGTTAAAGCCGCTAATTTATCATTATCCCCAAACCGAATCTCATCTGTGGCAACGGTATCATTTTCATTTATAATCGGAATGTAATTGTTCTCAACCAACACATTAATCGTATTGACAATATTTACTTTCGACTGATCTTTTTCAAAATCTGAATATGAAAGCAGACATTGAGAAGTCAACAGGCCTAAGTCGCTGAAGTTTTCATGGAAGATCCTCATTAAATGTGGTTGTCCAATCGAAGCCAAAGCTTGTTTTAACGCAATTTCTTTGCCTTTACTTTCAAGTTTCACAAATTGCTTGGCGGCTGCGATTGCTCCTGAACTCACGATTACAAACTCGTAATCTTTGTTGAGAGCGGCGATCTGCATACCAATATCCTCGATCTTTCCCCGCGAAATATGATTGGTTTCTTTGGTTAAGGTATTACTTCCTATTTTTAATAAAATCCGCTTTTTTCCCATGTTGTTATTTTAACCCCGATGTTTTTTTAACCGCAAAGTGCGCAAGGTTTTTTTATATTGTTTGTGTTTACAAACTCTAAAGTTCGCAAAGCTTTGTCTTTAATAAATTCCAAAATTTAAATTCCAATAATCAGAAATCAGAAATCGTAAATCTATAATCTGAACTCTAAAATCACCTAATTTGCCCATCTCCGTAAACATACCATTTGTTTGTTACAAGATGCTGTAAACCAATTGGTCCGCGTTGATGTAATTTATCGGTGCTTATTGCTAATTCTCCGCCCAGACCAAATTGTCCTCCATCGGTAAAACGTGTCGATGCATTTTGATAAACGGCAGCAGTATCAACAGCATCCATAAATTTCTGTGCTGCTTTGTCGTCTCTGGTAATTATTACCGCTGAATGTCCTCCGCAATATTTGTTGATTTTATCAATTGCATATTCGTCAGAATCAATTGTTCCAATTACAATTTTATAATCCAAAAATTCTTCGTACCAGATATCTTCGCTTTGAAGTGTTTCTGTATCTTCAAAGTTTTTCAGAGATTCATCAACAATTACTTCTACATTATACTCTTTTAATTCTTCGATTAAAATTGCTGTAAAACCTTCAAAATTTGGTAATTTAGAATCTATTAAAACTTTATCAACTGCATTACAAGCTGAGATTTTAGATGTTTTCGCGTTCAAAATTACTTTTAAAGCCAAGTCTGTATCAGCATCTTTATGAACGTAAACAAAATTATTTCCGCGTCCGCTTACAATTACCGGGCAAGTCGCGTGTTGTTTGACAAACTCAATTAATTTTTCTCCTCCTCTTGGAACAATTAAATCTACTTTTTGAGTTGGTTTTTCTAAAAAAGCCTGCGTTTCTGCACGGGTATAATTCAAATACTCTACCCAGTCTTTCGAAACTGCATTTTCCTGTAAAGCCTCGTGCCATAAATCAACAATCTTTAAATTGGATCTCAAAGACTCTTTTCCTCCCTTTAATAAAATCTTATTTCCGGATTTAAAGGCAATTCCTCCCGCTTCGATTGTAACGTCTGGACGAGATTCATAGATAATTAAAATTGTACCAAAAGCTGCCGTTTTATTAATGACTTTTATTCCGTTATCATGAACAAAATGAAAACGCTCAACTCCAACAGGATCTTCCTGAGAAGCCAATTGTTTTAACGATAAAATCATCTCGTCGACTTTTTTATCATCTACTTTCAGGCGTTCTTCCATCGCTAAATCTGAGCCATCATAGGCTAGCAAATCCTCTTGATTGGTAAGAATAATTTGGCTCCGCTCCTGTTCTACCAGTTTTGCCATGGAGTGCAAAACCAGATTGCGTTTTTCTATTGATAATGGATTCATAATTTATAGTTGGTTGTTTTTTGGTTGCTTCTTTTTGATTGAAACTTATATATACCTAACAGGTTTTGAAAACCTGTTAGGATATTGAAATCTAATTCTGAAGCTCTTCTAAACTTTCTTTTAAAGCTACAATAAATGTATCGATATCAGCTTTTTTTACTGTAAGTGGTGGCAAAATTCTAATTAGATTTTTGTTATTGGCACTTCCTGTAAAAATATGTTTTTCGATGATTAGTTTTTTTCTTAAAGCTGCAACATCAAAATCAAATTCAATACCAAGCATTAAACCTTTTCCTTTTACTTGTTTGATTCCCGGAACTTGCTTTATTTGCTCTGAGAAATAGGCCGAAACTTCGTTTACATTATCTTGTAAGTTCAATTTCTCCATTACATCCAGAACTGCAATTCCTGCAGCACATGATAAATGGCTTCCGCCGAAAGTAGTTCCTAATAATCCGAAACTTGCTTCAAATTTTGGCGAAATTAAAATGGCTCCAACCGGAAAACCGTTCCCCATTCCTTTTGCAACTGAAATAATATCAGCGTTGATCCCGTGATGTTGAAACGCGAAAAACTTTCCGCTTCTTCCATATCCTGATTGTACTTCATCTAAAATCAAAACAACATTGTGTTTTTTACATGCTTTTTCCAATGCCTGAAAAAATTCTGTTGTTCCTTCATCTAAACCTCCAACTCCCTGAATTCCTTCGATAATTACTGCAGAAACATCTCCTTTAGCCAATTCAGCTTCAACTAATTCGATTTGGTTCAGCGGTAAAAAAGTAACTACTTGCTGTGCATTAATTGGCGCTACGATTTTCTTATTGTCTGTAACGGCAACAGCTGCAGAAGTTCTTCCGTGAAAAGAATTATGAAAAGCTATAACTCTTGATTTCCCGTTATGGAAAGAGGCTAATTTCAAAGCATTTTCGTTTGCTTCAGCTCCTGAACTGCATAAAAATAATTCGTAATCTTCTAATCCTGAAAGTTTCCCTAATTTCTGAGCTAATTCTACCTGCAAAGGGTTCTGAATTGCATTAGAATAAAATCCTAAATGATCCAATTGATTTTTCAATTTCGCCACATAATCAGGTTGTGTATGGCCAATCGAGATTACACCATGTCCGCTATATAAGTCTAAATATTCTACTCCGTTAATATCTGTAATTGTGCAGTCTAGTGCTTTTACAGGTGTGATATCATAAAGTGGGTATACGTTGAATAAATTCATTTTGTCTTTTGTTTATTTTGTTTCATGTTTAAAGTTTCAAGTTGTTTGTAGAACGTGAAACTGGAACTTGAAACTAGATTAAGCTTCAGTATTTATATGTCAAGTCCTTACAGAACTTGAAACTTTAAACCTGAAACAAATTTTTTCTAAAATCCGCTTGGTTTCAAATGTAAACCGGTGGTTTCTTCTAACCCGAACATTAAATTCATGTTTTGAATCGCTTGTCCTGAAGCACCTTTGGTTAAGTTGTCAATGATTGACGTGATTAAAATCCGGTTTCCTTTTTTCAATAAACTAATGATACATTTGTTGGTTTGAACGACTTGTTTCATATTGATATTTGTCGTTGTAACAGTTACAAAAGGTTCATTTTTATAGAAATCTTTGTATTTGGTCACTAAATCTTCCAGGCTTTCGTCAGAATCTGTATATAAAGTCGCAAAAATTCCTCTTGTAAAATCGCCTCTATTCGGAACAAAAATTAATTCATCTGAATAATCAGCTTGCAATTGATTCACGCTTTGGTTGATTTCTCCCAAATGCTGGTGTTCAAAAGCTTTATAATGAGACATGTTATTGTTTCTCCAACTAAAGTGAGAAGTTTCAGCAAGACTTACGCCCGCACCGGTGCTTCCGGTTGTTGCATTAATATGAACATCATTTTTAAGCAGATTGTTTTTTGCTAATGGCAATAAAGCCAATTGAATCGCAGTTGCAAAACAACCTGGATTTGCAATAAAATTTGCTTTTTTAATTTCAGCTTTATTCAATTCCGGTAATCCGTAAACAAATTCTTTTCCTTCGAAAACAGCGTCTTTTATCAATCTGAAATCGTTTCCTAAATCGATGATTTTAGTATGGCTTGCGAATTTATTTTCTTCAAGAAACGAAATAGATTTTCCGTGACCAAGACATAAAAACACAACATTTACATTCGGATTCACCACATCAGTAAAGTTCATTTCGATATCTCCCATCAAATCGTGGTGCGCCACAGAAAGTGGTTTACCTGCATTGGTTGTACTGTAAACAAAATCGATGTTTACATTGGGATGATACATTAAAATTCTGATAAGTTCTCCGGCTGTATAGCCTGAACCACCAATTATTCCGATATTAATCATGATCTAAGTGGTTTACAGATGAAAATATGTTTTGGGCATTTCCTAGAATCTTAATAAATCCTTTTGCATCGTCTGATGTCCAGGCATTGTTCATTTCTCCGTATTGACCAAAACCTGTATTCATCAAATCATTATCAGATTCAATTCCGTCAAGCGAAAAATGATATGGTTTTAGCGAAACGGTTACAACACCATTCACAGTTTTTTGTGTGTCTTGCAAAAATGTTTCAATATTTCTCATTACAGGATCTAAAAACTGGCCTTCATGAAACAACATTCCGTACCAGTTTCCTAATTGTTCTTTCCAGTATTGTTGCCATTTACCAAGGGTATGTTTCTCTAATAAATGGTGTGCTTTTATAATAATTAATGGCGCAGCAGCTTCAAAACCAACTCTTCCTTTAATTCCAATAATAGTATCACCTACGTGAATATCTCTACCAATTGCGTATGCATTCGCCAGTTTTTCAAGAGCTACAATATTATTTGATGGTTTATCTGTTTTACCATTTACTCCAACCAATTCTCCTTGTTCAAAATGTAAAGTAACTTTCTCTTCTTCTTCTTTTTGCAATTGCGAAGGATATGCTTCACTTGGCAATGGTTTACTTGAGGTTAAAGTTTCTTTTCCTCCTACGCTTGTTCCCCAAAGTCCTTTATTGATCGAATATTGTGCTTTTTCCCAAGAATAATGAACTCCGTTTTGAGCCAAATAATCAACTTCTTCTTGTCTTGATAATTTAAGATCTCTAATTGGTGTAATAATTTCAATTTCCGGAGCGATGGTTTGAAAAATTAAATCAAAACGAATTTGATCATTTCCTGCACCTGTGCTTCCGTGTGCGATCGCGCTTGCTCCCACTTTTTTAGCATATTTAATGGCTTCAATAGCCTGAAAAACACGCTCTGCACTTACTGATAATGGATATGTATTGTTTTTTAATACGTTTCCAAATATCAAATATTTAATCGCTTTATCATAATATTTATCTACGATTGTCAGGTTAGCGTGTTGTGCACTCCCTAATTCGTAAGCTCTTTTTTCGATAGCAGATAATTCTTCTGCATCAAATCCTCCTGTATCTACAAGTACGGTGTGGACTTCGTATCCTTTTTCATTTTTTAAATATTTCAAACAATACGAGGTATCTAATCCTCCACTATAAGCTAATACAACTTTTTTCATTTTTTATAATTTAGGCTAATACTTTCGTATATAGCAAGTTTGAGATTTCTTTTTTGATTTAAATTCTTAAGATAAAAAGCCGAAAGACAATATTTTACTTAAGAATAAAGCTTGTTTTATTTTTTTTAATCTGCTTAAAACAGCTTCGTTAAAAGGATGTCTTGGCGGATCTTTTTGTTTTTCTTTTGGGTCATACAACATTCCGGTACAAAGACACATTTTGTTTTCTTTGCTTTTTAGAATTTCGTAATTCGTACAGGTTTTACAGCCTGACCAAAAACTTGGATCTGTTGTAAGTTCAGAAAATGGTACTGGTTTATATCCTAAATCAGAGTTGATTTTCATTACAGCCAAACCGGTTGTAATACCAAATATCTTAGCATCAGGGTATCTTTTTAGGGAATAATCAAAAACTTTTGATTTGATCTTTTTTGCCAAACCCAAACTTCTGTAATCCGGATGTACAATTAAACCGGAATGTGCCACGAATTTTCCGTGCTGCCAACTTTCGATATAACAAAAACCTGCAAATTTTCCATCTGCCAAAGCAATCATCGCATCACCGTTCGACATTTTTTTCTGAATGTATTCAGGAGTTCTTTTAGCAATCCCTGTACCTCTTAGCAAGGCAGATGATTCTATCGTATCGCAAATTTCCTGTGCGAATTTGAAGTGTTCTTCCTGAGTAACAACAATAGAGATTTTCATTTCAATAGTTGAAGTTAGAGTTAAAAATTAAAACGTATTGTTTAGTTTGAAATCCTGAAATCAATCCAACAAAAATAGACATAATAGAAATAACCTTCTCAAAATCAAAAACTTGATTTAAAAAATTCAAAATACTATATATACTTTTAGGATATGTTTGTCCAATGGACAAATTGTGTGATTTCAAAATGAAAAATGAATATAAATAAATACGCGGCGAAAAACTCTGTGAATACTATAGAGATAGTATCCGTACTTCGGGAGAAGTTACAGGTGAGTTTGTCCGTGACAAAGAAGTTATATGTAAACTTATTTTATTCATCGATGCAAAAGTACACTATTTTTTTATTTCCAAAACAAAAAATTAAAATTCTAACATTTTTTTAATGAAAAGTTAGATTTTCAAGGCGCTAAGATTCTAAAGGGCTAAGGTTCTGAGTTTTTCTAAATTTGATAAACCTGAAACTTGAAACCTGAAACTCAAAAGCCAAACCAAAAGAAAACCCGATAGTGATTAACAACTATCGGGTTTTAAAAACTTTATTATTATACTTTTATTTTTTAGTAAAAGGAATTGTTTCGCCGTTACCTAAAATAATCATGTCAAAACCTGTTTTAGCTTCATTAAATTTAAATTTCAATCCTGCGCTTTTAGACTGAAAAGTATCTTTTTCGTTTTCTACAGGGCTTACAGTAAACTTAGGGAAGTTTGTAATTTCAACATTCAACGTACTGTTCTTTTCTGTAAAATCGATCTTTAAAGGCGCTCTTGAAGTAGAGTAATTTCCTAAATAACCGTCTAAAATTATATCTTTTTCTATTTTACCGTTTCCCGCTGTCCAAACATTGTTTGCTTCGTTATTATCCGGAAAAACATGATCAGGATCAAGAGTAACACTCTCTATCTCTTCAGTAGAATTATGTTTAAAAGACCATACGGTATTACGCTGCCAAACTTCTACAGGAAGGTTAACTCTTGTAACTTTTCCACTTTTTGTTTTAATATCCACAACAATTGGCATTGGCATTTTATCGAAATTTTCAACTGTAATTACAACTCCTTTTGACGGATCGTTTTTTACATATTTAATCGAATTAATCCCTTGATCAAAACGCCAATTGTTCACGAACCAGCTTCTCCAGAACCAGCTTAAATCTTCGCCTGCAACATTTTCCATTGATCTGAAAAAATCATCCGGCTGTGGATGTTTATAAGCCCAACGCTCAATATAGGTACGGAAAGCAGTATCAAAACGCTCTTTTCCTAATACTTGTTCCCTTAAAATAATCAAAGCTGAACTTGGCTTAAAATAACACAACATACCAATATTTGCTTCTTTCATGTTATCAGGAGAACTCATTACGGTTTCTAAATCAGTTCTTGTAAATGATTCAGCTCCTTTATGTAAATCTGTTGGCGCTTCTACATATTCTCCTTTATTAAATGCGGCTGTACTTAGTGAATTAATAAAAGTATTAAAACCTTCATCCATCCATCCAAACAATCTTTCGTTTGATCCTACAATCATAGGAAACCAGATATGTCCAAATTCATGATCCGTAACTCCCCATAAATCTTGTCCTTTAGATTCCCATCCACAAAAAACAATTCCCGGATATTCCATTCCGCCTTCATTTCCTGCAACGTTTGTAGCGGCCGGATAAGGATATTCGAACCATGTTTTAGAATAATGTTCTATAGCTGCTTTTACATATTCAGTAGAACGTCCGTAAGCACCTTGTCCGGCACTTTCTACCGGATAAGCAGATAAAGCCAATGCTTTTTTACCACTTGGCAAATTAATTTTTGCTCCGTCTAAGATAAAAGCCGGTGACGACGCCCACGAAAAATCACGTGCATTTTTTATCTGATAATGCCACGTTTTCTCGCCGGAAGCAGTTGTATTTGCAGTTGCAGCAACTTCTTCAGCAGAACGAATCATAACTGTTTTATCGCTTAATGAAGCTTCTTTATAACGCTTAAATACATCTGCAGGCAATACTTCTGCACCATTTAGTAATTCACCTGACCCTACTACATAATGATTAGCAGGTACAGTAAGTTTTACATCAAAATTACCGTACTCCAGATAAAACTCAGAAGCACCTAAATACGGATGTGTATTCCAGCCTCTTACATCATCATACACACACATACGAGGATACCATTGCGCAATCGTGAAAATTTTACCATTTTTAGTTTCTAAAACTCCCATTCTGTCTGATCCTTCAAAAGGCGCCGTGAATGCAAATTCTATTTTAATTTTAACAGCAGCTCCTTTTGATGCCAATTCTTCCGGAAGAAATATTTGCATTCTGGTGTCTGTAATTACATATTTTGCCTCAACTTCAGTTTTTTTCTTACCAACAGAAATTACTTTAACTGATTTTATTTTATTTCCACCATCAAAAAGCTGTCCTTGAGCACCGTTACGGCTACCCGTTAAAGGCACAACTGCGTTTCCTCTTGAATCTTCCTTGAATAAATTTTGATCTAAATTCAACCAAACAAATGACATTTTATCAGGACTATTATTAGTATAGGTAATTTCATCCGTACCAATAATTTCATTTGTGGTCGCGTTCAATCTTGCCGTTATCTGATAATCAGCCCTGTTTTGCCAGTATTCAACTCCGGGCTGTCCACTTGCAGAACGGGTTGGAGTTCCATTTTTTGTATAAAAATGTGGTCCAAAGGCATCATGATAATTGTAATTATTAACAGGATTTACTGCTGTTGTCGGAGGCGTTTGTTGTGCCCAAACAGAAGAAATCCCAACAAACAAAGCCATGGTTAATAAGGCTTTTAAGGATTGTATTTTCATATTTTTTAGCTGTTTATCTAGCAAATTAATGAAAAAAAAAGCTATTTACAGAGAAAAGAAGAATCATAAATTGAATTTTAGCAAAATTTTATCAAAAAAATAATTTGGAGGTTTTTCTTAAAAAACTAAAATTTATAAAATATATTTACATCAGTATAAATTTTATTCATTTCAACCTTACTCATTTTGAATACAACTATTTCAAATTCAACACTAAGCGCCTCTATAAAACATTCAGGAGCTGAATTATTTTCATTAAAAAACAAGCAAAACAAAGAATATATATGGGAAGGGAATCCTGATTTTTGGGGAAAGCACTCTCCTGTCCTTTTTCCGATTGTAGGTACTTTAAAAAACAATACTTATACAATTGACGGAGAAGAATATCAATTACCAAGACATGGATTTGCTCGCGATATGGATTTTCAATTAGTAAAAAAGACTGATAACAGTGCTGTTTTTTCTTTACAATCTGATGTTGAAACTTTGAAAAAATATCCTTTTGAATTTGAATTACAACTTATTTACACTCTTGAAGAAGCGTCATTAAACATCGAATATAAAGTAATTAACAAAAGTAAAACTAAAATGCCTTTTTCAATTGGAGCTCATCCGGCAATAGCTTTACCAGAGAATTTCGAAAATTATGCTCTAGAATTTGAAAAAGAAGAAGTTTTAAAATATTATATTTTAGAGAATGATTTAATTTCAAATAAAACAGAAGTTTTAGAAACTACTGATAATCTGGTTCCTTTGAATTATAAATTATTCGAAAACGATGCATTGATTTTTAAATCTTTAGAATCAAATTCATTAACTATTCTTGAAAACTCCAAACCATATCTCAAATTTGATTTTAAAGATTTTCCAAGTTTGGGGATCTGGACAAAAGATCAAGCGCCATTTCTTTGTATTGAACCTTGGTTGGGCTATTCAGACACAGCCGAAAATTCTGGGGATTTATTTAAGAAGGAAGGGATTTTGGCTTTAGATGCTAATCAAACTTTTACTTCAAAGTTTAGTATAACACTATTATAATTTAAGAAAAATGTTAGAATTTAATTTCACCCCATTTCCCGAAATAGAAACAGAACGTTTGCTTTTAAGGAGAATAACAAACGATGATGTAAATGAAGTTTTCGAATTACGTTCGAATCCCGAAACCATGAAATATATTCCGCGACCATTGGCGAAAAATTCTGAGGATGCTCTTGAACACATTGCTATGATCGAAGATAAAATAGTAACAAACATAGGAATCAATTGGGGAATAACATTAAAAGGCAACCCTAAACTATTGGGTATTATAGGATATTACAGGATGCAGCCACAAAATTACCGTGCTGAAATTGGATATATCTTATTGCCGGAATTTCACGGTAAAGGAATTGTTCCAGAAGCCGTAAATCGATTAATTAGTTATGGCTTTAAAGATCTAAAACTACACTCTATCGAAGCCGTGATTGACCCCGGAAATTATGCTTCTGAAAAAGTGCTTCAAAAATGTGGTTTTGTTAAAGAAGCACATTTAAAAGAAAACGAATTTTATGAAGGCCGCTTTTTAGATTCCGTAATCTACTCATTACTAGAAGCTAATTAATCAATATTAATTATCATAAAAAAACATTCTTGTTAAATTAAAACATTTACATAATAGTAATTAATGGTTTGCGTTATATTTGCACGCGAAATAAGGTATAAAGCCTTATCTAAACCCCTACGAAAACTATTTTTATGAAAAAGTACTTAATTCTCATTGTCCTTTTCTTTTCGATTCAATCCCAAAGTCAAACTTTTATTAAATTTAATGCCGCAACAGCTTTAGTTGGTGTTCCAAATATTGGTATCGAAACCAGTATTGGAGAAAAATTAACTTTTAGTGTTGATGTAATGGCTTCTTTTTGGGAATCTTTTGATGGCCACAGTCCAATGAAATTTTATACATTAACACCGGAAGTTCGTTATCATTTTAAAGAAAAATATAACGGATTTTATGTTGGTGGTCATGCTGGTCCGGATGTTTATGAATTACAAAAATGGAATTACTGGGACAGTAACAAATATGAACATGGTTTTGGTTATCGTTTAGGTATTACAGCTGGATATAACATCAAATTAAACGACAAATTTTTACTAGATATATTTGCAGGAGCTGGTTGGCATCAAGGTTTTTATAAAGGATACTATAACGACGGAACTCCAGGCAGATACGAAAAAGCTCCAAACTGGAACAAAAGTGGTGAATGGCTTCCTTACCGTGGAGGTGTTATGATTTCTTATAAATTGTAATTATTCTGTAAATTTAGATAAAGATTTCAAATACAACTCTTCAACTTTTTTACGAGCCCAATCGGTTTTTCTTAAAAAAGTTAAACTTGATTTGACACTCGGATTTGTGGTAAAACATTTGACAGGTATTAATTCTGCCAATGTATCAAAACCATAATGATTCACTAGTGCTTCTACTATTTTTTGAAGTGTGATGCCGTGCAACGGATCTTTTGATTGATTTTGCATTTTATAAATTTAAAGATTATACAAAAAGACCGTACTCTAAAAAAGTTCGGTCTTTTTTTTGCAAAATTAGCAAATTGAAATCTAAATCAGCCTAGAACTATTTAGAATATAAATTTAAATCCAACCGCAAGTGGAGTTGTTAAATTTGAACCTCCTACTAAATAAGCAGAATCAACATTTGCCATATGTGCTAATCCAAAATTAGTAACAGTAGTTTTTTCACCACTTTTAGGGTCAATTGTAGTTGATGTAAAATTCGCTAAATCATAAGAAAACTCTACTGAGAAGTTTTTAGTGACGAAATAATCAAAACCTCCTGAGACAGACAAACCGAACTGGTTTATTTTTGTACCACTTTCTTTTTCTTTACCTGCAATAATTGGAAGAGCTGCTTGTCCAAAGAAATAAAGAGAACCTGCAACATTCCAATACTTTCTTGCCAAGGGCTGAATTACAAATAAATCTGTTTTTGTTGCTGCGACTCCTACACTTGCATCTGATTTCATATTAATATAACCCAGTCCCGCTCCAACAGCTACAGATGGCGTGATGAATGTTCCTACAATTGGTATTACTGATAAATTTGTATTTTTATTATCCCCGGTTTTAGTTTGCTGGTAACCAAATTGTGACGTTACAAACCAAGCTCCTTTTAAACCCTGACTAGCATCTTGTGCTTTTACAGTTAGACTAATTAATGCAATAGTAGCGAATGTTAAAATTTTTTTCATTTTTGAATTTATTTATAAATTATTTAACAAACTTACTAGCAAGTTTATCTTTCAAAAATGATTAAAATCATAGATTAAAAAAAATCTTTAATTATCTTTGATTGCTTCAAAGTTTTTCAATTTTGTTTACATTTGCATCTATGTTAAAAACAGTCAATATACTTAATAAAAGAGCTCGATTTGATTATGAGATAATCGATACTTATACTGCCGGAATTGTTTTATCCGGTACAGAAATCAAATCTATCCGATTAGGAAAAGCCAATATTACCGAAAGTTTTTGTGAATTTAGCAATCTCGAACTTTTTGCTATTAATACTTATATAGAAGAATACACATTTGGAAATCAATTCAATCACAAATCAAGAAGTGAAAGAAAATTGCTTTTGAATAAAAAGGAATTGAAAAGTCTTCACAAAAGTGTTCAGGCAAAAGGACTTACAATTGTACCTTTAAAATTGTTTACCAATGAAAAAGGGCTTGCAAAACTACAAATCGGACTTTGTAAAGGAAAGAAAAACTACGACAAGCGTGAATCTCTTAAAGAACAGGACACAAAACGTGATCTAGACCGAATAAAAAAAGCCTACAATTAAAGTTATTTTTTATCGCAAGAAGCATTTGTTAATATTTTATACGTATTTTTATTACAATATTTAAAAATTTGTAATATGAAGAAATGCTTAACTTTATTTATCGTCGCTTTGGTACTTGCAAGCTGTGGCAGCAATACTGCAATAGTTAATAGTTGGAGAGATCCAAAAATAACAGTCGCCCAGGAAAATTTCAAAAAAGTTTTAGTTGTTGCGCTATTAAAAGACGAAGCATCCAGAAGAGTCACCGAAAACAGAATTGCAGCCAGCAATCCAATCTTCAAAACCTCTTATGAATACTTAAACGAAACAACTAAAAATCTTACACAGGAACAAAAATTAAAAATATTACAAGATGAAGATTTTGATGGCGTAATTACATTACGTCTGGTAAGTGCAGAAAAAGAAACTACCTATGTTCCTGGAAGTTATACAGGTATGTATTACGGTGGTTTCGATGGTCTATACAGCGGTGTTTACGGATATGGTTTTGGAAACTGGTACGGAATGTACTCTCCTTACTTCTACGATCCGGGATATTATCAGGAAACAACTTCTTATATGGTAGAAACAAACGTTTTTTCATTAAAAGAAAATAAACTAATCTGGACAGGAACTACAAAATCCGATTATGTGACGGATTTAGGATCAACTGTAGACGCAATCATGCAAGCAGTTGTCGATGAAATGAGAAAAGACGGATCGCTTCCTCCAAAAAGTAAAATATAATTTTGTAAAGGCAATATTGTGGAATATTGCTTTTTTATTCCGGTAAAAATGACTAAATTAGTCAAGACAATTTAAATCATTAGAATAAATGAAAACACTTCTTAAAAATGCAAGAGAGCAAAAAGGATTAAAAACTCGTGAAGTGGCACAAATTCTTGGTATAGATCAAGCTTTAATAAGCAAATTCGAATCAGGAACAAGAAGACCAACTAAAGACCAGATTTCGAAACTTTCTCAACTTTTAGAGATAGATTACGAAACCTTAATGATTGCATGGCTTAAAGAAAAAATACTCTACGAAATTGGAGATGATGAATTTGCCTTAAAAGCCTTAATGGTAGCAGAGCAGGAAATCAAATACAACAAAACGGTATCAAAATTAAAAATTTCTAAAACTCTAGAAAATCTTCTTAAAGAGATTGATCTTCTAAAAGCAAAATTAGACAGTTATCGTCAATATGACAGCTATAGAATTACTCAGGCCTTAGAATTAGAATATACTTTTGAAAGTAATCGAATTGAAGGAAACACTATGACACTTCGTGAAACAGATATGGTGATCAACGAAGGTTTGACTATTTCCGGAAAAAGTATGCGTGAGCATTTAGAAGCGATTAATCATCAGGAAGCTATTGGTTTTATTAAAAATTTAATGCAAAGAAACGTTTCTTTAAACGAACGCGATCTTTTGTCTATTCATAATTTAATTCTACGAGGTATAATTCCTGAAGATGCAGGTCGTTACCGAAAAGTACAAGTAATGATAAAAGGAAGTACTCACATGCCACCACAACCTTTTATGGTTGCCAAAGAAATGGAAGATTATTTTATTTGGTACGAAATCAATAAAAACAAGTTACATCCCGTTGTTTTGGCTGCTGAAATGCACGAAAGACTAGTAACAATTCACCCTTTTATTGATGGAAATGGCCGTACTTCCCGTTTGATAATGAATTTAATTTTATTGCAAAAGGGCTATATAATTGCCAACATAAAAGGAGATTATGACAGTCGTATGCAATACTATCAAACTCTAGAAACCGCCCAGACAAAAAATAATAAAGAAGATTTTTTACTCTTTGTTGCTCGAATTGAAAAAGAAGACCTGGAACGACATATTGGTATTATCGCTCAATAAAATAAAACACGAATTCCACAAATTAGCACAAATTAACAATCAATTACGTTTGTGAAATTAATTTCTAAAAATAATTAGTTCTAATTTGCGAAATCCGTGTTTGAAATTTATAGCTACTTTTTAATTTTTATCTTCTAGTAAAGGAACAAATCGAAATTCTCCAAATTCATGTTTCTCAAATTGCGTTTCATTTTTACGAATCAATAATGTCATAATCTGAACATCTTCTCCTAAAGGTATAACGAGCCTTCCTCCTATTTTTAGCTGTGCCATTAAAGGCTGAGGAATAAATGGAGCTCCCGCTGTAACAATAATACTATCAAATGGTGCGTAACTTGGCAACCCTTTGTAGCCATCACCAAACGACAAATGCTTGGGACGAATATTTAGTTTCGGAAATAAATTCGAAGTTGTCTTAAACAATTCATTTTGCCTTTCGACACTAAAAACTTTTGCGCCCAGCATACATAAAACGGCAGTTTGGTAACCTGAACCAGTACCAATTTCGAGAATTTTATGCTCTTTTTTAACTTCTAATAATTGGGATTGAAAAGCAACGGTGTACGGCTGTGATATTGTTTGACCGGCTCCTATAGGAAAAGCCTTATCCTGATAAGCATAATCTTCAAAACTTGAATTTAAAAAAAGGTGTCTTGGGATTTTTTTTATCGCATCCAAAACTGCTCTGTCGGTAATTCCTTTTTGTTCTAAAGTGCTTACTAATTGATTACGTAGTCCTTGATGTTTGGCAGTGTCTTTCAAAATGGGTAGATTTTATTTTGGCAAAAATAAGAAAGTAAATAGGAAATCAAATATTGATTTTTAATTATTAAATCGCTAAATCTTTACTGCATTCACTTTTACTTTCAACAAATAAATTATATTTTTGTTTAAAATACATTCTCATGTTAAAAGTAGGAGTTTTAGGTGCTGGTCATCTTGGTAAAATACATTTACGTTTATTACAACAATCTGACAAATACGAATTAGTTGGATTTTACGACGAAAATCAAGAAAATGCCGAAAGAATTTCAAAAGAGTTTGGTTATAAAAACTTCAGCACTATTGCAAAATTAATCCATGCTGTGGATGTCATTGATATTGTAACACCAACACTTTCTCACTATAAATGTGCTAAGGTAGCCATTAAATCCGGAAAACATATCTTTATAGAAAAACCAATTGCCAATACCGTTGATGAAGCTGAAGAAATTATTGCTTTAGCCAATGAATATAACGTAAAAGGTCAGGTGGGTCATGTTGAACGCTTTAACCCTGCGTTTATTGCTACAAAAAACATGATCGAAAACCCAATGTTTATAGAAACACATCGTTTGGCCGAGTTTAATCCGCGTGGAACTGATGTTCCTGTAGTGTTGGATTTAATGATTCATGATATTGATGCTATATTAAGCGTTGTGCATTCTAAAGTAAAAGATATTCATGCCAGCGGAGTTTCTGTAATTAGCGACACTCCGGATATTGCTAATGCAAGAATCGAATTCGAAAATGGATGTGTAGCAAATCTAACAGCAAGCAGAATTTCGATGAAGAACATGCGTAAAACGCGCTTCTTTCAAAAAGACGCTTATATTTCGGTAGATTTTCTGGAAAAAAAATGTGAAGTAGTCCGCATGAAGGATGCTCCTGAAATTCCGGGCGATTTTGATATGATTCTTCAAAATGCAGAAGGTGTAAAAAAACAAATCTATTTTACTAATCCTGATGTGGAGCAAAATAATGCCATTCTGGACGAATTAGACTCATTTGCAAATGCCATCACAACAGATACTACTCCCGTTGTGACGCTTGAACAAGCTACAGATGCTTTGAGAGTGGCATATCAAATCATTGATTGTTTCGACAAATAAATAAAAAAAATAAACTCATTATTTTTAAGGTTTAAAGCGCACTTCAAAGGAGCTTTAAACCTTAACTTTTAAAATTCAAATACCAAATTAAATGAAAACTATAGCTGTAATTGGTGCAGGAACGATGGGTAATGGAATTGCCCATACTTTTGCGCAAAGTGGTTTTGTTGTAAAACTAATTGATGTTTCTGAGAAATCTTTAGACAAAGGAATGGCGACTATAGCTGCTAACTTAGATCGAATGTTAGCAAAAGGAACCATAACTCAAGAAGATGTAGCAAAAACTATTACTAATATTATTACGTATACTGATATTAAAGATGGTGTTGTTGGTGTTGATTTAGTTGTTGAGGCTGCTACAGAAAATGTAGAACTAAAGCTTAATATTTTTAAACAATTAAATGAAGCTTGTTCTCATAATACCATTTTGGCAACCAATACATCTTCTATATCAATTACCCAAATTGGAGCTGTAGTTGCGCATCCTGAACGTGTTATAGGAATGCATTTTATGAATCCGGTGCCAATCATGAAATTGGTCGAAATCATTCGCGGTTACAATACAAGCGATGAAGTCACTAAGATCATCATGGATTTATCTGAAAAATTAGGAAAAACTCCTGTTGAAGTAAATGATTATCCAGGTTTTGTAGCAAACAGAATTTTGATGCCTATGCTAAATGAAGCAATCGAAACGTTATATAATAAAGTAGCCGGTGTTTATGAAATTGACACAGTAATGAAATTAGGAATGGGACATCCAATGGGACCGCTTCAATTAGCTGATTTTATTGGACTTGATGTTTGTCTTGCTATTCTGAATGTTATGTACGAAGGTTTTAAAAACCCCAAATATGCTCCTTGCCCACTATTGGTGAATATGGTTAGAGCAGGAAAATTGGGAGTGAAATCCGGTGAAGGATTTTATGATTACAGTGAAAGTAAAAAAGCAGAGAAAATTTCTAAGCAATTTATCCTTTCGTAAAAAAAAGAAATGCCATGTCGATACAATCGAATTTAAATGCTATCAAAACAACCTTACCTGAACATGTAACTCTCGTTGCTGTTTCTAAAACAAAACCTGTTTCTGATTTAATGGAGGCTTACGAAGCTGGTCAGCGTATTTTTGGAGAAAATAAAATCCAGGAGATGACTGATAAGTACGAAGAAATGCCAAAAGACATTCAATGGCATATGATTGGTCACGTGCAGACGAATAAAGTCAAATTTATGGCGCCATTTGTGAATTTAATTCACGGAGTTGACAGCTTGAAATTATTACAGGAAATTAACAAACAAGCTTTAAAAAACAATAGAATTATTGATTGTTTACTTCAGATACATATTGCAGAAGAGGAAACAAAATTTGGTTTAGATGAAAACGAATTAAATGAATTAATATCTTCGTCAGAGTTCGAAAAAATGAAAAACATTCGTATCTTAGGTTTAATGGGAATGGCAACATTTACAGAAAATCAAAATCAGATAAAAAAAGAATTCACACATTTAAAGTCTATTTTTGATTCCATACAACAACGCAAAGACGCACAGCAGTGCGCCTCTACAATGAATAATTTTTCAACAATATCTATGGGAATGTCCGGCGATTATCAACTTGCCATAGAATGCGGAAGCACAATGGTAAGAATTGGAAGCAGCATTTTTGGAGGTCGTTAAAATCTGATTCTAGATTTTAGATTGAGGATTGTAGAGTTTAAACTGATTACTAAATACTGATACTGAATACTGAATTTGTACGCAATACTAGACATAGAAACTACTGGAGGCCAGTTTAACGAAGAAGGAATTACTGAAATCGCCATTTATAAATTTGATGGCCATGAAGTAATTGACCAGTTCATTAGCCTTGTTAATCCTGAAATTCCGATTCAGCCCTTTGTGGTGAAATTAACCGGTATCAATAATGCTATGTTGCGTTCTGCTCCAAAGTTTTTTGAAGTAGCAAAACGAATCATCGAAATCACTTCTGATTGTATCATTGTAGCACATAATGCCTCATTTGATTACCGAATTCTTCGTACCGAATTCAGACGTTTAGGTTACGATTTCGAAGCCAGAACACTTTGTACCGTCGAATTGGCAAAAAAACTAATTCCGGAACAACCTTCATATAGTTTAGGAAAATTGGTTCGTGCACTTGGAATCCCAATGGCAGACAGACATCGTGCCAGCGGAGATGCGATGGCAACGACCAAGTTATTCAAAATGCTTCTTGAAAAAGATTTAGAAAAAACCATCGTAAAAGATTTTATAAAATTAGAAGTAGAAAAAGGTATTGCGCCAAAATTTTTGGATCTTTTATCTCAAATGCCCGCAAAAACTGGTGTCTACTACATTTACAATGAAGGTGGAACTCTAATTTATATCGGTAAAAGTCAAAATATAAAAAAAAGAGTCAATCAGCATTTTACCGGAATTACAACCAAAAGCAAAAAAATCCAAGCCGAAGTTTTTACTATAACTCATGATGAAACAGGCAGTGAATTAATTGCGTTGTTGAAAGAAAGTCAGGAAATAAAAATAAACCGACCAAGATATAATCGCTCCGGAAGAAAAACTATTTTTCAATATGCGTTATATGCTGAGAAAGATACTGATGGATACATCAACCTAAAGCTTGAAAAAGCAGATGGCCGTAAAAAAGAAATTACATCTTTTGCTACTTTACAAGAAGGCAAAAATGCTCTTTTCAAATTTACTGCAAAATATCATTTGTGTCAAAAGTTGACTGGATTGTATCAAACAAAGAAAGAATGTTTTCAATATAAAATAAAAGAATGCGACGGCGCTTGTATTGGCGAAATCACTCCAGAAGTGTACAATGCCAGAGTACAACAATTTATAAGCGAAAATAGTTTTGATAATAAAAGCATGATTCTGATTGACAGAGGAAGAAATGTAAACGAACGAAGCGCAATATTAATCGAAAACGGAATTTATAAAGGTTATGCTTTTTATGATTTAAATTATCAAATTACCAATATTGATATTTTTAAAAATATCTTGATACCAATGGAACACAACCGTGATGTAAAAAACATTATTCAAAATTACATCCGCAAAAGTAAATCGCTTAAAATACTTCATTTTTAACAATCCAAAACTTTCATTATCTTCGCCGAGATGAAAAAAATAAAATCAAAATACGAAATTTTTAGACAAAAGACCCAAATCATCCTTTATGGCACTAATACCATTTTAGGACGTTTGTTTGATCTGGTACTTTTAGGTCTTATTTTATTAAGTGTACTTTTAGTCATGATGGATACTGTAGAAGGTATCAATCTTAAGTACCATTCTTATCTTGTTATTTGTGAATGGGTTATCACAGTTTTCTTTACCATTGAATATATTTTGCGTATTATTTCGATACAAAAACCTGTAAAGTATGTTTTCAGTTTTTACGGCATTATCGATTTAATGGCGATATTACCCATGTATTTATCTATATTTTTCCCTGCCACAAATGTTCTTACAATCGTTAGAGTCCTGCGTTTCTTCAGATTGTTCAAGATCTTACATATTCCACAAATTTCGCAGCAATCAATGCAGCTTCGGGAAGCTATGGAAGCCAGCAAAGAAAAAATTCTGGTTTTTATCTACTTCGTCCTTATTAGCGCTGTAATTATTGGTTCATTGATGTACGTCGTCGAAGGCAAAGAAAGCGGTTTTACAAGTATTCCTATGGGGATTTATTGGGCTATCGTAACCCTAACCACCGTTGGTTATGGCGACATTTCACCCGCATCTCCTCTTGGTCAGTTTTTAGCCTCGCTTGTCATGATTATGGGTTATGGAATCATTGCCGTTCCCACAGGAATTGTTACTGCAGAATTCGCAAAAAGCAGCCTTCGCAATAATGCTGTCAGCACAAAAAAAACATGCCAAAATTGTAATTCGCAATTACATTTTGACAGCGCAAAATATTGCCATGAATGCGGAACCACATTATCTAAATAATTAATTTTAAGGAGCTATTCCATCTGTACATTCCAACTCCTCCTTATCTTTGTTGTTTTTTAAAAGTATAAAAGGAGCTTCTAAAGTCGCTCTTTTATCCTAAAAAAAACTAACCAATATAAGTCCGGGGTTTCACTTCCATCTGGGCTAAAAAAATATGAAACACTTAATTACCATCGTCGGACCAACAGCTATAGGCAAAACAGCCTTAAGTATTGCTTTGGCCCAACATTTTAAATGCGAAATAATATCTTGTGACAGCCGTCAGTTTTTTAAAGAAATGACCATTGGTACAGCTGTTCCTAATCCTGAAGAACTACAAGCTGCGACGCATCATTTTATTCAAAATAAATCTATTTTAGAAAATTATACCGTCGGAGATTATGAAAAAGAAGCACTTCATAAATTAGAAGAATTATTTGAAAACAATGATTTTGCAATTCTAATTGGTGGTTCAGGATTGTATGTTGATGCAATTTTAAAAGGATTTGATGAATTTCCTGAAATCAATCCTGAAATACGTTCTCAGGTAAATTCAAATTATGAAAAACTTGGAATCGAATACCTGCAAGAACAGCTGAAAAATCTAGATCCTGAGTATTATCAAAAAATAACAATAGAGAATCCACAAACACTTCAAAATCCGCAAAGAATGATGCGTTTTACAGAAGTTTGTATTGGAACTCAAAAACCATATTCTTCTTTTCTAAATCAAAAGAAAAACAATAGAAACTTCACTCCTATTTTGATTGGTTTAGAAGCTGACAGACCAATCATTTACGACAGGATCAATCAACGTGTGAACATTATGATGAATGAAGGTTTACTTGAAGAAGCTAAAGCGTTATATCCCAATAAAACATTAAATGCACTGCAAACTGTGGGATATAGGGAATTATTCAGTTATTTTGACGGAGAATTCTCTTTGCCATTTGCCATCGAAGAAATCAAAAAAAATACCCGCCGTTTTTCTAAAAGACAACTTACCTGGTTTAAAAGAAATGAAACTACACAATGGTTTGATTATTCAGCAAATCGAACAACAATCATAGCGTATATCGAAAAATCTTTTTAAGGGACAATTAATCAAATAATCTTAATTTTATAATGCTTTTTGTAAACTAAAAATATGGATAACGTACTTTGGAATAAGATTGTGCAATTCGATTTTGATGATCCACCAAGTGAATTTGGATTTTCAGTAAGGCTTGCACAAGAAAACTTTTGGACAAAAAACTTTACTAAAAAGGCGATTTTAGAATATAAAAAGTTCATGTATCTGGCGACAGTTTCTGATTCGATGGTTTCTCCATCTGAAATAGTTGATACGGTTTGGCATTTGCACTTAATTTTTACACAATCTTATCAGCAATTTTGCAAATTACTTGGTAAACAAATTCAGCACGTTCCGTCAACCCATAACAAACAAGATTTTCAAAAATTTAAAAAAGCAAAAGAACAAACCAATATACTATACGAATCAACTTTTGGAATTCAGCCAAATGATATTTGGGAGTTTGACGGAATGTATGAAAGTTTAAATTTAGACAAAGCAAAAATCAAATTAAGGTCATTTATCAGTAATGGTATGATAGTATTTCTTTTTCTTACATTCCCGTTCTACTATCTTTTAAAACCAATTTATATTACAATCGACAATCCCTATTTCCTGATTGGTTTGATTATTTTGTATGTTGTGACATTTAAAATTCTGGATTTCTACAACAAAGCTAAACTTCGACAAATTGCACGTAAATTTGATAAGAATTCATTTATCTATGACCTTGAACCTTACGAACTAATTTATCTTAAAACTCAAAAAATTTCTAATGTAATTAATGGAGTCGTAAATGAATTAATTGACAAGAAGATAGTTGAGATACAACCTTATAACATAATTAATCTTATTGAAAACAAAGTCGCTTTGACTGATGAGCAAATTGAGATAACGAGATCTTTGACTGAATTTGGAAAAAGCGTTTACACAACATTAGTGGACCGCATGAAAAGAAAACCTGTTTTTATAAATATATCAAATTGCATGGACGCGTTTGAAAAATATTTTATTAAATCTAAAAAATTCAATAAAATATTCTATCTAAACTTTGTTGTTCTTGCCCTAATTGCTATGCTTGGATATACAAGAGTAATGACCGGCTATGCGAGAAATAAACCTGTAGGTCTCCTTGTATTTATTCTGATTGTTTTTAGTATTACTTCAATTATTTTTCTGTTCAGATTAACCAGACTTATTGCTGTTGACACTATAACAAATTTGTATAAAAGAGAAATTTTACCCGTCAGACAAGTCGAAAATAACTGGCAATGGAACTATTTTCTATTTAGCGCTGCTGTAATAACTCCAGCATTTATGCCACTCATCGCAGAGGTAAACAGAAATAATAATTACGACAGCTCATCCGGAAGTTCTTGCGAAACATCGTCTGACTCTTCATCAGGAAGTTCCTGCGGCAGTTCATGTGGCAGTTCCTGCGGTGGTTGTGGCGGCGGTGGAGACTAAAATAAAACATCATCTCATTTCGTTATATAAACTTAAGATTCTTAAAATTTTATTTTTAATAACTACAACAATTTAAAATTAGCTATAAATTATTTATCACATAAAAATGCCTATATCACCAAATTTTACTTCAGTTTTAAGCAAAGACTGGGAAATCAATTTTACACAATGCACTCCTACCGGATTTTTAAAATATACTGACTTATGTAATATTTTACAATTAACGGCAGCAGCACATTCAGAAGTTGGCGGCATTAGTTTTTTCGACATGCAGGAATTCCATCAAGCCTGGGTTTTAAGCCGCATGCGCGTTGAAATTAGCGCTTTACCAAAATGGCAGGATGTTGTAACAGTAAAAACATGGATCAACAGCTTAGAAAATTCTCGTTCAGTGCGTGCGCTCGAAATGTATGTAAATGGTGAAAAAATAGTAGGCTGCGAAACCTATTGGGCTGTTTTTAATACTCAATTACGTCGTCCTGAAGCTCTGGCTTTACCATACGAGCATTTTGAATTATATCCGGAAAATAGGGCCACAACTGAAGGTTTTTCTAAAATCAACATCAATCACGAAAAAGAAGCCGTTTTCGAAAAAACAGTTTACTTATCAGATTTAGACATCGTTAATCACGTAAATAATGTAAAATATCTGGAATGGTGTTTAGATCATGTTGATGAAAAACGAATTTTGAAACAAGAAGTTAAAAGCTTCGAAATGAATTTCATGAAAGAGCTTTCGTTAAAAGATCAGGTTGTAATTCATGAAAGCGAAGATGACGATCATACAACGGCAACATTTAGTATTACAAAAGGTGACAAAACTTGTTTTGCATTAGAATTGCACTGGAAATAATTATCTGCCCACGGATTTTGTTATATCTTTAATTCGCGAACATTCGTGCAATTCGTTGCAAAAAAAATAATATAAAAAAAACGATGCAAATTTGCATCGTTTTTACTTTAATTTAATTTGATTTCTTTTTTGAATCTTATTTCGATTTCTTTGGTTTCTTTTTATTTTTCAATAAATCAATTTTGCCTTTTATTCTTTTTTCGACTTCACTAATATCACAATCAAAAGCAAATTGCAGCGTGTACAGTTTTGCGTTTTTCATTTCCTTTAATGCTTTTTTAAATTGGTGCTGCGCCTCAAAAAGAATGGCTTTTTTTACAAAGATTTCAGATTTATTTATTCCCTTTATCGTCAAAGCAAAATCAATTAATTTTTGTGCTTCTTCGTAATCCTCATTCAAAATTAAAGTTTGAATATAGTGCGGATATACTTCAAGCGCATGGATATTTATTCCTAATGCTTCTTGAAAATATGATTTTGCTTCCTCATAATTCCATAATTGTTCTGCCTGAATTCTTCCATATAGACATAAAACCATGGTGTTTTTTGCATCATAAGAAAAAGCATAATCTAAGGATTCAATAGTTTCTTCAAGCGAATACGGATAATTATCCAAAGCCTGAAAAAGGTATTTATCAATTGTTTTCATTTCGTAAATCTATTTTTAATTTCTGACGAGCTCCTTTATAGCTTTTTTCGACTTTATTCTTTTTAAAATCAGTTCCCGAAAATACCCTAACAGGATTCCCACGCTGAATATTCAGTTGGTTTTCCCATTGTTTTCCAACATGATTTTTTAACTGTTGCAAAGTTTCGTCTTCTAGTTTTTTTAATAATCTTTCTGTTGCCAGTTTTTTGTTTTGGTGTTGTGATCGGCTGTCCATAGACACTACGGCAATTCCTGTTGGAATATGTGTTGCTCTAATGGCCGAACTTACTTTATTGACATGTTGCCCTCCCGCACCGGAACTGCGCATTGCCTGATACTGAATATCACTTTCTGAAATTGAAGTATTCTTTTGCGGTTGAATCTCAAAAATGCCAATAAACCAGTTTTTGCGTTTGTGCATTTTTCTAAACTGACTTTCACCAATCCATTGAATCGTTCCTATCCAGGAATCAGCAAATTGACCTGCATTCTTTCCTTTTATTGCAATAGTTGCCGTCTCTACCGTTCCGTTTTCCTCACCAACTTCTCTTTGCAGCAAAGTAGTTTCTAAATCTTGCTCCTGCGCTTCGTCTAAAATTTTTTTAAGCACTTGGGCAACCACCCAAGTGCATTCTGCAGGTCCCCGACCCGCAGTTATCTGAATTATTTTTTCCATTTTTCTAATATTTTTAGCAGCTTTTCTCTGCTTTTTGCTTCTTTTACAAATTTTGGAAGTCTCGAAACCATTGTCATATGATATCCTCCATTATTGTTTCTTTCTCGTAAATCAGCTTTAATGTATCTTTCCAGATAGTTAATATGTTCTTCGTTGTATGCCCAAAAAATATCACCATTTACTTCTTTTTGAAACCAAAGAGGTAAATTATAATATTTCTCTTTAGCCAAACCATCAACAACTTTTGAATTTTGTAAAAACTCTTCAATTTTTGGTTTCCATTCTTCCTGAAAATTACAATGCGGACATTTTGCTTTGTACTTTTCCGGCTTTTCTTTTAATGATTGGGATTCAAATTCGTACTTTTCAAAACAGTTATTGCAATACACTTTTCCATACCCAACGTATTGATAAATTGGTTTTTTAAGTTTATAAAAACAATGTTTGCATTCAAAAACCTTTGTATGACAATGTCCACATTTACACTCTGAGACAGGTTCTTTTTTAACCATCGACTTAGAATCACATTTAGGACATTTTACCAAAATCTCGTTAGCAAAACTTCCTAAAAACTTATTTTCATCTTGAAATCTTTCCATGATCTTTATTTTTTATCGGTCCATTCTAACGATTTTAGGTGTGAAAGTTCCCAGAACTTCAACCAAATCTGTTTGATTTCCCATTACTTTTGTAATGTCTTTGTAGGCCATTGGCGCTTCATCAATATTCCCGCCAATTAAGGTTACATCATGAGCTTGCAATACTTTTTTGATTTCACTTTGAGTAAAGCTAGCTTTGCATTTAGCTCTTGAAAATAAACGTCCAGCTCCATGTGAAGCCGAGTTTAAACTTTCTGTATTTCCCTTTCCTTTCACTATATATCCCGGAGCTGTCATCGATCCTGGAATAATCCCTAATTGACCTTTAGCAGCAGGAGTTGCTCCTTTTCGATGCACGATGCATTCTTGCCCGTTTACTATTTCTTTCCAGGCAAAATTGTGATGATTTTCAATGGTTACTACAACTCTCTTTCCTATGGCTTTGGCAATTCTTCTATGAATATCATCGTGGCAGGCTTTTGCATACTCTCCCGCCAGATTCATCGCTAGCCAATATTCCTGACCGTCATGTGTGTTCAAGTCCAACCATGCCAAATGCTGCACATTCTTTGGTAACGGGCATTGTTTTGTTGCTAAATACGTATAGTGTTTGGCAATATTAGCTCCCATACCACGAGAACCACTGTGTGATAAAACAGCAAAATACTCACCAACACCTAACTTCCATTCGTTTTCAGCATTGTCAATTTTAGCAATGCCAAATTCTACAAAATGATTCCCTCCTCCAGAACTTCCTAATTGTTTATAGGCTTTTGGCAAAAGATTCTTTAATAACGGAATATCCTTAAATTCGCTTTTATAAAAAACTTCATGATCGGCTTTCGTGGCATGTGTTTCATTCATCCCGAATTTGGTATTGTCTTTTAGAATAGCCTGCAATTGATGCTCTTTACCCTTGAAATGTGAAGCCGGCAAATCGAAAATCGATAAACTCATTCGACATCCAATATCAACACCAACTCCGTAAGGTATAACAGCATTGTCTGTTGCTAAAACGCCGCCAATTGGTAATCCGTAACCTGAATGCGCATCCGGCATTAAAGCTCCTGCAATTGAAATTGGCAGTTTTAAAGAATCGTATAACTGAAATTTGGCTTGTTCATCGATTTCATTTTCTCCAAAAATGGTAAAAGGAACTCTCGTTGTTTTCAATTGGTGCATTCTTACCTGAACTGGTTTTATCAATCCCTCGGCTACTTTTCCCCAGGTTCCGTGTCCTTCAAACTTTTCCGGATGAAGCAAAACGTCTTTGGCCTCTGTTAGAATCGATTCTTTTTTCTCTCTCTTTCTATATCTATTTATTTGCCCTAAAGCAATGTTTATTGAATTATTTTTTGGAAAGCCTAATTTAATAAGGTCTTTTCCGGATAATTTATTTCCCATGATTTATATCATTTCGTCAACATATTGTTGATACAATAAATGCTGACTTTTATTTTTAATTGGGTTTTTCTCTCGCGGATTCTCATTTTGATGATATCTATTGCGATAGGAAAAACCATCTACTAATTTGTTTATTTTGTGTCTTACATTAAGATTAATAACATAATTCTTAAGAATCTTAATTTCGCTTTCCAAAACTGCATCAACCATTTTAGTGTGCGTTATCATATTTGCTGTAATGCGTAATACATAACGCCAAGGCTCATTAAATACATAATGAATATGATAACATTTACAATTAGGACACCATTGCTCCCGTTTATAAAAATGCATTTTCTCTTTTTCGGTCAATGTTAATTTTGAACTTTTCCATTCTGATTCTGAAAACTCTTTTACTGTTTGAAGCTTTTCGGCATATACATTTTTTCTCTTTCTCTTTTTCTTTCTTTTAAAAGATTTCTCAGATGCATATTGCCAGGTATTTATCTTTTCTAATAGAGCTTCATAAAAAGAAGAATCATTTGATCTTGCTATATCCTCTCTTAGCACAAAATTGCGTTGCCAACCTTTTCGATAAGGTATTTCTAATAGAATTAATGGTAAATCACTGTATTTTTTCCAGAGATCAACTTCAAGCTTTCGTAAGTGAATCAGGTGTTTTTCAAAATCTTCTTTTACTAATCTTTTCTTTGCTTTTATATTTTTAAAGCGGGAGCACAAAGCATACTCCTGTACTGTATAATTTTCCATAAAAAAATTATAGTGCATTAAATTAATAGCCAAAACAGGCTAAAGCATTTTATCCGTGCGGATAAATAACAAAATCGATTATTCGGGAAAATTTGAAGTGTCTAGAATAAAAAAAGCCCGAAACTAAATGTCTTCGGGCTTTTTTATATATCTAAAAATGAATTTCTAAGATTGAAATAAGCCGCGAAGAAGTGCTGCACCAAATTTATTTGATGTGAAGCTTTGAGATGACAATGTAAATACAAACATTTTTCTTCGTTATTAAAGGGTTATTACTTTTTTTCGTGTGCAAATATTGTAAATTTTTTTTTGATTTTCCTAATTAATTTAAAGAAAAATCATGCAAAAAATAATTAACCTTAATTTAAAACTTTTAAAAACCTAACTATCTTATTGAATACTAAAGCCATAGCCCTGATGGAAGTGGCATCCTTTTTCTGGCTTTTTAGCCGGAAAAAGATATAGCGGACAGCAGGAATAGCTCCTAAAATATTAAAAATTCAATATTACAAATTCCAATGTTTAGTAATATTTGCCATTTCTATAGAGGAGAAATGACACAAGAAATTCCGTAAAGAATATTGTCAATCTTTGTCTAGTTACGAGTGTGATTTCGATTCTAATTATTTTTAGGCATAAAAAAAGCCCTGATTACTCAGGGCTTTGTGCTTTTTGTTTTTGTGAATTTTGTTTATTCTGCAACTTTGCTTTTAACAACTAATCTGAAACCTTCACCGTGAATGTTAAGGATTTCAACATCTTCATCTGCTTTTAGGTATTTTCTAAGTTTAGCGATGTAAACGTCCATACTTCTTGAAGTAAAGTAGTTGTCATCTCTCCAGATTTTAGTTAACGCTAATTCTCTTGGCATTAAATCATTTTCATGCAGAATTAACATTTTAAGCAATTCATTCTCTTTTGGAGATAATTTTATTGGTTCGTCATTTTCGAACGTTAAAAATCTTAATTTAGAATTCAGGTGAAATTTACCAATGTTAAATTCAAACTGAACTTGTTCCGCTTTTGTATCCGCAGATTTTCTTTGAATAATAGCTTTGATTTTCATCAATAAAACTTCTGAATCAAAAGGTTTATTCAAATAATCATCAGCACCGGCTTTGTATCCTTTTAATACATCTTCTTTCATCGATTTTGCCGTTAAGAAGATAATTGGCACTTCGCTATTCTTTTCTCTAATTTCTTTGGCTAAAGTATAACCATCTTTATAAGGCATCATTACGTCAAGAATACATAAATCGTATACATCTTTCTTGAACTTCTCGAAACCTTCCATACCGTTTTTAGCTAAAGTAACTTCAAAGTCATTTAACATTAGATAATCTTTAAGAACTGCCCCAAAATTAAGGTCATCTTCTACTAAAAGTATTCTTTTGTTATTATTTTCCATATTTTAATTTATTAATGGTATTTTTATTATAAAGGTGCTACCTTTTCCTTTTTCGCTTTCAACATATACTTGACCATTGTGATCCTCTACTATTCTTTTTACATAAGCAAGACCTAAACCGTGTCCTTTTACGTTATGTAAATCTCCTGTATGCTCTCTGTAAAATTTCTCAAAAACTCTTTTTTGAGCTATCTTACTCATCCCAAGACCATTATCTTTAACTTTTATCAGAATCATGTCTTTGACATTTTCTGTAAAAATCTCGATTTCAGGAACATCCGGTGAATATTTTATTGCATTTTCTAAAATATTAACCAACACATTTGTAAAATGCACTTCGTTGATTAAACACGTTGTTCTTGCAGCTTGATAGTGCTTTACAACGGTTCCGTGCCTGTCTTCTAAAATTAGATTTACGTGTTCAATTGCATCATCGATTATATCATGAATTGCAGTTGGTTCCTTAGTTATATCTAATTCTCTTTTTTCTAATTTAGAAATACGAAGAACATTTTCAACCTGGGCATGCATTCTTTTGTTTTCATCCCGAATCATTTGCAGATATCGAAAAACTTTCTCTTTATCTTCAATAATTTTGGGGTTCTTAATTGCATCGAGTGCTAAATTTATCGTTGCAATTGGAGTTTTAAACTCATGCGTCATATTGTTTATAAAATCAGTTTTGATTTCAGAAATATGTTTTTGACGCAATAATTGATTCAACGCACTTGTATAAGCAACTATTATAATTAATGTAAAAATTATCGATAATATTGTAATACTCAATAACTCAGACAATAAGAATTTCTTTTTATGTGGGAAAGTAATGAATAACTCGTATTTACTATTTCCTTCATTATCAGTATAAATTGGTATATGATAACTAGCATCTTTGTCATAATGAAACCCATCAGACTTTACTTTGGTTGCAAGACCGCTGTTAAGTACGCCAAATTCAAACTTGGTATTTACACCATATTCTTCTAATTCCTTCTTTAGAAGTTTTTGAAGTTTATCTTTTGTAATTCTTCCTTCTATAGGAGTTAAAGAAGCAATATCCTTATATTGAATTTGCTGCTGAACTTTATTTAGAATGTCTAAACTACCTGATTTTTCAATTTTCAGATCGGGAATAATACTTTGTCCTAAACCATTATTATCGATTCCGTTGTTATTATAAACTTCAGTTACTCTTTTTGAACTAAAATTTTTAAATCTCTCACTACTGAATTTTTTATTGAATAGTGCTCCGTTTATATCGTAATCTTCTGATGTAAGTGTGTTAGAATATACAATAGTCTTATTGGTTTTTGTATTTCTTTGAACATAAAGAACTTCTAACAGATCTTCTTTCTTTGGAGTTTTGCCGGTACTGTCTTTTATACGATTGTATTTGTCATAAAAGCTATACTCTTCTTGTTGTTCTAATTTATCAGCAACGTTTCCAATCACTTGTGTAACGTGATATTTAAATTGTTCGTCGTTGTTTTTAAACGAAGAATTGAACCAATATACCTGTACCAGAATGATCCCTATTAAGGACAAACTCATGAGTAAAACAAGTATTCTAAAAAATAATTTATTCATCGCAACAAAATTAATATTTTAACAATATACTAAATAATACATTAACCAAATATTAACATTTAAGACTGATTTTGTTTTATATTTAAAATTTTAAGAATTTTAACAACTTCTTCTTTAGCAATTTTAAGATTACTGTTATTAATTACAAAATTGCTTAAAGAAATGCGTTTTTCATCATTCCATTGCATTTTCATCCTGCTTAAAACTTGCCCGCGTGTGGTATTATCCCGCTTTACAACTCTTTCTATTCTAATTTCTTCAGGAGCTGTAACTGTTATAATTACATCACATTCTTTATAACGACCACTTTCAAACAAAATTGCAGCTTCATAAAGAACGTAACTGTACTTTTTATTTTCGTCCAGCCACAATTCAAAATCTTTTTTTACAGCGGGATGTACAATAGCATTTAGTTGTGCTAATTTATCGGCATTATTAAATACAATTTCAGCCAATTTTGCTCTGTTTAAAACTTTATCTTCAAAAAGAGAATCTCCAAAGGTTGTTTTTATCTGACTTATAATACTTTCTGACTGCATCACTTTTTTAGCTGCATCATCAGCTATATACACAGGAACTCCCATTGCTGAAAAATATTTTGCAATGGTAGTTTTACCACTTCCTATTCCGCCTGTTAAGCCAATAACTTTAGTCATATTACACTTTAAAAAACATACGAGGAAAAGCCTCTTGTGGTTTTTTCTTTAAAAGAATAACTTTTATGAATGATTTTAAAAATCCCGTTCCATATCCATAAAACTGCTTCCATACTGCAATTACTGACAAGTATCCAATTTTAACGCTTTTATTTTGAATACTTGCTGTAAGAAAAATTATAACGAAATATACAAAATATAATTGTAATAACAGATCAATATTAAAAATTAATAGTAAAAAAGCTAATAATAGACCTAGTATAAATACTGAAGGAAAAAAGAAGGTTAACTTATTATGTTCCGGATACCAACTGTTTAAAATTGGCCTGGCAATTCCGAATTTATTTACCTGAACAGAAAATTTTTCCCAATCTATCCTGCGTTTATGATATACATATGCTTCGGGGAATAGTCTGGTCTCAAAACCTAAATTCCACAAACGTATCGAAAGATCCGGGTCTTCTCCGGGATGTATGTTTCCAAATCCTTTTGATGCTTCGAATGCCTTTTTTGAAATTCCCATATTGAAACTTCTGGGCTGAAACTTATTAATCTTCTCAGAGCCACCACGAATTCCTCCGGTGGTAAGAAAGGAGGTCATTGCAAAATTAATAGCTTTCTGAATATCAGAAAAACTATCCAATGCTTTGTCGGGTCCTCCAAAACAATCCACATAATCTGCGTTTAATGCTTTTCGGACTTCTGACAAATAATTTGGCGGAATGATACAATCTGAATCAAAAATGATGAAATAATCACCACGTGCTTTCTGCATTCCAAAATTTCTTGAGTCTCCAGGTCCTGAATTCTCTTTAAAATAATATGAAATATTCAATTTTCCCTGATAGGTCATCACAACATCTTTGCAAGGAATTGAAGATCCGTCTTCGACAAGAACAATTTCGAAAGCTTCATTATAGTCAGATTTTGATAAACTTTCTAAAAGTTCATCAACTTCATCCGGACGATTATACACGGGTATAATTAAAGAAAAAATCATAACGGGATATGCGGTATTAGAGTGGTAATATTTAAATTTCAAAATTTTAACAAAGGTATGTTATATTCATAAAAAAACCATCAACTTTTGGTTGATGGTTTTTCTCTTTTATTATAATTTCTTTATCTATTTGATACTTTCGATTTCAACAACTTCATTTGTGTCTGCATTGTAATCCACTCCTGCAAATTCAAATCCAAAAAGATTCAAAAAATCGTTTCTATATCCTGCTAAATCTCCAATTGCAGGTAATGTTTCAGTAGTAGCTTCTAACCAAAGTTTTGCTACTTTTGCCTGAACATCTTCACGCATTTCCCAATCGTCGATTCTGATTCTGCCTTTTTCGTCTACAGGAACATCTGAACCTGAGTACAATCTTTCCTTAAACAAACGCTGGATTTGCTCAATACAACCTTCATGAATCCCTTCTTCTTTCATAATTTTATATAAAAGTGAAATATACAAAGGAATAACAGGAATTGCAGAACTCGCTTGTGTTACTAATGCTTTGTTTACAGAAACATAAGCTTTTCCTCCTATTGATTTCAAACTATCAGTAATTGAGAATGCTGTAGCTTCTAAATCATCTTTTGCACGACCAATTGTACCTTTACGGTAAACTGCTTCTGTCAATGATGGTCCGATATAAGAATATGCAACTGTTGTAGCACCTTCTGCTAATAAATTTTCAGCTTTTAATGCGTCGATCCACATTGTCCAGTCTTCACCACCCATTACTGCAATAGTATTAGTGATATCTTCATCTGTCGCGGGAGCAATAGAAACTTCTGTAACATTTCCTGTATGAAAATCTACTGTTTTATTGGTAAAAGTTTGTCCGATTGGTTTTAAAACTGAACGGTGCAAAACTCCTGTAACCGGATGTTGACGAACTGGTGAAGCTAAACTATAGATTATAAGATCAACCTGACCTAAATCTGCCTTGATTAAATCAAGAGTTTGTCTTTTTATTTCATTTGAAAAAGCATCTCCATTGATACTTTTTGCATATAAACCTGCTTTGTGAGCTTCTGTTTCAAATGCAGCAGAATTATACCAACCTGGCGAAGCTGTTTTACCTTCAACTGGTGGTTTTTCAAAAAATACTCCAATAGTTGCAGCATCAGATCCAAAAGCACTTGTTATTCTTGAAGCTAATCCAAAACCTGTTGAAGCACCAATAACTAATACCTTTTTTGCACCGGCAATTGGCCCTTTTGATTTTATATATTCTATTTGATTTTTAACATTTTGCTCACTGCCTTTTGGATGTGCAGTCAAGCAAATAAATCCTCTCATTCTAGGTTCTATAATCATATTTTTATTGTTTATGCGTTGATTGGGTTAATTTTATCGTTGCGATAAATGACTAACTTATTTACGTTTGTTTAATTAGCTTTGAGTTGACAAATATAAATTATTTCTTTAGTTCAACAAGGCTTTAGCATGATTTAAAGCCGAATCTGAAACAACTGCTCCTGATAACATTTGAGCAATTTCCATAACTCTTTCGTCCTGAGACAGAAGCTTTAATTCTGATTGGGTATCATCATCAACTGTAGATTTAAAAACTTTAAAATGAGAATCTCCTTTGGCCGCTATTTGCGGTAAATGGGTAATAGCAAAAATTTGCATTGTTGCACTCATTTCTTTCATGATTTCTCCCATTCTAATAGCAATTTCTCCGGAAACACCGGTATCGATTTCATCAAAGATTAAAGTTGGTAATTTTGAATATTGCGCTAAAATTGCTTTAACAGCTAACATAATACGAGACATTTCTCCTCCAGATGCCACTTTTTTCAATAATCCAAAATCAGTTCCTTTATTGGCAGAGAATAAAAATTGTAATTCGTCTTTTCCGTTTTGAAAGTATGTTTCTGATGGCAAAAGCTCCATATTGAAACGAACATTTGGCATTCCTAAAGTTTCTAAAATCGAAATTAATTTTTGAGACAGAACTGGAATCGCTTTGGTTCTGTTTTGATGAATTGTTGCTGAAAAAGCATCTAACTTAATTCCTTTTTGCTCTATTGATTTTGATAAAAGCGCGATCTCTTCTTCTATATTATCTAACTCAAGAAGCACATTTCCTAAATTAGCCTGAATTTCAATTAATTCATCGACAGTAGTTACCTGATGCTTTTTTTGTAAATTATAGATTAATTGCAATTTTTGACTTACTAGTTCTAATTGTGCTGGATCATTTAATAATTTTTCAGATGAATTTTGCATTTCTCTTGAAACATCATCAAATTCTATTGCTAAACTTACAATTCTCTCAAAAATATTGTGATACTCGGGAGAAAAAGGTGCGATTTTTTGCAATGAAGCTTTTATTTCATTTAGATTATGAAAAACTCCAAATTGTTCTTCATTAGCAATAACAATTGATTTATCAATCGCTTCTTTTATAATTTCAACGTTGTTTAACTTTTCGTAATCAGCCTCTAATTCTTCTTGTTCTCCTGATTTCAGCTTAGCACTAACCAATTCATTCAATAAAAAGGTGTTATATTCCTGTTCTTTTCCTGAATCACTTTGTTTTTTTAATAAAGCATTAAGTTTTGTTTTATCTGATTTATAAGATTTTAATTCTTTTTGATAAGATTGAATGGTATCAAAATTATTCGCAATAGCATCAATTATCTTAAACTGAACACCTTCGTCAGAAAGCTCCTGTGTTTGCTGCTGTGAGTGAATATCAATCAAAAACAAACTCAAATCTTGTAATTCCTGAAGATTTACGGGACTATCATTAATAAAAGCACGAGATTTTCCTGATGGTAAAATTTCTCTTCTAATAATGGTGTCATCTTCGTAGTCAAGATCATTTGCTTCAAAAAATTCTTTTAAGTTGTATTTAGAGATTTCAAAATGGGCTTCAATAACACATTTTTCCTCTTTATTTTTTAATGAAGTTAAATCGGCTCTTTTTCCTAAAACCAATCCTATTGCACCTAATATAATAGATTTACCTGCACCTGTTTCACCTGTAATTATAGAAAAACCTTTTGAAAAATCGATTGTGAGTTTTTCAATCAGGGCATAGTTTTTAATCGACAAGGACGTTATCATAAGGGAATTGTGTAAGTATAAAAATTATTAAAGAAAGTAATCTGAAAATTAATTAAAATTTAATCTGTGACCATTTAGTAGAGTTTAAAGGCGAGACTTTATTAAGCATATCTGTCAAATCGCCTACCGGAATGCTTGGGCCTGCTGAGAATATAGAAACGATTTCGTCTGATTTTGCATCAAAAAACACTCTTGTCAAAAAGGCATTTGGCTTAACTGAGTTCAATCGTCCAAGAATCATTATTGCAGCTTTCACTTTTTCTTTGGATGCTTTTAAATCCAGACTCATACCATCTAAACCTCTATGGTACTCAAACATTGCCTGACGTAAATCACTATACATTGGCGAGGTCATATCATTTATTAAATAATAACGATTCTGAACTCCATCAGACTGGCTCCAGCCTTTTGATCCGCCTTGTTGGGCAACACTTGCAATATTTTGGGCTGTTTCAAGATACGGATTTCCTCCTGTCATCTGAAACGTATCAGCATCCATAGCTAAAATCATATAACTATAAAAAGAAATCACAGATACTAAGTTTGAATCGAATGTACTTGGATTAAACAATAATGGTTCGTACTCTGTGTATCTAAAATTAAAATCTTTATCGTTATAATTTAAAACAGGGGACGAATATGTAGAATTATAAATTAATCGTGACGATTGTATCTGGATTGTTCCTGAAAACTGATCTGAATTATTTGATGACAATGTTATATACATTGAACAATTGATTCGCTCGTTTTGCTTCAGGATTGAACCTGTCCAGTCTGTTTTGTTTACAAATTCAGACAATGATGTCTGAAGTGTCTTAAAAACTTGCTGATTAGGATTAGGCAACCTTTCTGTATTAATGGTTACTGTGCAATTTAGCTGTTGTGCTTGTGCGAAGCCAAAAATTAAAAATACTAAAAGAGTAACTATTTTATTCATACGAAAGATAATATTTGATTTAGCACGCAATAGAATTTACTATCCTTGCTTTTAGTTTTTATTCTAAATCATGATGATTTCGAAAAATGCGAAATCACTTTCTCTAAAATATCAACTGCAACAGATTCTTTTGTTTTTAATTCCATTGGTTCAATTTTAAAATTTCGATCAATAAAAGTTACTTTATTGGTTTCTTTTTTAAAACCGGCTCCTTTATCTTGTAAGGAATTTAAAACAATCAAATCTAAGTTTTTTTTCTGAATTTTCAACTTAGCATTTTCAATTTCATTTTCAGTCTCTAAAGCGAATCCAATTAAAAATTGATTCTTTTTGATTGTGCCGAGTGATGCTAAAATATCTTTTGTTTTTTCGAGTTCTATCGAGAATTCTTCTGATGCTTTTTTAATCTTTTGTAAAGCTACAACTTTAGGTCGGTAATCTGCTACGGCTGCTGCTGCAATAGCAACATCAACGTCATTAAAATATAAATGACAGGCATCATACATCTCCTGGGCCGAAACTACATCAATCACCTGAATTAAAGTATTCTTTGCTTTATAGTGGGTTGGTCCGGATACTAAAATAACCTGCGCTCCTAAATTAGCGGCTTGGTTAGCAATATCAAAACCCATCTTTCCTGAAGAATGATTTCCTACAAAACGTACAGGATCTATTGCTTCGTATGTTGGTCCGGCAGTAATTAATATTTTTTTTCCTTTTAGGGGTAATTTACTCTCCAGATCTGCTTCAAGAAAAGCAATAATATTTTCAGGTTCAGCCATTCGGCCTTCACCGGATAAACCACTTGCTAACTCTCCATTTTCAGCAGGAATCATTACATTTCCGAACTGTTTTAAAGCAGCAAAATTAGATAAAGTCGATGGATGCTTGTACATATCCAAATCCATTGCCGGAGCAAAATAAACAGGACATTTAGCAGATAAATAGGCTGCAATTAAAAGATTATCACAATTTCCAGTTGCCATTTTAGATAACGTATTGGCTGTCGCAGGAGCAATTAACATTAGATCAGCCCAAAGTGCCAATTCAACATGATTGTTCCAAACAGCGTCTTCATCATCCTGATTAAAGAAATTAGAATGTACAGGATTTTTTGATAACGTAGATAACGTAAGTGGGGTTACAAAATCCTTAGAAGCAGGTGTCATTATCACTTGGATATGTGCACCTGCTTTTATAAAGAGTCGTACTAATGAGGCTGTTTTATACGCTGCAATTCCGCCAGAAACTCCCAGCAAAATTTTCTTCCCGTTTAAAACTGACATTATACTATATTATTTATTATTTGAACTTCTGTGGTAAGTTTTACCGTCTAACCACTCCTGAACTGCTAAAGCGTGTGGTTTAGGCAATTTTTCGTAAAATTTAGAAACTTCAATTTGTTCTTTATTTTCAAAAACTTCTTCAAGACTGTCATTATAAGTAGCAAACTCTTCTAATTTCTCAGTTAATTCTTTTTTAATTTCAGAATTAATTTGATTTGCTCTTTTAGCCATAATGGTAATTGCTTCATACACATTTCCTGTTGGCTCTTCAATAACTGTTTTATTGTAAGTTATTGTATTTACAGGAGCATTCGTCTTTTTTAAATCCATGACTTTATTTTATTTAGTAAATTTTTGTAAATCTGTCTCAACTCTGGCATTCATTTCTTCTGCCTCTTTTTTGTATTTTGTAGCGCTATTAAACTTAATTAAGTTAGCATATGCTACTTTTGCAACATTTAAACGTTCTTCCATTTTTGAAGGAACACTATTTATTGCCAATTTATATGCTGAATCGTATTTATAAAACAGGGCATCTTCTTTAAAAGGTGTTCCCGGATAATCAGCGATAAAGTTATCAAATGCAATCAATGCCGATTTATAATCAGATATGGTATTGTATCCTTTTGCATTTTCGTATGCTTTTTTCTCTAGTTTACCATTCAAAACTTTCACAACTTCATTTGCCTGAGCAATGTATTCTGAGTTTGGGTAATTATCTATAAAGGCCTGAAATTTCTCTAAGGCTTTTAATGTATCTGTTTGATCTAAACTATAAACCGGAGCTAATTTTGAATAACTGAATGCTCCTAAAAATGCAGCTTCCTGTACTTTCTCACTACGAGGATACCCCGAAACAAAGCTTTCGAACTGGTAACCTGCTAAATAGTACTGTTTTGATTTATAGTAAGATTGCGAAAACATATAAAACAGTTTCTCTGCCTGAGGCTTTCCTCTATACGAAGGAGCTAATTGTTCAAAAAGACGTATGGCTTTCGAATACTTTCCAGCTTCATACATCTTGGTTGCCACTTCAAATTTTGCTGCAACGTCTTCATTTTTCAATGCTTTTTGATATTCACTACAAGAACAAAAAAGGACAACAACAATTAATAGAGATACTATTTTTTTCATTTTCTTACTTTTATTATGATTTCTTAGACAATTATGCCAAAGCAAAATCACACCGAAGTTCCGGTGGCAAATTTAGTTATTAATTTAGCTACTACAAAATATTTTTTGGTATATTAAAATACCGGCAATCTCACTGTTATTTTATGCTGTTTTTTACAAATTCATTCAACCTGTTTGCCAATGAATCATCTACGCTTACTAACGGCAAACGCACTGTGTTGTCAGCAATACCAAGGGCTTGAAAAACTTGCTTGATTCCGGCAGGATTTCCCTGCTCAAAAATCATATCAATACAATCTGACAAAAAGTATTGGGTTTTAAACGCTTCATTTACTTTTTTATTTAATCCCAAGCGAATCATTTCTGAAAATTCTTTCGGAAAACCTTGTCCAATCACTGAAATCACTCCTGCTCCACCTGCTAAAACGATTGGTAATGCGATCATATCATCTCCTGAAATTACAAGAAAATCTTTTGGTACATTTTTAATCAATTGCATCGCCTGTACCACATCTCCTGCTGCTTCTTTTATTGCTACAACATTCTCAAAATCATTTGCAAGACGAATTACCGTAGAGGGCAACATATTGCTTGATGTTCTTCCGGGAACATTGTATAAAATTACAGGAATTGGAGAAGCTTCGGCTATGGCTTTGAAATGCTGATATATTCCTTCTTGTGTTGGCTTGTTATAATAAGGAGAAACAGAAAGTATGGCTTCAAAAGCTGAAAAATCCCCAGTTTTTAATTCCTCAACTATTTGCATGGTATTATTACCTCCAACTCCAAGAACTAAAGGCAATCTTCCTTTATTGGTATCGATTACAGTAGTAATAACCAATTCTTTTTCGGCTTGTGTCAAGGTAGCATTTTCTGCTGTTGTACCCATAACTACAAGATATTCTACTCCTCCGTCTATCGAAAAATTAACGATGCGTTGTAAAGCCTGAATATCTACTGAAAAGTCTTTTTTGAATGGAGTGACTAGCGCAACACCGGTTCCTATTAATGATTGCATATTCTAATTTATATTTTTATTTTAAACTCTTTAAATACTTAAACAATTCAGTAACGAAAAGTTTATAATTCTCTATAGTGGTGTTGATCATCCATCGATTCAAATTTTTATCTACGGCTGCAAATCCCACTTTAAACTTCGCTTTTGATTTGCTGGTTATCATCATCAAAATACCTGTTTCGATGCTGTAATAACTTATCAAAAGATCAAATTCTGTTTCAATAAATTCATTTAAAAAAACCGTTGCAATCTCTCCGTTCCAATTGATATGTTTTTTACCAAAAGTAGGGATCAAATAGGTTTGTTTTTCTTTAAATTTACTTCTATACGCAACAATCTTTATGTTCTCAGGAGCTATCCCCTGCAAAACAAGTTCGTTAACGAGTTGTTTTGAATGCTGAAAACTACTTTCATCAATCAGTAAACCAATTGTTTGTATATTACTGGTAAATACTTCCTTTTTAACATTATCGAGGCTATTTTTTAATGATTTTTTTACAAAAAATTCCTTTATATAATTTAAAAACATAGTACTTTTGCCAGATTACAAAATTAATTATTTAAGTCGCATTTAAGATGGTAAAACTAAAAAAGTATAACGGATTTTTAAAACTTTTTGTTATATTCTTAACACTTTTTTTTATAACTTCTTGCAGTCAGAAAAACTACAATCTGACGAAGATAGAAGGAAAACAACTTCCAATCACGGAGAAAGATGCAGAAACTCCTGCAATCGAAAATTTTATTAAACCTTATCGCGATCATATCAATAAGGATTTAGACAGCGTTTTGGCCTATTGTCCTGAAACTCTTGACAAGAGTACGGGGAAATGGCAAACGAGTATTGGAAACTTATTGGCTGATGTTTGTGTAGAAAGAGGAAATATCGTTTTTAAAGCTCGTGAGAAAAAAAGCATCGATCTGTGTTTTTTAAATCATGGCGGAATTCGTGCCATCCTTCCTAAAGGAAATGTTACTACTAGAACTGCGTATGAAATTATGCCATTTGAAAACAATCTTGTTGTCATAGCTTTAAAAGGAGAACAAATTCTGGAAATGACTGCTTATATTATTAAGGAGAAAAAGCCTCATCCTTTATCAGGAATGACTTTTACGATAGCAAAAGATAATACTGCAAAAAACATTCTGATTCAGGGAAAACCTCTTGATGTTAACAAGATATATTATGTAGCTACGAATGATTATCTGGCGAATGGTGGTGACAGCATGACTTTTTTCGCAAAAGGTGTTGAGAAATTTGATTTGAACTATAAGCTTCGAAATGTATTGATTGATTATTTTAAATCTGTTGATACTATTCCGGTGGCAAAAGATATCAGAATTACGGAAGAATAAAAATCAAAAAAAGTTTGCCACAAATTACAGGAATTTACACTAATTCTATCTGGTAAACGAAACACTAATTTGAACTGAATTAGTATCAAAAAAAATCTTTTATTAGCAAAATTATAAGCGTTTTCGCAAAAAACATACAAAATGAAAAGAAGAGAATTTATCGAAAAAACAGCTGCAAGTACTGCCTTATTAAGTTTAGGTTTGTCATTAAGCAGTTTTGAAACTAACGATATTAAACACTTAACGATTCTACATACTAACGATGTTCACAGTCACATCGATCCTTTTCCTGCTGATGATCCCCGTAATCCAAACAAAGGTGGTGTATCTCGCAGAGCGGCACTTATAGAAACTATTCGTCAGGAAAATCCAAATGTGCTTTTATTAGATGCCGGGGATATTTTTCAGGGAACGCCTTACTTTAATTATTATGGTGGTGAACTTGAGTTCAAGCTGATGAGTATGATGAAATATGATGCATCGACTATTGGAAATCATGATTTTGACAATGGTCTAGATGGATTGTATGCTCAAATGCCTCATGCAACTTTTGAATTTATTAATTCAAATTATGATTTTAAGAATACTGTAATGGATGGTCTTGTAAAACCGTACAAAATCTTTAATAAAAACGGAATTAAGGTTGGTGTTTTTGGTGTAGGTATTGAGCTTGCGGGCTTAGTAGACAAACTAAACTATAAGGAAACTGTTTATAATGATCCGGTAGAAGTTGCTCAGGACATGACGCAATTATTGAAAAAAGAGGAAAAATGTGATTTGGTGATTTGCCTGTCGCACATAGGATACAAATACAAAGATGATGCTTCTAAAATTTGTGACTTAAAATTAGCGGAGCAAACTCAGGATATTGATTTGATTATTGGCGGACATACTCATACTTTTCTGGATAAACCAACTATTGTAAAGAATAAAGCGGGGCAGGATGTATTGGTGAATCAGGTGGGTTGTTATGGTATTAATTTAGGGCGAATAGATTTCTATTTTGATAAGGACAAAGCGTACAGTAACCAAGGGAGATCAATTATTGTGTAATAACTTTTTATGAATTTTGGCTTTTTCGAGAAAGTATTCTACCATAAAGAAATAAGCCAAAATTTGTGTTACATCGCGAATTATAACGAGAACCACGGAATAGGAAAAGTATTCATTGAAAATATAGAAAATATCCGAAAATATGTAGCAAATGGCCATCAATGACATTAACAGTGTTATATGTGTTCCTTTTGTTATATAGTTTACGAACGAAAAATAACTTAAAATACTTAATACGATCCCGTAGAAAATATACAATCCGTGAAACTTTTTAATATTATCAAATTGCAGGCTTAGGACTGATATTAATAAGTATGCTATAAATATTACGACGATAGAAACGGGTAAAATATCTTTTCTCTGCAGTTGTATTTTTTCATGCTCGTGTATATAAAGTTTTATGATTAAAAGGTATACGATCAAGAAGCACACTACCCCACCAATCTCAGAAATTTCGACATCCATCAAATCAAAGACCTGACCTATAAAACAGGTAATAAAAATTAGCGTTTCGGTTTTTCCTATTTTAAACTCATTGCTTATCAAAAAATAAATAAAGATTGCCGGCAATACTATTGCTTTGGCATATAGTGCAAAAAAATCCTGCTCCGTCCAATCAAAAATGATTGTACAAAGCAGGGCTAAAAAGAATAAAATCAAAGACGGTTTATTCGCTTTCATTTATTTTGTTTATAAAATCTTCTTCTGACAAGATAGGAATATTTAATTTATTGGCTTTTTCTAATTTTGCAGGTCCCATATTATCTCCGGCTACTACGAAATCAGTTTTTGCTGAAATCGAACTTCCTACTTTACCTCCATTATCTTCTATGGTTTTCTTTAGCTCATCTCTTGAAAACTGGCTAAAAACTCCTGATACTACAAATGTTTTTCCAATGAATTTGTCTGTAGCGTTTGGATTGACTTTTTCTACAATCTCGAACTGAACTCCATAACTTTTTAATCGTTGAATAATTTTTTGATTTTCTTCATTTTCAAAGAACTCTATTACGCTTTTAGCGATTCGTTCTCCTATTTCATCTACCAGAATCAAATCCATTAGGGATGCCTGACTTAGTGCATCGATATTTTTATAATGCTTGGCTAATTTTTTAGCGACTGTTTCTCCAACAAAACGAATTCCTAAAGCAAAAAGAACGCTTTCGAACGGAATTTCTTTAGATTTCTCGACACCATTTACTAAGTTTTCAGCAGATTTTTTTGCCATTCTGTCTAAGTGCAAAATATCTTCTACTTTCAACTCATATAAATCAGCATAGTTATGAACTAAACCGTTCTTGTAAAGCAATGCCACTGTTTCGCCGCCAAGACCTTCAATATCCATTGCTTTTCTTGAAATATAATGCTGGATTCTGCCTATAATTTGTGGTGGACATCCGTAAAAATTAGGACAATAATGGTTGGCTTCTCCTTCATTTCTTTTCAACTCGGTTTCACAAACCGGGCAATGTGTGATGTATTTGGTTGGTTCTGAATTTTCTGGACGTTTCTCTAAATCTACGGCAATTATCTTTGGAATAATTTCTCCTCCTTTTTCAACAAAAACGGTATCATTTATTCTGATATCTAATTTCTCTATTTGATCTGCATTGTGCAAAGAGGCTCTTTTTACAATCGTTCCTGCCAATTGTACGGGTGCCAAATTTGCTACGGGCGTTATTGCTCCGGTACGGCCAACCTGATAAGTGATCGAATTTAAAATGGTAGAGACTTGTTCTGATTTGAATTTATAAGCTATTGCCCAACGTGGTGATTTTGCGGTATACCCTAATTCTTCCTGATGCTGTATGCTGTTTACTTTTACAACTACTCCATCTGTTTCATATGGTAAATTATGTCTGTGTAGGTCCCAATAATCAATGAAGTCAAAAACTTCCTGCATGCTATTGACCAATTTTGCTTCTCCAGGAACTTTAAATCCCCACTTTCTGGCAGATTCCAAACCTTCAAACTGAGATGAGAATGGCAAATTATTTCCGGTTACAAAATACAATAAACATTCTAAGGGACGTTTTGCGACCTCGGCACTGTCTTGTAATTTTAAACTTCCGGATGCTGTATTTCTTGGGTTCGAATAAGGTGTTTCTCCTATTTCGATTAATTCCTGGTTCATTTTTTCGAAACCTGCAAAAGGCAATATAATTTCGCCTCGAATATCAAATCGCTCCGGGTAATTTCCTTTTAATTGTAACGGGATCGATTTTATGGTTTTAATATTATTGGTAACATCATCTCCCTGAAATCCATCTCCACGGGTCAAGGCTTGTACCAATTTACCATTTTCGTAGGTAATACTGATCGATGCTCCGTCATATTTTAATTCGCAGGTATATTGTAAATCTACATTACCCAGCACTTTCTGAATTCTGTTTTCCCAATCGAGCAAATCTTCTTTAGAATAAGAATTATCTAAAGAATACATTCTGTATTGATGTGCAATCGTTTTAAAATTCTTCGTTATGGTTCCTCCTACTCTTTGTGTTGGTGAGTTTTCATCAAAAAATTCAGGGTGTTTATTCTCTAAATCCTGAAGTTCTTTTAGTTTTATATCAAAGTCATAATCAGAAATTGTGGGATTATCTAACACATAATAGTTGTAATTGTGTTGATTAAGTTCGTCTCTTAAAGTCTGAATGGTTTCTTGAATACTCATATAATATAAAAATACTGGAGGTTGTGATTTAGAATAACTGAACATCAAAATTAGGATTATTTTTGTTCAAAAACAGTAAAAACCAAAACTTTTATAAAATCAAAAATCAAGCTGCAAAACGATGCAGCTTGATTTTCTTCTTGCCCATTATTCTTAAAAAGAATTAAACAAAACCAACTTCCAAATGGTCTCTTCGTTTTATGCCTTATTCTAATAATCCCCAAATTATAAGAATATTACTTTCAAACTACTTTTGAATAATGATAAAGTCTGAGCGTCTGTTTAATAAATGTTCTTCTTCAGTACATTTTACGCCATTTTTACATTTATTAATTAATCGGCTTTCACCGTAACCTATTGCACTTTCGATTCTTGAAGCGTCGATTCCCTGCAAGACAATATAATCTCTTGTTGATTTGGCTCTTTCATCAGAAAGTTTTAGGTTATAGGAATCTTTTCCGCGGGAATCCGTGTGCGATTCTATTTTAATGCGGATATTAGGAAATTTTCGCATAATGAAAACTACTTTTGCCAGTTCTTCAGCAGCTGCAGGTGTAATATCATGTTTGTTGTAATCAAAATAAATTGGGTTTACATCTACTTTTTCAACTCCTTTCTTTTTAATTACCAAATCATCGTAGTTACTCAGTTCAAAATCAACATTGGTAATATCTATTTCGTTTTCCTTTGTGGTTTCTACTGTTTTTTCGTCGTTACTGTAATTCATTTTTGTAGCGACTAATCGAACTGATTTATTACAAGGAACGGTTACTACATATTTACCTTCGAAATTTGTTTTTGTTTCTGCTAAAATGTCGTTATAAGAGTTGTAAGCAACAACTGTAACATCTGTCAATGGTAATTTTGATTTTCTATCTGTTGCTTTACCTGAAATATTCTGATTACAAGTTGGTAGTGCTTTTGTAAAAGAATAAATATCGTCATCGCCTTTACCTCCTGCTCTGTTGGAAGAAACATAACCATAGGTGCCTGTTTTATCAATTACAAAAGTAAAATCGTCTTTATTGCTATTTATTGGTGCTCCTAAATTTCGTGGTGCCGAAAAAGTTCCATCTGATAAAAAGGTACTTTCATATACATCTAAATCTCCTAATCCGTAATGCCCGTCTGAAGAAAAATAAAGTATTCCGTTACGGAAAAATGGAAAAAGGTCATTGCCAATAGTATTGATTTTTGGTCCCAGATTTTGAGGAGAACTCATTGTCCCGTCCTCTGCAATTTTTACTACATATAAATCCGTTTCACCATAACCACCCGGCATATCTGATGCAAAGAAAAGCCATCGGCCATCGTCGCTTAAAGAAGGGTGTCCAACAGAATAGTCGTCATTATCGAAGAAAACTTTTTGTGGATTTTCTAATTTCCCATTCACTAACGAACCTTTAAGAATTTGAAAGTTGTTGATCTTATTTTCATCAATAACAAGCTTGTTTTTCTTGATTATGTTAGATGAGTAATACATTGTTTTTCCGCTGGCATCAAAACTGGCTGTTGCTTCATGATATTTGGTCATGACATTAGGGATAAACAATTTTTCGTTAAACAAACTTCCATCAGCAGGATTTCTTTCGGCAACATACAAATTTAAAAAAGGCTGGTTGTTCCAGTTATACAGTTTCTCGCCAAACCTTGTTGTATCTCTTGCTGATGTAAATACAATTTTATCTAAATAAAAAGTCGCGCCAAAATCTGATTTACTGGTATTGATATCCAAATTTTTAATTTCATAAAGAGACTTTGCTTTAGCTAAACTGTCTAATTGTTTTTTTTGAGCAACATATCGATTGATCTCTTTTTGATCTCCTTTTTTATTGAGATATTCTTTTGTAATCCTGTCTGCATCGTCATAATCCATTACTGCTTTCATAGATTGAATGTAGCGCAGATAGTAGATGTCTGTTAAATTATTGCCTTGTACCTCGTATAATTTTTTGTACCATTTGAGTGCATTTCTGGCATCAGAAATAAAATAATAAGAATCTGCTGCATTTTTAATTGTTTGTGCTGATGGATTCTTTATGTTCTGTAAACATTCTTCATAGGCTTTAGAAGCATCTGCATAAGAATAATTTCTAAACAATGCATCGGCCTTTTTTAAATTAGTCTGAGCAAAACCAAAGGTAATGCTCAAGACTAAACTTAGGATATATAGTTTTTTCATAGATTTTGTATTTAGAAGAATCGTGGAGATCTGATTTTACTCTGGTTTTTCATGAATTGGTAACGCAAGATAATTTCATGCGTTCCATCATTGTACTTGTTCAAATCACTTACGGTGTAATCAAAAGCATATCCGATATAAAAACTTCTGGATATTTGAAAACCTGCCAATATGCTTACCGAATCATCTGTTCGATAAGAACCTCCTATTACAAATTTTTCTGCAATCATAAAATTCGCCGAAATATCAGCAGTAAGTGGTGCGCCATTTACTGCTTTGACTAAAAATGCTGGCTTGAATTTTAGATTAGGATTCAGATCAAAAACATAACCTCCCATTAAATAATAATGCAAACGATCATAATCTATAGATTCCTGAACGTCGTCATAATAATCATTTTGAATAAAGCTTGGAATCGAAAATCCTACGTACCATTTATCTGTATAATAGTAAACCCCTGCTCCAACAGCAATCTTCATTTGATTATTTATGTTTTGGTTTAATAAAGCATCATTGTTATTGTAATATCTTCCTTTAGACCAATCTATGTTTAACATTCTCATACCTGCTTTAAGACCAAACGCCAGTCTTTTATCATATCCTAAAGGGATTGAATAAGCAAAGTTTCCGTCGAGATACAATTCGTTTGATGGACCAATTTTGTCATTTACGACACTTAATCCCAAACCAATATTCTCGTTTCGAAGTGGTGAGTGAATAGAAAACGATTGTGTTTCTGGAGCACCATCAATTCCAACCCATTGAGAACGGTGTAAAAGTGTTGCTTCTAATGTTCCCGTAGATCCAGCATAAGCTGGATTTACGGACATTGTGTTGTACATATATTGTGTGTACTCCGGATCTTGTTGTGCACTTGCACAAAATGTGATTAACGAACATATTAAAATGAAATACGTTTCTACTGATTTTATATATAGTTTCATAACGATACTTATTAAGTTTAATTAATTAGATGATTAATACCGGCTGCTTATCTCATTATAGATAACCATCCTTTTTTAACCGTTCCATCTCCAATAGTTATCACATAAAAATAAGTACCTGTAGGCAACATATCTCCTCTATTAATAACTCCGGATACATTAGCGGTTCCGTCCCAATCATTTTCATAATGTTGTTTACTATATACTAATGAGCCATATCTGTTATATACTTTCAACTCGTTGTTTGGATATGATTCGATACAGTCAATTCTAAACAAATCGTTAGCTCCGTCGTTGTTTGGAGTAAACTCATTGTAAACTGTCAAACAAATTGGCTCAACAGTAACTGAGGCCGAATTATTTGATGGATCAGCATCTAAAGGAGTTGAAATTTCGACTGTTGCAACACTTGTATAATTACCACTAGGCAATACTTCGGCAACAATTGTAAGCACTACACTTTGTCCGGCATTTAAAGTTGGAATTGTCCAAAGTTGAGTTAATAAATCATATGTACCTAAAGTTGTATTTGCACTTACCAAATTAAATCCGCTTGGTAATAAATCGCTAACTATTGTATTTATGAAATTACCTTCACCAATGTTGTTTACCGTTACTGTAAATGTGATCTGATCACCAAAATTAGGATTAGGATTACTCACTGTGTTGGTTATCGTTAGATCTGAACAAGTTGCTACGGTAACATTTAATGATTTTACTGATCTTTCATTACATGTATTGATATAAGCAACCTCAACTTTACCCGGTCCAACATCAGACCAAGAAACTGTTACAGATCCATCTGCATTTCCTCCACCGGAAGTAATTGTTCCGTTGGTAATTGACCATACATAATTTGATTTTCCGTTGGCAATTGAATAAGTGATTCCCTGGAAAACACATGGTGTATCATCTGTTGTCGTGATCGGAACCTGAGCATCATTATCAAAAGAAACTGCTACTCCTAATCTTGAAGCACCTTCACAGCCATTATTTGTACTGTTAAGTGTTGCTGCATAATATGTTGTCGCTATAAGAGGTGTATTCGCTGCTAATGGTGTTCCGCCATTTGCTGAAGTATACCACACTATATTGGCTTCATTTACAACTATATCTTCAATTGTTGGCGTTGATGACAGACAAAATGTTTGTGATGTTCTTGGTGTAGTAACTAAAATTGGTGTATTTACATTCACCACCACCTCTAATCTTAACAAATTCTCGCAACCTGAACCGCTCGAAACAACACCATAATAAGTACCATTTGCTAAGGCTGTCGTTGACGGAATTGCTGTTCCTCCTGTGGAAGTGCTATACCAAATTACATTAGATTCGTTTACCTGAATATTCGAAACTTTTGGTGCATTTACAGAACAGAAGTTTTGAGCTAGCGAATTCGTCGTTGGCGTCGCCATTGGATTTACAATTGTAATTGTAATCGGTAAACGAGTTGCACTTTTACATCCTGTTGTTAAATCTGTAATTTCTCCATAATAAGTACCCGAAGTTAAAGGTGTTACTGTTGGAATCGCTGTTCCTCCAATAGCACTATTAAACCAACTTACATTACTTTCGTTTACCTGAATACTTGCTATAGTTGGAGCACTAGTTGAGCAGAAGTTCTGAGCTGTGTTATTTGTTGTAGGTGCATTTAAACTTCCAACAGTAACACTAACTTTTAGCCTGATACTACTTTCACATCCAGTTGTTGCATCTTTTAATGCCGCATAATAATCTCCATTTACTAAAGCTGTAGTTGGTGCAATTGCAGTTCCTCCATTTGGTGCACTGTACCAAACCACATTACTTTCATTTACCTGAATGCTCGCAACTGTTGGGTTACTTGCTGAGCAGAAAGGCTGCGTAATTGATGTAGTTGTAGGTGTTGCAGGATTTGTAACGCTAATGGTTACCAATAATCTTGCAGCACTTTCGCAAAGTGATGTTGCATCTTTTATCGCTGCATAATAAGTCCCACTTGTCAAAGCTGTTGCAGAAGGAATCAATGTTCCGCCAGTTAAAGCAGTATACCAAACGATATTAGATTCGTTTAATTGAATACTTGCAAAAGTTGGCAAAGTGGACTGACAGAAATTCTGAGTTCCCGCAGTTACCAAACTCGGTGTTCCCGGATCTGTTACTATTACTGCAACTTCTAATCTCAATGCACTTTCGCAAAGTGATGTTGCATCTTTTATCGCCGCATAATAAGTACCACTTGTCAAAGCTGTTGTTGAAGGAATCAATGTTCCGCCAGTTAAAGCAGTATACCAAACAATATTAGATTCGTTTAACTGAATACTTGCAAAAGTTGGCAAAGTCGACTGACAGAAGTTTTGTGTTCCCGCAGTTACCAAACTTGGTGTTCCAGGATCTGTTACTATTACGGCAACTTCCAGTCTCAATGCACTCTCACAAAGTGATGTTGCATCTTTTATCGCCGCATAATAAGTACCACTTGTCAAAGCTGTTGTTGAAGGAATCAATGTTCCGCCAGTTAAAGCAGTATACCAAACAATATTAGATTCGTTTAACTGAATACTTGCAAAAGTTGGCAAAGTCGACTGACAGAAGTTTTGTGTTCCTGCAGTTACCAAACTTGGTGTTCCCGGATCTGTTACTATTACGGCAACTTCCAGTCTCAATGCACTTTCGCAAAGTGATGTTGCATCTTTTATAGCCGCATAATAAGTGCCACTTGTCAAAGCTGTTGTACTTGGAATCAATGTTCCGCCAGTTAAAGCAGTATACCAAACGATATTAGATTCGTTTAACTGAATACTTGCAAA